>JAKBBK010000091.1 GCA_021808525.1 Pseudomonadota bacterium
ATTGAGCAACATCCCGTCAGAAATTCAAGAATTCCTGCCACCAAGCCGGTGCTGCCCAGGGCCTCCCGCCCCGCGGACCTCGCCGGCCCGCCCCTCGCTCACCGCATGACATTCCGCTTCGCGCGCACCGCCTGCCTCGCCGGCCTGGCCCTGGTCCTGGGCGGCTGCGCCCATTTCCTCTCCGGCGCCGGCCCTTCCGAGAAAACCGTCGACGCCGCGCCCACCCAGGCCTCGCTGCGGGGCATCGAGGTCGTTCCCGTCGACTACGCCGTGGCCCGCCGGCTGGAGCAGGAGCAGGCCAGCCAGCGCTTTTCCAGCTTTTTCCAGGGCGCCGAGCATCCGGCCCACCGCATCGGCCCCGGCGACGTGCTCGAGGTCTACATCTGGGAAGCCCCGCCCGCCGTGCTGTTCAGCTCCCAGGCCCTGCTCGCCACCGGCGCCACCAGCGGCGGCGGGGGCAGCGTGACCCTGCCGCCCCAGACCGTGGACAACGCCGGGGACATCCGCGTTCCCTTCGCCGGCTCCATCCACGCCGAGGGCCTGGACGTGGCCCAGATCGAGCAGCGCATCACCGCCCGGCTCAAGGGCATGGCCAACCACCCGCAGGTGCTGGTCAGGCTGTTGCAGAACAACACCCAGAACGTGACCGTGGTGGGCAATGTCCAGCACAGCATGGAAGTGCCCCTCAACCCCGGCGGCCTGCGCCTGCTGCGCGCGCTGGCCCTGGCCGGCGGCGTCACCCGCCCGGTCGAGAAAACCTCCATCCAGCTCTCGCGCGACGGGCGCGTGATGATCCTGCCGCTGCAGACCATCCTGCGCGACCCGCGCCAGGACATCCCGCTGCGCGCCGGCGACGTGGTCACCGCGCTGTACCAGCCCTCCAGCTTCACCGTGCTGGGCGCCGCCGCGCGCAACGGCGAGGTGGACTTCGAGGCCAGCGGCATCACCCTGGCGCAGGCCCTGGCGCGCGCCGGGGGCATCGACGCCAACCGCTCCAACCCCTCGGGGGTGTTCGTGTTCCGCTTCGAGTCCCCCGACGCGCTGGCCTGGCCCGACAAGCCCAGCACCCTGGTGGACGGCAAGGTGCCCACCATCTTCCAGTTCAACCTGCGCGACCCGGCCACCTTTTTCGTGGCGCAGAGCTTTCCCGTGCGCAACCACGACCTGATCTACGTGTCCGATGCTCCGTCCACCGACCTGCAGCGCGTGCTCGGCGTGGTCGGCTCCATCGTCTACCCCTTCGCCAGCCTGCAGAACCTGGGCGTGATCCACTGATGCCGCAGGCCCTGCGCGCCGCCTCAGCGCGGCGCCAGCAGCCGCTCGACGGCCTCGCAGGCGGCGGCGGCGCCGTCCTCGGCGCGCAGCACGTCGGCCGCCTGCGCGCAACGCGCGCGCAGCGCCTGGTCCTCCAGCAGCTCGCCCAGCGCCCGCGCCAGGTCGCGCGCCTGCCAGTCGCGCCTTGCCAGCACCCGCGCCACGCCGGCGCGGCGCGCGCGGCGCGCGTTGTCGAACTGGTCCCACTCGGCCGGCACCAGCAGTTGCGGCACCCCCGCGCGCAGGCCCCAGCCGATGGCGCCGATGCCCCCCGAATGCACCACCGCCGCGCCCAGGCCGAACACCCTGGAATAGGGCAGGTAGCCGCTGAGCGCAAGGTCCGGCCCGCTGGGCAGGCCCGCGTGCAACTGCCGCCCCGCCACCAGGATGGCGCGGCGTCCCAGCTGCCGGCAGGCCTGCACCGCGCGTTCGTAGAAACTGCCCGGGCGCACCCGCAGGCTGCCCCCCAGCGCGAACACCACCGGCGCCGGGCCCGACTGCGCGAACTCGCGCAAGGCCAGGGCCTGCGCCTCGTCCCCCAGGAAATCCGCCTCGAACCAGGTGTAGCCCAGCACCCGCGTGTGCGCCGGCCAGTCGGCCTGGGGCGGCGCCAGCAGGGGCGAGACCGGCAGCAGGTTCAGCCGATCCGAGTACATGGCCTCGAAGCGCGGGTGCCCGCCGGCCGGCAGTCCCAGCTCGCGGCGCAGCGCCGCCTGCGGGCGCATGAGCATGCGCGTGCCCAGGCGCGCCAGGCCCACGAAACCCGCCTGCGGCAGCCCCAGGCGCTCGGCCAGTTGCTGCGCCGGCTGCAGGTAGGGCCACAGCGGGGGGTCCAGGCGCGAGGGAACGGCCAGCGGCGAGGCCGCGCAGAACACCCAGGGCTTGCCCAGCAGCCGGCGCACCAGCGAGCCCGCGTAGGCCAGCTGGTTGCCCAGCAGCAGGTCCGCGCCCTCGGCCAGGGGCCGCAGAGCCTGCACCTCGGCCGCCAGGCCCTGCGGCGACAAGGTGGCCTGCAGCATGCCCCGCGCCGCCGCCCAGGCCGAGACGCGGGTTGGCCCGTCGCCCCGGGCCTGGGCCCCGTCGCCCACCGCATGGAACTCCAGCCCCGCCTGCGCGCAGGCGCTCGCATGGTGCGCCTCCGCGGCCGCGCGCACGCGGTGCCCGCGCTGGCGCAGGGCCTGTCCGATCGCGAGCAGCGGGAACCAATCGCCGAAGCCGCCCTTGCCCACGATTAGGATTTCAGCCATGCAACAAAAGTTCAAGGTTCCTGGGAAGCCAGCCAGAATCCACCGGACAAGATTCCAGGAAACATCGCATCCCTGGAATTCCATTCCGTCTGACCCGGCCTTGCCGAAGCCGGCATGTTACGGGCCCGTCCCGCGCCGCCCGGGAGCTGCCGCGCCATGCTGAGCGCCGAGCTCTACACCAGCATCGAACAGGTGCCGCGCGAGGACTGGAACGCCCTCGCGCAGCCCCATTCCGAAGCCATGTCCTGGGAGTTCTGGCGCATCGTCGAGCGCGCCGGGCTGAACGACTTCCGCTATTTCCACGTCCTGTTGCGCGACCCCACCGGGCGGGTCATGGCCCTGGGCAGCTTCTACTCGGTGACCACCGACATCGCCATCTTCGCCCCCGCGCCGCTGCGCGCGCTGCTGGGCCTGGTGCGCCGCCTGTGGCCGGGGTTCTTCAAGCTGCGCATGCTGGAGTGGGGCACCCCCATCACCATCGTCAGCCCCCCCTACGCCCGCGTGGACGAGGTGGAGGACGCCGAGGTGATCCAGGCCATGCACCGGCTCATGCGCCAGACCGCGCGCAGGCAGGGCCAGCTGCTCATGCTCGCGCGCGACTTCGAGCCCCCGCAGGAAAGCCTGCGCGCCCCCTGCGCGCGCCTGGGCTACCACTGGATCCCCAGCCTGCCCAACACCTACCTGCGCGTGCGCTGGCGCAGCCCCGAGGAATACCTCGGCTCCATGCGCAGCTACTACCGCAGCAAGGTGCTCAAGCACCTCAAGCGCAACCTCGAGGCCGGGGTCAGGCACCAGCGGGTGCGGGACTTCGCCCACCTGGCCGACACCCTGTGCGCCCAGTGGATGGTGGTGCACGAGAACGCCAGCGAATTCCAGCGCGAGGTGCTCACCCCCCGGTTCTACCGCCTGCTGTCCGAGGACATGGGCGGCAAGGCCCAGGTGCTGCTGTTCCACCGCGGCGAGCAGCTCGTGGCCCACGCGCTGCTGCTGCTCGACGGCCCCATGCTGCGCTGGCTGTACGTGGGCCGCGAGCTCGCCGCCAACGACAGCCTGTACCTGTACGTGGCCTACAGCGTGGTGTGCGCCGCCATCGAGCTGGGCGCCGAGCGCCTGGAAATGGGCCTGACCACCTACGCCATCAAGCAGGACCTGGGCGCCGAGGTCACCCCCATCCGCATCGCCCTGCGCGCCAGCTGGGGGCTCATCAACCCCTTCGTCGGCCTGGGCTACGGCCTACTCAACTCCGTGCCCGCCCCCGGCCCGCGCGAGGTGTTCAAGGCCGCGGTCGAGGCCCCCGCCAGACGCGGGGCCGGCAAGGCGGCCCGCGGGCGCCCCGGCAAGACCCCGGGCCGCGCGCCCGGCCCTCCCCACGATCCCCCGCGCGCCTGAACCATGCCAGCCTCGCACGAGTCCGGCGCCGACGCCCCCATGCTGGTCACCGGCGCCACCGGTTTCATCGGCGGCCGGCTGGCCCTGCGCCTGCTCGAGCAGGGCCATCGCCCGCGCCTGCTGGTGCGCGACCCCGGGCGCCTGCACCCGCGCCTGCGCGAAGGCGCCCAGGTGCTGCGCGGCGACCTGCTCGAGCCCGCCAGCCTGCTGCCCGCCGTGCAAGGCTGCGCCAGGGTGTTTCACTGCGCCGCCAACGTCGCCACCTGGGACCGCGCCGAGGCCTACGAGGCCGCCAACGTCGACGGCGTGCGCAACCTGCTGCGGGCCCTGGCCGCGCAGGGTCCCGAGGTGCCCGCGCACCGGGTGCACCTGGTGCACCTGTCCACGGTGGACGTCTACGGCTACCCCCGCCAGCCCGCCGACGAGGCCGCTCCCTGCGAGGGCGGCGACTTCGGCTACGGGCGCAGCAAGGCCCGTGGCGAGGCGCTGCTGCGCGCCGAGGCCACGCGCCTGGGCCTGTCCTGGTGCGTGCTGCGCCCGGCCAACGTCATGGGCCCCGGCAGCCCCTTCATCCAGCGCATCGGCGACGAACTGCGCGCCGGGCTCATGCTGCGCGTGGGCGGCGGCCGCGCCGACTGCGGCTTTCTCGACATCGACAACCTGCTCGACGTCATGCTCTGGGCCGCGCAGGCCCCCGAGGCCCACCAGGGCGTGTTCAACGTGCGCGACCCCCTGGGCATCAGCTGGGCGCGTTTTCTCGCGGACCTGCGCGCCGGCATCGGCGGCAAGGGCCTGGTGCTCGACCTGCCCGAGCCCCTGGCCGAGGCCGCGGCGCGGCTGCTGCAGGCCGGCCACCGCCTGCTGCGCCTGCGCGGCGAGCCCCTGCTGCACCCCTTGCTGGTGCGCATGTTCGCGCGCAGCTGCGGGCATTCGATCGAGCGCCTGCGGGCGGCCGGCGCTCCGCTCGGCGCCGTGGGCTACGAGGCAGCCATGCAGCGCTCGACGCGGTGGTACCTGGACCAGCGGAGCGGCCATGCGCGAGGATGAGCGGCATTTCCTGTTCCTGCAGGGCATGCCCTCGCCGTTTTTCCGGCGTGTCGCGCAAGGCCTGCGCCAGCATGGGCACCGTTGCACCCGCATCAACCTGTGCCTGGGCGACCGACTTTTCTGGCGCGGCCCCGACGCGCTGGACTACGGCGGCGACCTGGCCTCCTGGCCGCGCTTCCTCCAGGCCTTCCTGGAACGCGAGGGCGTCACCGACCTGCTGCTGCTGGGCGAGCAGCGCCACTACCACCGCGAGGCCGTCCACGCCGCGCTGGCCCGCGGCGTGGACGTCACCGTCTGCGACTTCGGCTACATCCGCCCCGACTGGATCACCTGGGAGCGCAACGGCATGAGCGGCGCCTCGCTGTTCCCGCGCGACCCCGCCGACATCCGCGTGCTCGCCGCCGCCAGCCCCGAGCCCGACTGGACGCCGCGTTTCCACGACAGCGGCCTGCGCATGGCCGCGGCCGACCTGCTGTACAACTTCGCCAACCTGCTGCCCCACCCGCGCTTCGCCCACTACCAGCGCAGCGACCGCCGCCCGCCCACCCTGCGCTACACCCTGGCCAGCGCCCGGCGCCTGCTGGGCAACCGCCTGCTGCGCTCGCGCATGCACCGCCTGGTGCGCGACATCGAGACCAGCGGCAAGCCCTACTACGTGTTCCCGCTGCAGCTGGACTTCGATTTCCAGATCGTCGCCTACTCCCCCTATCCGGGCATCGAGCAGGCCATCGAGCAGGTGCTGCAATCCTTCGCCCGCCACGCTCCGCCCGAATCCCTGCTGGTGCTCAAGGAACACCCCTGGGACCCCGCGCTGCGCGACTGGGAGAAGGTCTGCGCCCGCGTCGCCCGCGGCCTGGGCCTGGCCGAACGCGTGCACTACCTGCGCGGCGGCTACCTCGACACCCTGATCCGCGGCAGCGCCGGCGTGGTCACGGTCAACAGCACCAGCGGCCTGCGCACCCTGCAGGTCGGCCGCCCGCTGCAGGTGCTGGGCCAGGCCGTGTACGACGTGCCCGGGCTGAGTTTCCAGCAGGGCCTCGACCGTTTCTGGACCGAAGCCCTCCCGCCCGACCCCCAGCTCACCCAGGAGCTGCTGCGCGCGCTGGCCGGCTGCATCCAGATCCGCGGCGTGTTCTTCCAGGAGCCCGGCCTGAGCCACGCCGTGCAACAGGCGGTGCAACGCCTGCTGCAGCGGCGCGTGGGCCTGCCGCCGGGGCGGGGCAGGTAGGCGGCGCTCGAGAGCGCCCATCGCTTGCCTCCTGGGACCCAGGGACCCCTGTCAAGGGCTAGCAGGCTGTTGAAATACCGGAGGGGGTCGCGTTGGTGCAGAATCGGGATGATGGGCGTGCGCCGGATCGCAGCGCGGGCTGGGCGCCCGCGCAAGATCCGGAGTGCGGCCAGCGCCCGATTCTGCACCAACCCTTCGGGCGCAGGCGCTGCGGGCGATCTGCGGCGTTGCCCAAGCAGGCCAGGCGTCCAGCCTGGCCTTGGCTTGGGCGCCTTGCAGCTCATCCCGCAGCGCCTGCGCGCGGCCCCCTCCGGTATTTCAACAGCCTGCTAGGCGTGGCAGGCGCCACAGATCCCTCTTGCAGCACGACCAGCCCTCGTACCGACAGCGAGAGAAGCACCTCCTGAAAAGCCGCGCGAGCCTGGGAGGTTTTCATCTGCGCAGCCATCACGCCGGGATCGAAAACACCAGCCCTGGAAAGCTTGGAAAACACGCCGTAGGTAACCGTGTCCATGAAGTATGCCTTCGACGTCCTGGGATCGAAAACGCAACGGTCGGCTGGCCTGTCAATAACTTTCAGAACCCGCAATATCATCGTCCATTCCTTCATGATTGCGCTGCGCAAATTCTCCCGTCAGCTTCATCCGGTTTTGCGTCGAAGCGCGCGCATATTGGGTCATCCAATCACTGTCCGAAAAGCAGTTGCACAAGCGCAGGCCACGGGGCCCGACAAAGGCGTCTCCGTTCGCCGCAATCGAAAGATCCAACCAGCGCGCAGCCAACGGCCGCGCCCGTCTCAGATCGAAGCCAGATAAAACTACCCAGTCCGCGATTCCCTCCGTGCGGTCTAGATGCACAAGCGTCGCACGCACCTCAGCGCGCATTTCCTTGGTCAAGGAGAAGCCCGTTGCCCCCTGTGCTCCAAAGAATCCATCCCAAAAAACAAACTTCAAGCGATAGATTCCGAGATGCCGAGCCAGTTTCACAAGAGTTGCTACGTCGCCTCTGTTTTCAACGGTCACGCAAACGGAAAGATTGACCTTGAGCCCATGGCGCTTCGCCCGAATTATGAAATCGCAAGTCGAATCGAAGCATCCCCGGCCCCTGACAAGGTCATGCCCGCTCGCGTTGCTGGCATCCATACTGAACTGGAGTGATGTGACATTCATCGCGAGCAACAGATCGAAGTCGATTGCGGGTGATGGATTACACGCAACGAGCGGCTTGAAATCAGCTTTTCCGATGGCACGGATCATGTCGTAGGCTCTAGGGTGCAAAAATGGATCGCCTCCCGTCAAGGAGATGAGGAAGATTCCATGTCCTCGCAACGATTCAATCAGGTTCCTGAAATCCTCATAAGCCATCTCGCCAGTATTCAATGTTCGTGTGATGGTCAGAAAGCAATGGCTGCAGCTGTGCTGGCAGTGGTTCGTATTGCAGATCGTCACCAAGGGCGGAAACATGTCATTCTCTGCAATGGGAGTCGAGCCAATGAATGCAGCACAGCGTGACGGCCGACGCGATGACTACCGCCTGATCGTAAGCATGGCTGGGAACCAGGTAGCCCGATACTGTAAAGGCCATTGTCATGATCACGGTCTGCATGACGGCCACCACGGCGAGGTAGCTGGACTGCCGATCGGCAACGCTGCTCAAGCGGTGCATCACCAGCCGGGTTGACCGGGCAAGAAGCATGGGTGCAGCGAGGTTGGACGACAGGAAATAGAGCACGACAAAGGTCGCGTTGCGCGAGGCCATGGAGCCCACCAATGCGAAGGCAAGACCCAGGCAGGAGATTCTCACGATGCGGTCGGCCGACCTTCGCGCATCCGTCGCCTTGTAATGCGCTCCGCCGATATACGAAACCAAGAACAGCAGGGCGGATACGACACCCCACATGGACATGGGTACGGCGTTCTGGGCCAGTGCGGGCTGCAGATAATTGAAGGCCGCTCGCTGCATCGCAAGGTACATGCCCGAGCAGATGGCTACGGGCATGACTTGCCGCAAGATGCCATGGTGCGCTGCGGACCCGTGGAGCGGCGCAAGCATTCCTGGACCCTCCGCGGGGGAAGGGGGCGACCGCTTCGTGCCCACTGATTCATCCAGAAATGCAGCGAAGAACAGCAGGGCGATGAGTGCGATCGCGATATCGATCATGAAGCTGTATTGCACTCCGCGGGTTGCAACGAAGCCGGAGACGATGACAGCGAGTCCTGTGAGCAGTGCACCCAGCCCCGCGCGGCGCGCCAGGATTTCATGCATGTTCTGCTCGCTGGCACACTTTCGCGCCATATGGAAAAGCGAGGGCATGAAGGTGACGCTGTCGATAGCCCGCGCGGCGCCCCACGCCAGGCCGATGCACAAGAGCAGCATGATCGACTGGTCGAACCGCAGCAGGAAGACGCTCGCCATTGAAAGGACCGCGAGCGCCTGTCCGACGAGCAGGAGGCGCTTGCGCCCCATCGCGTCTGCGATGCAGCCTAGCGGGAACGACAGCAGGAGTTTTGCACCGACGATGATCGAGAAGAACAGGGTCATGCGTTCGAACGGAAGGCCGATGTAGGCGGTATAGAACGCAACCATGATCGGGCCGACAAACGCCTCCTGGACGAGAAAGGCCGAACCCAGCGCGGCGAAGGCAAAGCGCCTATTGCTAGGCGAAGATGTTTTCGCCATAGCGCATCAGAGCCAAGTGACAGCCATGCTGATGGACTGATTTGAACTGAGGGTCTTCCGTCTGTCCTCGCCATTTCTGGAACAATCCATCCGTACGCCACGTTTCGAGAATCTGTGCGGGAGATTCCAGCGGGCGAGTGCGGTCGTGTTCGCTGAGCAGGTCGCAGGCCCCCAAGGAAAGGTCAGGATTGATGGTCAGGCTGTGAGTGCCAGCGCCGCATCCGAAGGTTTCGCCAAAGGCATTCGGTGAAGGCCTCCTGAACGCACCTTCAATGATAGGGATGGGGGCGCGGGGGAGAATGTCTGCAATTTGCTGGCGCACCTCGCCCACGATTCGGCGATCAAGGCCGTACAGGGCCCGGTGCAATTCGCCCGATCCTTGGGGTATGAATGCGGAAAGGCGGAGAAAGTGCG
>JAKBBK010000024.1 GCA_021808525.1 Pseudomonadota bacterium
GTCCGACTTTCCCCTCATCACCCCCGAGCGCTGGATGAAGGATTTCGAGCAGGCGGGCTTCCGCCCCGAGGTACACCAACCCATCCTGAAGACCAACGCGATGCGCCTGCTGGGCCTGGGTACGAAGCCTGCCTGAGCGGGCCTCACCCCGCCCGCTGGAAGAAATGGGTGCCGACGCACAGCGCGAACACGACGATCGCTGCCCAGCGCGCGAATCCGCTCTTCAGAAATTCCAAAGACGTCCTGGGCACCGGCTCTTCGCCGTCCAGATCCCAATAGTCGATGGAAGGGGCATCAGCGAGATTGAACAAGAGCACCGACGCAGCTCCGAGCATCCCCACCAGCAAGATCCAGTCCATCAAGCCACCTCGAAGGCTGTCATCTCAACCACTGCACAAAGACTTCGGGTTCTTCCTGATACATGGAATCCAATTTTTCGGCAGAACTCCCGCCAACCCAGCTTCCAATAGCGACAACAACGGCCGCACATATAGGTTCTGCCGGGCCACAAATAAACGATGCTGACACCCCCCCAACATAACCTCCAAGGAGTCCGCCAGCCAGGATACTACCCTGCCGGCTCAACTCCTTGAGCTTTTGATCTGAAAGCGCGATCTCACCTGCCGCAAGCATCGCAGAAAAAACGATCAAAACCCTCGCAAGAACCTGCAGTCTCCTGACCTCCACAGTCACTTGTACATTACCGCCACCGGCCTTTTGAAGAATCTTGTAATAGATTGCCCCACGCTGCCTCTCAGAAAGATCCGCGAACTTCACCCCGTAGTTTGACAAGGCATATTTGTCCAGATAATAATCAAAACCCCTGGCGTTCAATTTTTTTGTTCGGCACGCGCAACACCAACGGCGCTGGTAAATTTTCGGTATTCCTTGAACAAGACATCACGAAGAGCGCTGCAGTACTGTGCGCCCGCCTTCGCACTCAACGTGCCCCTGGCAACCTCTGCGCGAACCTGATCGGAGACCTCCCGGATATGTTGGAGGTACAATTTTCGAACGGCCTCGTCCTGAATTGAGTTAACCGCGAAAGTTGTGGCAATGGCCTCAAAATCCGCAATAGCCGGCTCGAGCATTTCGCGCCCGATCGGGTGCTGCGAGCGAGGGGCGAATTTCCCCACTGCCAGAGCTATATCTCCGATGCTCATGGATGCCCCATAGCCACCAAGAAGCCCGCCAGTAATGATGTGCTGCCGTCGCCAGGAATTTTTTGGTTCGGCAACTCAACGCGAATCGACGCCGAACCATTGGGGCGCTCGAAATAAGCGACGTTACCATCACCCACGAAAACATCCTGAATCGTGCCATCCAGGAAATGTGCCCTGCAGGCTCGACCTCTACAATCCCCGAAATCATCCAGCTTGAACGCTATCCACCATTCACGAGCAGCCGTGGAGTCTGTCGTTTCCGATAGATCGCCCTGGAGATCTGCACTGCAGAAAATCGAGAACTCCTGGCAGGGGTTTGAACAAGAGCCGCCGTCCGACAATAGGCGGCCTACAGCTCCAGCACCAGCCGCGGGCTGAGGGCTCGGGAGCAGCAGGGCAGCATCTGGTCGTTGCGGGCGCGCTCCTCGTCGGTGAGATAGGAGTCGCGGTGCTCGGGGGTGCCGGCGAGCACGCGGGTCAGGCAGGTGCCGCACACGCCCTGCTCGCAGGAGGTGGGCAGGTCGATGCCGGCGGCGGCCAGCGCCTGCACGATGGTCTGCGCCGGCTCCACGCGCACCACGCGCCCGCTGGACGACAGTTCCACCTCGAAGGCGTCGCCGCCCGGGGACGCGTCCTCGGCGCCGGCGAAGTATTCCCGGTGCAGCCGCGTCTCGTCCCAGCCGGCGTCGCGCGCGCTGCGCAGCACCCAGTCGATGAAGCCGCGCGGGCCGCAGACGTACAGGTGGGTGTCCGGCCGCGATGCGCGCAGCAGGCCCGGCAGGTCCAGGCGTTGCGGCTGCGGCCCGTCGTCGTGATGCAGGTGCGCCCGGGATGCCCAGGCGGCCTCGCCCAGGCGCTCGACGAAGGCCGTGCGCGCGGCCGAGCGCGTGCAGTAATGCAGCTCGAAGCCGCGCCCTTCCCGGTGCAGTTGCTCGGCCATGCTCAGCAAGGGCGTGATGCCGATGCCGCCGGCCAGCAGCAGGCTGTGCGGCGCCTGCGCGTGCAGCGGGAAATGGTTGCGCGGCAGGCTGGCGCCGAGCAGATCGCCTTCGCGCAGCCTGTCGTGCACGGCCGCCGAGCCGCCGCGCGAGGCCGGCTCGCGCAGCACGCCCAGCAGATAGCGCGAGGTGTCGGCGGGATCGCCGGCCAGCGAGTATGGGCGTACCAGGCCCTCGCCCAGGTGCAGGTCGATGTGGGCGCCGGCGCTGAAAGCCGGCAAGGCGGCGCCTTCGGGGTGGCGCAGTTCGAGGGCGCAGATGTCCTCGGCGGCCGTGCGCTTGGCGGCCACGCGCAGGGTGATCTCGGCTTGGGGATGGCTCATGGGTGGACGGTGGGAGGGACTCAGGCAGGGGTGTGCAGGCCGAGCAGGCGGCCGTAGCGCAGGCCGATGTAGGCGTGCTCGCGCATCAGCATCTCGGCGCGCGCGGCCTCGCCGGCGAGCAGCGCATCCAGCACCAGAGAGTGCTGCAGTTGCGCGACGCGCAGCTTCTCGTACTCCTGCGCCAGGCGCGAGGTGTCGATGATGATGGAGTCGGAGGACGCGAAGGGCAGATGGTCGTTGCGGGCGATGGCGTCGGCGATGGCACGGCTGGCGCTGGCGTCGATGATGGCGTGGTGGAACCGGGCGTTGATCTCGCTCCAGCCGGCGATGGCCGCCGGGCTCAGCGCGCCCGCGGCCAGCAGGCGCGCGCCCTGCTCCACGCAGTCGCGCAGCAGCTCGCGGGTGGCCTGCGGCAGGCCCTGTTCGCCCAGGCGCCGCGCGGCCAGCCCTTCGAGCACGCCGCGCACTTCCAGGCCGCACATCACGTCCTGCTCGGAAAAGCGCCGCACCACGTAGCCGCGCGCGCCGGCCCGCTCCAGCAGGCCTTCCTGCTCCAGGGTGCGAAAGGCCAGGCGCACCGGCGTGCGCGACACCCCGAGCTGTTCGGCCACGGGGATCTCGGCCATGCGCTCTCCCGGCGCGTAGCGCCCCTCGGAGATCAGCCGGCGCAGGGTGCTGAGGATGTGGATGGAGTCCTGGCTCATGGAAATTGGATCCAACGATACGTTTCAGGGCTTTCCCTTTTGACGATATATGCAAATTATGGTCGACTTTGGATCCAATCACCAAGCATTCCCGGGGCGAGATATCTCGGGGTTTTCACGGAGGATTCGAACCATGTTCGTGCAGAACGCCTGGTACGTCGCGTGCACGCCCGACGAGATCGACGGCAAGCCGCTGGGGCGCACCCTGTGCGGCCACGCGGTGGCCCTGTTCCGCGACGCGCAGGGCCGCGTCGCGGCCGTCGAGGACTTCTGTCCCCACCGCGGAGCGCCGCTGTCGCTGGGTTTCGTGCGCGACGGGCGCCTGGTCTGCGGTTACCACGGCCTGGAAATGGGCGCGGACGGGCGCGTGTGCTCGATGCCCTGCCAGCGTGTCCAGGGCTTCCCGTCCATCCGCAGCTTCCCCGTGGTCGAGCGCTACGGCTTCGTCTGGATCTGGCCGGGGCGTGCGGATCTGGCCGACGAGGCGAAGATCCCGCGCTTCGACTGGCTGCACAGCCCCGACTGGGCCTATGGTGGCGGGCTGTACCACATCGGCTGCGACTACCGGCTGATGATCGACAACCTGATGGACCTGACCCACGAGACCTACGTGCACGCCGGCAGCATCGGGCAGCGCGAGATCGAGGAATCGGTGCCGCAGACCCGGGCCGAGGGCGACGCGGTGGTCACCAGCCGCCACATGCAGGGCATCCAGGCCCCGCCCTTCTGGGCGGCGGCGCTGCGCGCCAACGAACTGCCCGACGACCAGCCCTGCGACCGCTGGCAGATCTGCCGCTTCACCCCGCCCAGCCACGTGATGATCGAGGTCGGCGTGGCGCTGGCCGGCCACGGCGGCTACGAAGCCGATGCCCGCTACAAGGCCTCGAGCATCGTGGTGGACTTCATCACCCCGGAAACCGAGACCACCCACTGGTATTTCTGGGGCATGGCGCGCAACTTCAAGCCGGGCGACGCCGAGCTGACCGCGCGCATCCGCGAGGGCCAGGGCAGGATCTTCTCCGAGGACCGCGAAATGCTGGAGCGTCAGCAGCGCAATCTCAGCGCCCAGCCCCAGCGCTCGCTGCTCAAGCTCAACATCGACGCCGGGGGCGTGCAGTCGCGACGCATCATCGATCGCCTGATCGCGGCCGAGCAGACCCTCGCGCAGGCCGTCAGCGCCTGAGCCCCGGCGGGGCCGCGGGCGCGCATGCGGGGCCGAAAGCCCCGCGGCGCCTCAGCGCCCCCCGCGGGCGACGCGATCCAGCAATTCGAACAGCATCAGGCGCTCGCCGGCCGACAGGCCGTGCAGCACCTCGGTCTCCATGTCGCGCGAGGCGCGCAGCGAGGCCTCCGCGAGCTCCTCCCCGGGCTCGTCCAGGCGCACGAACACGGAGCGCTTGTCGTGCTCGTTGCGCTCGCGGCGGATCAGGCCGCGCGACTCCAGGCGGTCCAGCAACACGGTCATGCCCGGCGCCGTGATGGCCAGGGCGCGCGCCAGCTGCTTTTGCGTGGCGCGGCGATTGTGGCGCAGCAGTTGCAGGATGGTGAACTCCACCGGACGCAGGCGCAGCGGCTCGCCGATGGCCTTCTGGAAGGCGGCGCGGGTGTGGATGGAGGCCCGCGCCAACTGATAACCCAGCACATGCCCGAGCACCGCCTGGTCGAGCCCGGAGGCGGCGGCGCCGCGGCGCGCGGAGCCTTGGGGAATGTTGGGTTCGGAGCTCATGGAGGGGGGCCGGGGCGCGGTGCAGCCACTTTAGCAGGCGGCCCCGCGCGAGCCGCCCGGCGCGCCCTGGACAGGCACCGCGATCAAGCCGGCCGGCCTTGCCGCTCGTGGCGCACGAGCAGCTTGCCGTCGCGCAACCCGGCCAGGCGCAGGTGGTAGCCGATGGGCAGCAGGCGCAGCGACCAGCGCCCCTCCACCGCCCCCCAGATGCCGCGCGGGAACAGCAGCGCGAAGCCGATGGCCAGCACGCCCAGGCCGATGAGGTAGACCACTCCGGTGGCGCCGAACCAGGTCTCGGCGGCGAAGAACAGCACGGCGCCGAGGATCGGCCCCTCGAAAGTGCCCAGGCCGCCCACGATGACCATGAACAGCATGTAGGCGGTCCACTGCGGGCCGAAGAAAGTGGCGGGCTGGTAGGTGATGGAACTCGCCAGCCACAGCGCGCCTCCCGCGCCACAGCCCAGCGCGGACAGGAAGAACAGCACATGCTTGCTGCGCAACACATTCACGCCGATGGAGGCGGCCGCGGTCTCGTCGTCGCGCACGGCCTGCAGGGAGGCGCCCACGCGGCTGCGCAGCAGCAGGAACAGCACCCCCAGGAGCACGACCATCAGGCCCAGGGCCATCCAGTAGGTGTCCTCGCGTCGCGCCGCCGGCGCGTAGGCGTCGATGCCCAGCAGCGAGGTTCCGGTCTCGCCCTGCACGATGGGGTCGATGGTCACCAGCAGGTGCAGCAGTTCGGCCAGCACCCACATGCCGATGGCGAACTCGCCACCGCCCAGCTTGAGCATGATCTGGCCCAGCGGCAGCGACACCAGGCCCACCAGCAGCACGGACACCAGCATGGCCGCGTACACGTCCATGCCGCCGGCCGACAGGCGTACCAGGAAATAACCCCCGAGCCCGATGAAGGCCTGCTGGCCGATGGACACCAGGCCGCCGTAGCCGGCCAGGGCGTTCCACATGGCGGCCAGCAGCACGTAGATGAACAGGGTGCTCAGCCGGTCCAGCATTTCCGGGCGCATGAACAGCGGCCCGAAGGCCAGCAGCAGCACCAGCAGCCCGATGGCGACCACGAACCCCACCGACCGGGGCGTCCAGCGCAGCACCTGCGCGCCTTGCATCGCCTGCTTCATGCACCAGCTCCTTGGGGGGACGTGCGCGCGGCCCGCAGGCGCGGTCGGCGCAGATGCCAGACTTTGGAATACACCCGCAGCACCAGGATCACCAGGAACACCCCATGTCCGGCGATGAGGAATCCGATGGGATTGATCTGCGCGCCGATGCTCTGCGACACGCCGAGCACGATGCCGCCCAGCAGCGTGCCCCACAGCGAACCGGTGCCGCCGATGACCACGGTCTCGAAGGCGAACAGCAGCTGGCTCTGGCCCGCGTAGGGAGCAAAGGTGCTGCGCATGCCCAGGAACAGCGCGGCCACGGTGATCAGCACCATGGCGATGGCGCTGGCGGCGGAGTACACCATGCGCGAATCGATGCCGATCAGGTTCACCGCGTCAGGGTCTTCCGCGGTGGCGCGAATGGCTCGCCCGAGACCGGTGCGCGACAAGGCCAGCTGCAGCGAGCCGAGCACGGCCACCGCGGTGCCGAAGGTCAGCACGTCGAGCTTGGACACGTACAGGTCGCCCACCAGTTGCCAGCTGTCGTAGGACAGCGAGCCGATGTTGGGCGCCAGCGAACGCGTGTCGGCCCCGAAGGTCTGGAACAGAAGGTTGTCGATGACGATCGACAGCCCGAAGGTGGCCAGGATGGGCACCAGCATGCCCCCGCGCAGGCTGCGCTGCAGCAGCAGGCGGTTGAGCACCCAGCCGAGCACGGCCATGACCGGCATGACCATCAGCGCGGCCACCGGCACGTCGACGCCCAGATGCTTGCAGGCGCTGAAGATCAGGTACGCCGCGAGCACCGCCAGGCTGCCGTGCGCGAGGTTGACGATGCGCATGACGCCGAACAGGAAGGACAGGCCGCTGGCCAGGATGGCGTAGTAGCCGCCCAGCAGCACGCCCTGGATGATCTGGTTCAGGAATTCCATGGGGAGGCGGGTCCTCAGTGCGCGGCCTGGGCGCTGCGCGAAAGGCCGAAGTAGGCGTCCATGATCTGCTCGCGGCTGAGCTCGTCGCGAGCGCCCTGCAGCGGGATGCCTCCCTCGAGCATGCACACGACGCGATCGGCCACCTTCAGCGCGCGGGTCAGGTCCTGTTCCACCAGCACCAGCGTGGTGCCGGCCTGGATCAGGCCGTGCAGGGACTCGTAGACCTGGTCGACGGCGATGGGCGACAGGCCCAGCGAGATCTCGTCGAGCAGCAGCACGCGGGGGTTGGTCATGAGGGCCCGCGCGATGGAGGTGGCCTGCTGCTGGCCGCCGGACAAGGTGCCGGCCGCCGCCTTCAGCTTGGGCTTGAGCTGCGGGAAGGCCTCGAGCACGGACTCCAGGTTCCAGGGGCCCTTGCGCGCCCGCATGCCGGCCACGCGCAGGTTGTCCTCCACGCTCATGCCGCCGAACAGGCGCCGGCCCTCGGGCACCATGGCGATGCCCAGGCCGACGCGCCGCGGGGCGCGCAGCGTGGTGATGTCCTGGCCGTCGAACACGATGCGTCCCGCCGAGGCCGGGTGCGCCCCGGCCAGGGTGCGCATCAGCGTGGTCTTTCCGGCGCCGTTGGCTCCGACCAGCGCCAGCACCTGGCCCTGATGGCAGTCGAAGGACACCGAGCGCACCGCCTTGAGCAGCCCGTATCCGGCCTGCAGCGCCTCGATGCGCAGCAATGCGTCACTCATAGGGAAACACTCCCGAGGTAGGCCTCGATGACCGCGGGATCCTTCATCACGGCATGCGGCTCGCCGTCCGCGATGATGCGTCCGGATTCCATGCACACCAGGCGCTGCACCACCTGCAGCAGCACGTGCACGATATGCTCGATCCACACCACGGTGATGCCGCGGCCCAGGATTTCGCGAATGATGCCCACCAGGTCCTGGGCCTCGCCGTCGGTGAGCCCGCCGCCGATTTCATCGAGCAGCAGGATCTGCGGATCGGTGGCCAGCGCCCGCGCCATCTCCAGGCGCTTGCGGTCGAGCAGGCCCAGGGTGTCGGCGCGGCGGTTGGCCACGTCGAGCATGCCGCACAGGCGCAGGGAGTTCAGGCACAGCTCGTTGGCCCGCTCGCCGCTGGCGCCCGCGCCCACCGC
This sequence comes from Pseudomonadota bacterium, assembly GCA_021808525.1. Classification (GTDB taxonomy): domain Bacteria; phylum Pseudomonadota; class Gammaproteobacteria; order Burkholderiales; family Burkholderiaceae_C; genus Thiomonas_A. The sequence goes on from JAKBBK010000024.1 coordinate 8,118, forward strand.
GGCGGCCACGTGCAGGTTCTCGAACACCGTCATGCCGCCGAAGGGGCGCGGCACCTGGTGCGAGCGCGCCACGCCGAGGCGGCAGCGCGCGGCCGCGTCCAGCGAGGTGACGTCGCGGCCGTCGAACTCCACGCTGCCGCTTCCCGGCGCGTAGGCGCCCGACAGCACGTTGAACAGGGTGGTCTTGCCGGCCCCGTTGGGGCCGACGATGCCCACCGCCTCGCCGCGTGCGATGCCCAGGCTCACGTCCTCCAGCACGCGCAGCGCACCGAAGCTCTTGGACACGCGGTTGGCCGACAGGATGGGCGCCGCCGCCGAAGCGGCGGCGGTGCTGCGCGCATCAGGCATAGGGCAGGAGCTTGGCCTGGATGGCCACCTTGGGATCGTCGGCATGCTCGACGGTGGGGAAGCTCAGCTTGAAGCGACTCCCCGGCTTGGCCTTGACCCATTGCGAACCGATGATCGGCGCCGTGGCGACGTTGGGCACCGGCCCCTTGGGGAAGTTGATGCGCCCGACGGTGGTGACGGTGTCGAGCACCTTCATCGCCGCGGCCACCTTGGCCTTGTCCTTCGGCGCGCCGCTGGCCTTGAGGGCCGCGAAGCCGGCGTCGATCAGCGCCAGCGAGGCGCCGAGCTGCTGGGTCCACTGCTTGCCCGTGGCCTTCTCGTACACATCGACCAGTTGCTGGCCTCCCAGGCCCACCACCGGCGAGACATAGGGAAAGGCCGGCGACCAGTAGGCGCCCGAGGCGACCTTGTAGCCCAGCTCGCCCAGCGCGGCGATGTCGGAGGGAAACAGCCCGAACTTGGCCGGCATGACGATTTTCAAGCGATGCACCAGGCCCTGCTGCGCCGCCTGGCGCAGGAAGGTGATGAAGTCCGGGGGGATGGGCGCGCCGGTGATGATCTGCACGCCCTCGGACTTGAAGCGCGAGATCTGCGATGAGAAGTCGGTGGTGCCGTCCTGGTAGGCGCCCGGATCGACGATGGTGTAGCCGCCCTTTTTCAGCTCGGGCACCAGGTGCGCGCGCAGCGCGTTGCCGTCGGCGTCGTTGGGATACAGCACGCCGACCTTCTTGTTGGTCGGCACCAGCGCCCAGGTCGACAGGTACATCTTCGCGAATTCCTCGGTGCCGAAGGAGAAGTGGTAGGTCCACTTGAACGGCGAGGGCTGGCCGGGCTTGGCGCCGCGTCCGAAGTACCAGGACTCCCAGGGATCGACGGTCGACAGGCAGGGCATGCCCGAGGCCTCGCAGGCATCGGCCACCGGGTTGACCACCTCGGGGGTGGAGGTGGTCAGCATGAGGTCGATCTTCTGGTTGTTGATCAGATCCTTGGCCAGCTGGCTGGCGCGCGAGGGATCGGACTGGGTGTCGCGCCCGATCAGCTCGATGGCGTAGGTGGTGCCGCCGATGCTCACGCCGCCGGCGGTCTTCTTGCGCACCAGGTCCAGCACGAAGGGATCGGCTTCGCCGAATCCCCCCAGCGGGCCGGTGAGCGGGCTGATGAATCCGATTTTCAGGGTGGGCTTGGCGGCGGCCGACGCCACCGTGGGCAGCAGCGCTCCGGCGGCCGTGGCGGCGGTGGCGGCCGTGGCGCCGGCCAGGGCCACCAACTGGCGGCGCGAGGCGTCGATGCCGCCTTGTTCGGGGTCAGGCTTGCGGGACATGCTCAGGTCTCCTCGTGTTCTCGATGCGGGAAGCGGGGCGACTCGTCCGCCGCCCCTGCGGGCTCAGAAGGGATGGACCCAGTGCACGTTGAGCACCGTCCCGCGGACATGGTTCTTGGCCTGCACCTGATCGTACAGGTTCACGAACCACATGTTCGTCTGGTTGGCCTGCCAGTACAAGCCGGGGCCGACGGCCAGCACCTCGGCCTTGCCGGTGTCGCCGTAGGGCATGGCCACGGGGGTGCTGCCGGCCTTCCAGTCATAGCTGTCGTTGGTCAGTTGCTGGAAGTAGTAACCATTCAGTCCCACGTGCAACTGGGGGTTCAGGGCGTAGGAACCCGTGAAATTCAGCCACATCGCCTGCCCGGCCTTGGCACTGGTCAGGCCCAGGTGGGCCGGGTCGCGCGGATTCTTGTTGGACAGGTTGTACAGGTAGTTCAGACGCCAGCTGATCTCGGTCTTGGGGGTGGGCAGCCAGGTGCCCGCCCAATAGGGATTGAGCGACCAGAAGCCCGAGCCGGGGTTGATGTCGGTGTTGGAGCTGTACTGGCCGGTGGGCACGATGACGTCGAATTCCACGCGCTGCGAGTACACCGGACGCCCGCCGCTGATCACCGGGTTGAACTGCAGGTACGCGCCCAGCGTGAGGTCGCCGACACCGTCCTGCGAGTCCAGCGTGGCCGGCGAGCCCGCGCCGAAGGAGGTGTTGAAATGCAGGATCGGCAGCAGCCCGGTGAATCCCAGGTGCGCGTCGCCGCCGAAGAAGGTCTTGTCGGTGGTGTAGGCCAGCTGGTTGAGCATCAGGAACACGTCGATGCTGGGGTTCTTGAACCCGGGCGACTCGTTGCCGGTGTTGTCGTTGATGCGGTCGTAATGCTGGTACTGGTAGTAACCCAGGTAGGCCAGCCCCGGCTTGGTCGCGCCGAAGCCGTCGAAAAAGCTGGTGCCGCCGGTGTTGATGCCCGCCGGCTCGAGGTTGCCGGCGTGCGCCGCCGGCAACGCGCAGGCGGCCCCGAGGGCCAGCGCGCCCAGCGTGGCGCGCACTCGCGACGTGGTCGAGATTGCCATGATCCTGTCTCCCTTCCTTGGTCTGATGCTGATTTCTGGTTGGCGATGGCCACTCGAAGGTGGCGACGGGATTATGTTGGTCCGCCCCGACTTGTCGTAGAGGGTCGGCTGCGCTATCAGCTATCGCGTTTCGATATGAGGGTTGTCCCTGAGAACGGCCCGCCGCGGGAATGCCCCAAGGCACCCCGATCCATTGGCCCTTGAGCAGCCACGGCCTTGGAACCCTGCGTAGGATTCGAGCTCTGGCTTGGATATCCGGAACCCATGGGAAATCCGCAGACACTCCTGAGCTACAGGCAACTCTTCTACCTGGCGCTCGCAAACCTGGGTCTGCAGGCCGCCGGCACCTTCGAGGTGAACAACGCCAGCGGCCTGTTCAAGTTCCTCGGCGCCTCCGACCAGCAGGTGAGCTGGCTGTGGCTGATTCCCCCGCTCGCGGGCCTGATCGTGCAACCCTTGCTGGGCCAGGCCAGCGATCTGCTGCATACGCGCCACGGCAAGCGAATGCCCTATATCTACGCAGGGGCGATGCTGAGCTGCGCGAGCCTGCTGCTGCTGGCCTTCTCGGAAGCCCTGTGGCTGACCTCGGTCCTGGTGCTCCTGCTGAGCTGCAGCATCAACTGCTCCACCGAAGGCCTGCGCTCGCTGATCGGGGACATCACGCCCAATCGGCAGAAATCCAGGGCTTTCGCGTGGCAGGCGCTTTTCGGTTCCCTGGGCGCGATGCTGGCCGGAACCATTCCCTGGTTGCTCCACGCCACGAATCTCCTCGTCAAACCCAGCGAGTCCGGCTTCAAGATTCCTGCCGTTCTCAAGGTTTCGCTGTTCCTCGGCGCCCTGATCCTGTTCCAGACGGTGTCATCGATGCTGTGGCAACTCCGCGACAAGGACCCGGGTTCCCCGCAAGCCGCGAGGGCCTCCGGTTCCATCCCCGGGTTCTGCGCCCGCCTGGCGCGGGAGCTGTACGGCAACATGCGCCAGACCCCCCAGGTGATCCGGCGCCTGTTCCTGGTGCAGATGCTGACCTGGGCCGGGTTGTTCTGCGTGTGGCTGTATTTCGGACTGGCCCTGGCCCAGCACATCTACGGGCTTCCACCGGGTGCCGACGTGTCCATCGATTCGAAGCACCAGGCCCTGCTCACCAGCGGGGTGATCCAGTCGGGAATCTGCTTCGCCATCTACCAGTTCGTGGGCGTGATCTACACCCTGGCCCTGCCCTGGCTGGCCGAACGATTCGACCCCAACCGGGTGCATGCATGGTCCCTGCTGGCCGGCGCCGCGACCCTGCTGGGCCTGCCCTTCCTGCACGACATGCGGGCCGTGTATGGCGCAATGCTCGGGCTGGGGATCTTCTCGGGCAGCCTCAACACCCTTCCCTACGCCATCGTGGCGGCCGAGATTCCGCCCCGGAACATGGGTGCCTGCCTGGGCATTTTCAATATCACCATCACGGTGCCCCAGATCGTGTGCGGCCTGGTCATCGGCCCACTGGACCGCGCGCTGTTCGGGAACCAGGCCATCCACGTCATCGCGCTGGCCGGTGCGCTGCTGGGCGCCGCCGGCCTGCTGCTTCTGCGCCAGCGGGGCATGCGCATGCCTCCCGGCCTGCGCGAATGCCTTCGCCGGCGCCTGCTCAGCCCTGCGAGGCCAGCTCCTTCTCCAGGCGATCCAGCACACGGTAGCAGGGCAGCACCTTGGCCACGCTGGATTCGGGCTCGCGGCCCTCGCGGATGGCGGCGAAGAACTCCCGGTCCTGCAATTCGATGCCATTCATCGACACGTCCACCTTGCTGACGTCGATGGCCTGGTCCTTGCCGTCCACGAGGTCGTCGTAACGCGCGATGTACGTGCCGTTGTCGCAGATGTAGCGGAAGAATGTTCCCAGCGGGCCGTCGTTGTTGAAGGAAAGCGACAAGGTGCAGATGGCGCCGCTGCTGCTCCTGAGCTGGATGCTCATGTCCATGGCGATGCCCAGCTGCGGGTGGATCGGCCCCTGCACCGCGTGGGCCTGCACGATCTCCCCCCCTGATTGCCAGGCGAACAGGTCCACGGTGTGGGCGGCGTGGTGCCACAGCAGGTGGTCGGTCCAGCTGCGCGGCTGCCCCAGGGCATTCATGTTGCTGCGCCGGAAAAAATAGGTCTGCACATCCATCTGCTGCACCCGCAGCTCGCCCGCCGCGATGCGACGGTGCACCCACTGGTGGCTGGGATTGAAGCGCCGCGTGTGGCCGACCATGGCCACCAGGCCGCTGCGTCGCTGCTCGTCCACCACCGCCTGCGCGTCCTCCAGGCTGTCGGCCAGGGGGATCTCCACTTCCACATGCTTGCCGGCGCGCAGGCATTGCAGCGCCTGCGAGGCATGCATCTGCGTGGGCGTGCACAGGATCACGGCGTCGACCTCGGGCAGCGCGAGGCTGTCGGCCAGGTCGGTGGTGGCGTGCGCCACGCCGTACTTGCGGGCCACTTCGCGGGTCTTGTCGAGCTCGCGCCCGACCAGCGAAATCACCTCCACGCCGTCGATGGCGCGGATGGCATCCAGGTGCTTGATGCCGAAGGCGCCGGCTCCGGCCAGCGCGACCTTGATGGTCTTGCTCATGTGCGAGGGTTCTCCAGGATCAGGTGCCCGACCGCCGTGTTCGACGCCGGGACATGGTAGAAGCGGTGGGCCACGCGAGGCGCCGGTCCGCCGGCGAGGTCGGCCATCGCGCCGCGCCCGATCAGCCACATGACCAGCTCGATGCCCTCCGAGCCGGCCTCGCGCACGTACTCGATGTGGGGAAGCTGGGCCAGGCCGACCGGATCGTCGATCAGGCGGTCCAGGAAGCGCTGGTCCCACTCGCGATTGATCAGGCCGGCGCGCGGGCCCTGCAACTGGTGGCTCATGCCGCCGGTGCCCCAGACCTGCACGTTCAGGTCGGCGTCGAAACTCTCGATGGCACGGCGGATGGCCTGGCCCAGGGCCAGGCAGCGACGCCCCGAGGGAACCGGGTACTGCACCACGTTGACGGCAAAGGGAATCACCGGGCAGGGCCAGGCCGCGACCTGGCCGCACATCAGCGACAGGGGCACGGTCAGGCCGTGGTCCACGTCCATGCGGTTGACGATGGTGAGGTCGAAGTCCTGCTGGATCACCGACTGGGCGATGTGGGAGGCCAGCTCCGGATGCCCGATCACCTCGGGCACGGGGCGCGGCCCCCAGCCTTCGTCGGCCGGCCGGAAACGCTCGCCGGTGCCGATGGCGAAGGTGGGGATCATCTCCAGGCTGAAGGCGCTGGCGTGGTCGTTGTACACCAGGAAGATCACGTCGGGGCGCTGCTCGCGCAGCCATTGGCGCGAGAACTCGTAGCCGGCGAACAACGGCTGCCAGTAGGCCTCGCCGGTCTTGCCCAGATCCATCGCCGCGCCGATGGCCGGCACATGGGAGGTGTAGACACTTGCACTGACACGGGCCATCAGCTCTTCTCCTGCGGCCTGGCCGGGGCGGCCTCGCCGACGTAGCGGTTGCCCTCGATCGAGCGGCCCCCGCGAATCATCATGTCACGGTATTCCTGCTCGCTCATGCCGGTCATGCTGCCGGCCATCTGCTGGAAGGACTTGCCGTCGGTGGCGCCGATCTTGGCCAGGAAATAGATGTTCCCGCCCAGCTGGATGCAGCGGTTGAGGTCGCGCGCCAGCACGGCCAGCTTCTGCTCCTCGGTCATGGGCCATTCGTCCAGGTAGGCGCGCTCGTCGGCCTTGAAGCGCTCGCGGTTGGCCGGCTTCATCAAGGACATGCAGAACTGGTTCAGGTGGTAACCCAGGCGCGACATGTCGGCGTCGAAGATGGTCGTGCCGGGAACGTCCTTGTACGGCTTGTCAAGCGCCATGGCGGCCTCCCTGCGGGGTGTGCGCCCCATGTCCCGGAGCGGCCTGCTCCGGCCAGTACAGGCGCATCGGGTTGTCCACCAGCAGCTTGCGCTGCAGGGTTTCGGTGGGGGCGATGTGGGGAATGAAGTCCACCAGCAGCCCGTCGTCGGGCATGTGGTTCTTCAGGTTGGGGTGCGGCCAGTCGGTGCCCCAGAGCACGCGGTCGGGGAAGGTCTCGACGATGCGCCGCGCGAAGGGCACCACGTCGCGGTAGGCGGCCTGCTCGCCATGCAGGGCCGGCGGGCCCGAGACCGACAGGCGCTCCGGGCAGCTCACCTTGGACCATACGTTGTCGTGCTCGCGCATGAAGCGCAGGAACAGCTCGAACTCCGGCCCGTCCACCGGCTTGCTCACGTCCGGGCGCCCCATGTGGTCCACCACCACGATGGTGGGCAGCGCGCTGAAGAAATCCCACAACTCGGGCAGGTCCACCGCCTCGAAGTAGATCACCACGTGCCAGCCCAGGGGCGCGATGCGCGCGGCGATGTCCATCAGCTCCTCGCGCGGCGTGAAATCCACCAGCCGGCGCACGAAATTGAAGCGAACGCCCCGCACCCCGGCGGCGTCGAGCGCGCGCAACTGCTCGTCGCTGACGTCGCGGCGCACCGTGGCCACGCCGCGGGCCCGGCCGTCGGAATGTTCCAGCGCATCGACCAGCGCCCGGTTGTCGGCGCCGTGGCAGGTCGCCTGCACGATCACGTTGCGCGCGAAGCCCAGATGGTCGCGCAGCGCGAACAGCTGCTCGCGCGAGGCGTCGCAGGGGGTGTACTTGCGCTCGGGCGCGTAGGGGAAGCGCTCGCCGGGGCCGAACACATGGCAATGCGCGTCCACGCTTCCGGCCGGAAGCAGGAAACGGGGGCGCGAAGGGCCCTGGTACCAGTCCAGCCAGCCGGGGGTTTTCTCGAACACCATGGATTCAGTCCTTGTCGGAAGTCTTGCGCGCCCCGTCCGCGGCGCCCAGCAATCGATCGGCCTCGACCCGCCAGTCGGCGCTGCGGGCGAAACCCTGCTCGCCGCGGCGCCCGAACACGCCGCGGTCCGCCAGGTCGGCCACCCAGGCCTGGCGCTCGGCGGTGCCGGCCGCCGACCAGGGCCGCAGCCCCGCCTCCTCGACGGTGCGGGCCACCTCGCGCATTTCCTCGCTGCGCCGGCGGCCATGCTCGATCACGCGCTGGAAAAAATAGGCACCCTGGCGTTCCCAGTCGATGCCGGGGAAGGTCTCGGCCAGCGAGGCCAGCACGGCGTCCTCGACCCCGTAGGCCCGCGCCGCGCTGAAACTCTCGATGACCATGGCCTCCAGGCCCTTGATCATCACGCTGCGGCACATCTTGGTGGCCGAGACGATGCCCAGGCGCTCGTCTCCGAAACGCGCGCCGCCGAAACCCAGGGCCTGCATGGCGGGCGCGAACTCGCGAGCATGCGCGCCGCCCAGCAACATGGGCACCTTGCTGCGGTAGGGCGGGATGGAGGTCATCACCGCGGCCTCGACGTAGCGGCCGCCGCTCGCCTCGACGGCCGCGGCGGCCTGCGATTTCGCGCCGGGCGAGGCGGAGTTGAAGTCGACGAACCAGGCGCCCGCGCGCAGGGCGGGTGCGCATTGCTGCGCCACGGCCACGGCCTGGCTGGCCGTGACCGCGCTGATCACCACATCGCAGGCACGCGCGAGTTCAGCCGCGGAACCGGCCGGGCGCACGCCCTGCGCGGCCGCGTGCTCGAGCAGGGGCGCGCGTTCCGGCCCCGCCAGCTTGCGGTCCCAGGCCATCACCTGCCGCACGCCCAGCGCGCGCAGGTCCTCGGCGACGATGCGCCCCACTTCTCCGTAGCCGACCAGGCCTACGCTCCAGGCGCGCGCGCGCTGCGTGAGTTCGTCGGTCACGGCTTTCAGTCCACGTAGCGCAGGCCGGCCTTTTCCAGGGGCTCGCGCATCTTGTACATGTCCAGGCCCAGCACGCCGGAGGCCAGCTTCTTGCGCTTTTCCCCCTCGTTGGCCTCGCGAGCCGCCGCGGCCTCGGCAGTGGCGCCGGCCACCGCCGCCGGCACCACGACCACGCCATCCTCATCGGCCACGACCACGTCGCCGGGCTGCACCTGCACGCCCGCGCAGACCACCGGCACGTTCACCGAGCCCACGGTGGCCTTGATGGTGCCCTTGGCGCTGATGTAGCGGCTCCAGACCGGGAATCGCATCTCGGTGAGGTCCTTGACGTCGCGCACGCCCGCCTCGATCACCAGGCCGCAGGCCCCCTGGGCGCGAAAGGAAGTCGCCAGCAGGTCGCCGAAATAGCCGTCGCTGCATTCGGCCGTCACCGCCGCGACCACCAGGTCGCCCGGGCGGATCTGCTCGGCCGCCACGTGCAGCATCCAGTTGTCGCCGGGGTGCAGCAGCACCGTCACCGCCGTGCCGCAGGCGTGGGCGCCCCCGTAGATGGGGCGCATGTAGGGGCGCATCAGGCCGACGCGGCCCATGGCTTCGTGCACGGTGGCCGAGCCGAAGCCCGACAGGGCCTTCACCGCCGCGGGATCCGCGCGCTCGATCCTGCGATGCACCACGCCAAGTTGATTCAGCTGGGTCATGTCCTTGCCTCCGGGTTCAGAGTCCGCGCGCCTTCAGCGCGGCATCCAGGCGCGGGTACACGCGCCGTGCGTTGTGTTCGTAGATCTTCGCGCGCTGCTGCGGGTCGATGGCCGCGACCTCGATGTAGCGCCGGGTGTCGTCGTAGTGGTGCCCGGTCAGCGGGTCGATGCCGCGCACGGCGCCGATCATCTCCGAGGCGAACAGGATGTTGTCCACGGGGATCACGCGGGTCAGCAGGTCGATGCCCGGCTGGTGATATACGCAGGTGTCGAAAAAGATGTTGCCCAGCAGGTGCTCCTGCAGCAGCGGCTTTTTCAGCTCCTGCGCCAGGCCGCGGAATCGCCCCCAGTGGTAGGGAACCGCGCCGCCACCGTGCGGAATCACGAATTTCAGGGTCGGGAAATCCTTGAACAGGTCCCCGGTGAGGCACTGCATGAAGGCCGTGGTGTCGGCGTTCAGGTAGTGCGCGCCGGTGGTGTGGAAACAGGCATTGCAGCTGGTGCTCACGTGCACCATGGCCGGGATGTCGTACTCCACCATCTTCTCGTAGATGGGATACCACCAGCGATCGGTCAGCGGGGGCTCCTTCCAGTGCCCGCCCGAGGGGTCCGGATTGAGGTTGATGCCCACGAAACCATAGTCCCGCACGCAGCGCTCGAGCTCGGGAATGCAGCTGCGCGGATCCACGCCCGGCGACTGCGGCAGCATGGCCGCGCCGATGAAATGCTCGGGAAACAGCTGGGAGACGCGGTGGCAGAGCTCGTTGCAGATGCCCGCCCAGGTGGAGCTGGTGTGGAAGTCGCCGATGTGGTGCGCCATGAAACTGGCGCGCGGAGAGAAGATGGTCAGGTCGCTGCCGCGCTCGCGCATCAGGCGCAGCTGGTTGTTCTCGATGCTTTCGCGCAGCTCGTCGTCGCTGATGCGCAGGTCGGCCACCCTGGGGCCGAGCTCGGGCGTGGCGAGATGGTCGATCTGCGCCTTGCGCCATTGCTCCAGCGCCTTCGGCGCGGTGGTGTAGTGGCCGTGACAGTCGATGATCATGCGGAGGTCTCCAGGAAAGTTCTCGGCGCGCAGGGCCGACGCTCATGGCAGCCTGAGTCTTGGTCGATTATGGCAAGCCCCCATGCCCCGGCCAAGGCCGTCCGCCGCGCTAGCAGCTATCACGAATTGATATGGTCGGCCGCCCGCGCATGCTCGCGTGCCAGTTGCAGCAACAGATCCACCGCGTGCCGCAGCAGCGGCGTGCTGGGCTTGCTCGCGGAGGTGGCCAGGAACAGCCGGCTGTACAGGCTGGGCTGGGTCAGCGCCCGCACGCGGAAGGCCTCGCGCTGGCCGCTGGCCAGCACCGCCCCGCGCGCCAGCACGGCATGTCCATGGCCGCAGCGCACCAGGTCCAGGATGGACTGCACCCCCGAGACTTCCCAGGCGATCTGCAGCTTGATGTGGGACAGGGCCGCCTGGTTCTCGATCATGCGCCGAATGGCATGGGTGCGCTCGGGGATCACCAGGGGATACGAACCCAGGCTGTTGAAGGGCACCTCATGCTCGGGCTCGCCCCTTCCCGCGGGGCTGACAAGGCACAACTCCTGCTCGAACACGGGCCGGACCTCGATGGCCTCCTGGCTTTGCGGGTTCAGCACCAGGCCGATGTCCACGCGCCCGGTGGAAATCCACTCCGTGATATGAGCCGACAGGCCTTCCACGATGGCCAGGCGCGCCTTCGGCAGGCTGGACTCGAAACCCTGCACCAGGGGCAGCGTGAGCACCCGCCCCATGCTCGGCGGCAGCCCGATGATGATGCGCCCGGTCGGCTCGTCGCGCCCCGCCTCCAGATCCTCGCGGGCCTGCGCGACGAGTTGCAGGATGCCCGCCGCATGCTCGAACAGGCGCTTGCCCGCCTCGGTGAGCACGACGCCGCGCCCGGTGCGCTGCAGCAGCACGGCGCGCAGGTCGGTCTCCAGCAGGCGAACCTGACGGCTCAGCGCCGGCTGGGCGATGTCCAGCAGCACCGCCGCCTTGCTGAAGCTGCCCACCTCGGCGACGCGCACGAAATATTCGAGTTGCTTGAGGTTCATCCCCCTATTGGAGCACTCTCCCGAGGCTTGCGCGCCGTCGCGGCGAGCGCTCAGCGCGGCGCCATGCGCAGCGCGCCGTCCAGGCGGATGGTCTCGCCGTTGAGGTAGACGTTGCGCACCACATGCGCGGCCAGCGCGGCGATCTCCTGCGGGCGCCCCAGGCGCTTGGGAAAGGGCACCGAGGCGGCCAGGGAATCCTGCACCTCCTGGGGCATGGCCGACATCATCGGAGTGTCGAACAGGCCGGGGGCCACGGTGGCCACGCGAATGCCGTGGGAAGCCAGATCCCGCGCCAGGGGCAGCGTCATCGCCGCCACGCCGCCCTTGGAGGCCGAATACGCGGCCTGCCCGATCTGTCCGTCGAAGGCCGCCACCGAGGCGGTCAGCAGCATCACGCCGCGCTCGCCGTCGGCCAGGGGCTCCAGGGCCGCGATGCGCGCGGCGCACAGGCGAACCACGTTGTAGCTGCCGATCAGGTTCACCCGCACCGTGCGCTCGAAGTCCTCCAGCGGAGCCGGCGTGCCGTCGCGCGAGACCACGCGCTTCGCGCCGGCCACTCCGGCCATGTGCATGACGATGCGCGCCGTGCCGTGCGCCTGGGCCGCCTGCTCGATGGCGGCCTGCAGGCCCGCGCTGTCGCTCACATCGGCCGCCAGCGCGATGCCCCCGATGTCGGCGGCCACCGCGCGGGCGCGCTCGGCGTTGAGGTCCAGCACCGCCACCTTGGCGCCCTGGCGGGCCAGTTCCCGGGCCACCGCCTCGCCCAGCCCGGAGCCCGCTCCGGTGACCAGCGCGCTCTGTCCTTGAATTTCCATATCCTGATTCCGTCGTTTGGCTGCAAATGGAGCTCCGTGCGACCGCGCGCACGAAGGCGCCATTTCACGCCGTCGCGGCCCGGCTGTCCAGCAGGTCGGCCTCCACCCGCTCGGCCGCCGCGCGCAGGGCGACCATGCAACGCTCGTCCAGCGCGGTGCCGACCAGGCCCTGCATCATGTCCAGGGTCTTCCCGATCGGCACCGCGGCGCGGTAGGGCCGGTCGGCGGAGATGGCATCGAAAATGTCGGCCGTGGTGATCACCCGGGTTTCCAGCGGGATGTCCGCCGCGCCCAGGCCCCGCGGATAGCCGGTGCCGTCCAGGCGCTCGTGATGGGCCCCGGCGATGCGCGCCAGCTCGGCGAAGGGCTCGATGCCCGAGAGGATCTGCTCGGTGTAGAGGGCGTGCATGCGCACGGCTTCCCATTCCGCCTCGTCGAGCCGGCCCGGCTTGTCGAGCACGGTGTTGCTCACGCCCAGCTTGCCCAGGTCGTGCAGCAGCGCCCCCCGGCGCAGCCAGCGCCGACGCGCGGCATCGAGGCCCAGCTGCTCGGCGATCAGGTCCGCGTACAGCCCGACACGTGCACTGTGCCCGGCCGTGTACGGGCTCTTGGCATCGATGATCTGGCCGAAGGCCTCGGCGATCTCGTCCAGGTAGTCGTCGTCCAAGGGCACGCTGTGGCGCGCGGGTTCCAGTGCGTAGACGCGTTGCGCGAGCGTGGGGTCGCGCAGGGCCTGCCAGAAGGACTCCCCGGCCTCCCCGACCACCCGCTCCAGCGCCCCCACCAGGGCGGGATCGAACCAGCTGCCGGAGCGCAGGCGCAGCTCCTGCAAGGCCGCGCCCGAGCCCCCGGCGGTGTGGAACACGTCCACCACCTGGGCCAGCAGCGCGATGCGCGAGGCCAGCGGAATCGCCTCCCCCGCCAGGCCGTCGGGCTTGCCGCTGCCGTCCCAGTGCTCGTCCAGCGCGTGGATGCCCTCGGCCACCGCCTCGCCGAAGCGCATCTGGCGCGCGATGTCGGCCCCGCGCTGGCAGCGGGTGCGGATGAGCTCACGGGAAAAATCGTTGCCGTGCTGGAAAATGTCCAGGGTGGCGCGAAAGCGCTCGGCCAGGCCGGATCGCAGGCCCGTATGGGTCAGCACGAAACGCGCCACCTGGGGCAGCGAGCTGCCCACGAGCTTGAAATCCCGCTTGAACTGCAGGTCGTCGCTGAGGTAGAGCTCGCAGATGCGTGCCGCGTTGCTGCTGCAACCCAGGTCCTTGAGCAGCAGCGTGTAGTACAGCTCCCACAGCGCGAAGCCGTCCAGGCCCAGCTCCTCGCCCAGCGCCATGCCGATCCAGGCGCAGCGCACGCAATGGCCACGCGGCTGGCCCTCCGTGATGTCCAGCGCGTGGCTCAGGGCCCCGATGAGTTCGGAAAGCTTCAATTGCTGCTGCATGCCACGCTCCCACGCCGATGCCGCGCCCGCGGCCTGCTCAGACTCTACGCCGCTCCCGGCGCTTCGGATTCACGCTGCCCCCCTGCCTCCCCGGTCTGCAGTCGCTGCAGCAGCCAGCGTACGAACGGTAGTTCGGCCGACCAGGCCGCGGGCGCGCAATGGGCAGCCGCGTGCCAGGCCTCGATGTCCCCGCCCCGCAAGCCGATGCGGTGCAACCATTGGCTCACCGGGCAATCGTCGACAGGCATCGGCGTCAGCGCGGGGTCCTGCGCCAGCGCCCAGTGCAGCGCCAGCGCGCCCAGCGGCCCGTGGATGCGCTCGCGACCCAGGCGCGGGCCGCCGCTGGCCCACCAGGGGTGCAGCTCGGCGGCCGGCATCGGCCGCGCCAACGCGAAACCCTGGGCCAGCCTGGCACCCAGTTCGCGCACGGCGTCCACCGTATCCGTGTCCTGGGCCCCTTCCACGATCACCTGGCGCCCGAGTTCCGCGCCCATGCGGATCAGGGTTCCGACCAGGTTGAAGCTGAGCATGGGCGAGCGCCGCAGGTTCAGGGTCAGGCTCTGGTCGACCTTGATGGTATCGAAGGGCAGCTCGGTCAGGCGCTTGAGACTGCTGTAGCCGGAGCCCAGGTCGTCGATTGCCAGTTTCACCCCCAACTCCGCCAGGGCCGCGATGGCGCGGGCCTGGGCCGCACCATCGATTTCCTGGGTCTCCAGCAATTCCAGGGTCAGGCGCCCCGGGGCGACACCACTGGCACGCAAGGCCTGCTCCACCCACTCGGAGCACTGCGGATGGACCAGCGTGGTGGGCGCCAGGTTGACCGCGACCTCGAGCTCCAGCCCTTCCGAATCCCAGCGCCGCAGCCACGCCAGCGACTGCTCCAGCACCATGCGCAGCAGGCGGTCGAGCTCGGCGTCTCCCAGCAGGGGCAGGAACACGCCGGGCATCACCAGCGAGCCGTCGGCCGCGCGCAGCCGTGCCAAGGCCTCGACACGCCGCACGCTGCCGTCGAGCAGATTCACCACCGGCTGCATGTGCAGCTCCAGGCCTCCCCGAAACAGCGCGGCCCGGTGCGCCTGAGCCACCTCCCGGGACGGGGGCGCCACGGGCTGGGGCACACGCAGGGTGCGCCAGGCCTGGGCCGCCCGCTGCTGCAGCAGCTTGGCGAAATGACGCATGCGAGGCGCCTGGAACTGCTCGGGCCAGGCGCCGAACAACACCAGCACGAAGGCCGCGCCCTCCTGTTGCGCGGGCACCGGGATGGCCATCACGCTGCGCACGCCGTGCGCCTGCATGCGCGCCTGCCACAGGCCCAGGCGCGCGTCGCGCCCGTATTCGCCGGTGCTGTGGATGCGCCCGCTGCGCCACGCGCTGCCGACCAGGCCGCGCCCGGCCGGACTGTCGTCGTCCTGGCGAACCTGGTAGCTGCCTTCGCGAAGATCCCTGCCGATGGCCTGCGCACAGGGGCCCGCACCCGCCTCCACCTGGAAGCAGCCCTGGGAGTCGGGGCGCATGAGCACGCAGGCCAGCATGCCGTCGAGCTCGCCCACGGGGCGCAGCAGCGCCTCCAGCGCGTCGCGCCAGGGCGTGCCCGCAACGGGCGCCTGCTCGTCGAACACCGCGAAGTACCGCGCCACGACCTGCTCGTGGGCGAGCACCTGCGCCTGCAGATCCTCGCGCAGCCTGGCCTCGGCGACCTGCGCCAGCTCGTGGCGCGTGCGCGCCATCACGGCCGAGGCGCGCATGCGCTGCGCCAGCTCTTCTTGCACCAGGGCGGCGCCGCGCACCAGCATCGCGGGGCCCAGCCCCATGAGCGCGAGCGCCCGCCCGTGCTGCCCGGCGCGATGCCGCACCTCGTCGTGCCTGCGTTGGTGGCCGAGCAGCCATTGCAGGTGCAGGGCCTGCTCCGCCGCCAGCTCACGCAGCCGATCGGCGTGCAAGCTGCCCTCGGGTTGCGCCCATTCGGCGAGCAGCCGTTGCTCGTAGGCCTGGGGTTCGAGCAGGGCTCGCACCGCGGCCGCCCCCAGCAATTCGCTGGCACGCGCGCCGAAGGGGTCGAAATTCGCCGCCGCCTCGCTGCCGACGCTGCTGCTGGTCCCCAGTTGCCACCAGTGCGCGCGCTGCAGCTTGTGGGCCTTGAGCTCGTACAGCGCGGCGTCGGCCTGGCGCAGCACGGCCTCGCCACCGCCGGCCTGCGTGGGCACCAGCGCCAGGCCCAGGCTCATGCCCACCCGCGCACGCTGGCCCTGCGGGAGCTGGAATTCGCGCTCCACGGCATCGTGCAGGCGCGCCAGCACGGCGCCCAGCTGGGCTTCGAGCTCCTGCTCGTCCAGGTCTTCCAGCACGAGCACGAATTCATCGCCGCCAAAACGGGCCAGGAAATCCGACCCTCGCAGCGCGTCGCGCAAGCGGCGCCCGAATTCGCGCAGCAAGGCGTCGCCCGCGCCATGGCCGTGCGCGTCGTTGACCGGCTTGAAGTCGTCCAGGTCCAGCATGCCCACCACCACCCGGCTGCCGGGCCGGCGCGCGCGCTGCAGCACGCGTGGCAGGTATTGCTCCAGCGCGCGTCGGTTGGGCAGGCCCGTGAGCGTGTCGTGGCGGGCCTGGAAGCTGATGGTGTCGCGGGCCTCGTGCAGAGCGGTCACGTCGATGACACTCCACAACACGCCGGGCGCGCCGTCGGGCAGCTCGATGGGCACACCGCTGAGCTCACACACCCTCGGCGAGCCATCACGCCGGCGAAAGCGCTGCTCCAGCCGGCCCCGCAACAGCCCCTGCCGCGCCTGGTGGGCGATGGATTCGAAGCGCGCGCTCTCCGGGCCAGCGCCGAACAACTCCGCGGCGGACTGGCCCAGCAAGTCCTCGCGGGCGTAGCCGAGCATTTCGCACAGTGCCGGGTTCAGATCCCCGATACGCCCGTGGGCGTCCTGCGTGAACATGCCCGCCGCGTTCTTTTCCATCAGGCGGCGCTGGTAGGCCAGCGCGCGCTCCAGCAAGGCCGAGGACTCGCGCTCGCGCCGGGCCAGGTCGATGCGGTCCAGGCCGCTGGACAGGTTCTCCGACAATTCCTCCAGCAATTCGCGCAAATCCTGGTCGTAGACCGCGGTCTGGGCGTCGATGATGGTCATGATGGCCCAGGTTTCGCGCCCGCGCCGGATGGGAAGGGTCGCAGCCGCGCGAAAACCGTAGCTCTCGGCCATCGAGCGCCAGGGCCCGAGTTCGGGGGATCCGAGGAAGTCGTCGCTGACCAGCGCGCGGCCCTCGCGCCAGACCACGCCCGCGAAGCCGCCCCCATGCGGATCGTCGGCACGGCTGGAGATCACGATGTGCTCGAGGTACTCGGTCTGGCCGGCGCTGGCCAGGAACTCGAAACGACCGTCCGCCGCGGGGCGGGCCACGTACATGAGCCTGGCCCCCGCGTAGCGCACTCCGAGGGCGCAGGCCTGGCGCAGCAGTTGCAGATCGTCGTCGGCCTCGGCCAACGCCTGGCTGACCCCGGCCAGAAGCGCACGGAAATCGGCCAGCCGGCGCAGGCGCCGTTGCGCGCCGCGCAGGCGCGCGGCGGCCTGGCGGGCCTCGATCACCCGGATCGCCTGCCGACCGAGCCGCGCCAGGCCCTCGCGCTGCGCGGCATCCAGCCGGCGAGGCACGTGGTCGAGCACGCACAGGGTACCCAGCGCATGGCCCTCGCCCGTGCGAAGCGGCACACCGGCGTAAAAGCGCAACCGCGGCGCCTCGCGCACCAGCGCCTGCCCGGCGAAGCGCGGATCCTGCCGCGCGTCCGGGACTTCCAGCAGTTCGTCGCCGAGGATCGCCTGCGCGCAGAACCAGCCTTCGCGCGGGGTCTCGCGAAGCTCCAGCCCGCGGCGGCTCTTGAACCATACGCGGGCGGAGTCGACCAGGCTCACCAGGGCGATGGGCGCGCCCACGAGCAGCGCGGCCAGCGCGCCCAGGTCGTCGAACACCTGCTCGGCGGCGGAGTCCAGCAGCTCGAGCTCGCGCAGGGCCTGAAGGCGCTGGGCCTCGTCGTCGGGCAATGCGGCGGAAGGGACGGCGGGCAAGGACATGGCGGCTGCTTCGAAGAGGCCGGATCATTCTCGCACGCGGTCCCCGCGCGGCATCGGCAGGGCACCGGCAGCGTGGGGACACCTGGGGTAGACCCTAGCAATAAATGCGACACATTCCCTACGTACCTTGCGGGCATTTTTCGCAGGTACGCTCTCGTCCTGCGGCGCATCCACCCTGCGCCCCGGGGAAAGCCCCATGAACCCCGGGCGGCACCATCCGCAAAGGAGGACTCCGCTATGAACCAACATCCCTACGCAACACAAAGTTACACCGATTTGTTGGGTGAACTGGAACATGCGAGGCGGGTGCTGGCCCAGGCGCGCATCGGCAGTCTGGCGCCCGCCGCCGCCGCCCAGCGCGCCATCGAGGGCATCGACGCCGTCGAGGCATCCTGGAGCGCCTTTGGTCGGCAGCATCTGCGTGCCGCCCGTGGCGCGCTGAACCTGTTGCGCCAAGGCGCATTGCCCCACACACCTCAATGCATCGACGCCGTACGAGAACTCTCCGCGCTGCTGCAGGCGCACCGTGGCGCGGACCACGCCCCTTCGTGCAACCGACACTACGCCTGGCAGTGACGGCCCCCAAGCTCGCGCCCCGCCTGAGGGCCACCCTGAGGGCCACCCTGAGGGCCACCCTGAGTGCCTGCGGCCTGGTGGCCGCCTGCGCGACCACCAACTGCCACGCGGGCATCGTGGCCAACGGGGAAAACTGGCTTTCCCGGACCGGCTCCCACCTGCAAAAGGTCTATGACCAGGGGCAGACCGAAATCTTTCTCACGGGGTACACCTGGCACGATCCGCACACCTACACGGCGGCCAAGCTCGCCGTACTCAACAGCCACGCCTGGGGTCTCGGAGCCGCCAGGCGCCTGGTCGACGCGGACGGAAGCGATGAAATGGTGTACGCGATGATGTTCTCCGACTCGCATCGCAACGCCGAACCCGTGGTGGGCTACGCGAAGCAGTGGATCTGGCGCCCCGACGGCGGCCCGTTCAGCCTGGGTGCGGGGTACACGGCGGGCTTTACTTCCCGCGCCGATATTCTGAACAATATTCCATTTCCCATCGCGCTTCCCTTGTTTTCTCTGGGTATCGGCCCGGTGCGCTTGTACGGAACTTATCTTCCCAGGGTTACCAGCAAGCTCAACAACGGTAACGTGGCTTTCTTCTTTGCCAGCGTCCCCTTCGGCTGAGCGCAACAAGCGGAACGAATCGCACCAAAAATGCGGAGGACTCCGGTGAGGCCGCGCCGGGGGCTCGCCGAACACCTTCCGATCGTGCAAAGTTTCACGGATCGGATCGGCCCGCGCACCTACACTTCGCCGATCGTCCCGTTCGGGACACAGTGAGGGGGAAGCGACATGCGCAAGCCTGCACGACGACGATTCCCGCACCGGCTTCGTCGCTCATGAGCCTGCTCAACAGGACTCCCAGGCCCAGGGCTTCGGCGGCCATCGCAGACGACGTCGCGGCGGACCTGGTGCAATTGCTGCTGCGCGGGGTGCCGGTCAATTTCGCCGCCGGCATCAGCTCCGCCGCGGTCACCGCCTGGATCCTGCGCGGCGTGGATCCGCCGCGTGCCCTGGTGGCCTGGCTCGTGGCGTACTGCGCGCTGTACCTGATCCGCATCGTGACCTGGCTGCGCGCACGGGTTCCCGGGAACGTGCAGCGAGCCCCTTTGCTGTGGCTGCGCCGGACCCGGCTGAGCGTGCTCGCCGTGGGCCTGGCCTGGGCCATCCTGCCGGCCCTGCTGTTTCCGACCGATCCCATGCACGCCCTGGCGGTGGCGCTGATCGCCAGCGCCGTATGCGGGGCCGGCATGGCGATCTACTCGGCCGACTGGGTCTCGGCACTGCTGTTCGTCATGCCCACGGTCGGCGCGGCGACCTGGCACCTGCTGCTGGTGTCGCGCTCCCTGCCACCCGGGCTGGGCCTGCTGTACATCCTGTACACGGCCTTCCTGCTGCATGCCACGCGAAGGACCCACGCCCAGTTCCAGCACATCGCCATGCATCGCGCGCAGGCCTCGGCCCAATTGTCGCGCGACCCCCTGACCGGCCTGGGCAATCGCCTGGAACTGGACACGCGCCTGCAGCAGGCCCTCGCGCGCGCCCGGCGCCAGGCAACCGAGGTGGCCCTGGGCTACATCGACCTGGACGATTTCAAGCCCGTCAACGATTCCCTCGGGCATGCCGCGGGCGACGCGCTGCTGCGCCAGCTGGCGGCGCGCTGGCGCGAGGAGCTGCGCGCCAACGAGCTCATCGCCCGGCTGGGGGGCGACGAATTCGTGCTTCTGGTGGAGGACATCGACCCCGATCGCGCCGTGGCCCAGCTCGATGCGGTGGTGGAGCGCCTGCATCGCGCGGTGGAGCGCGATTTCGAGCTGGCCGGAACCACGGCACGGGTGGGCATGACCATCGGCGTGGCGCGCTACCCGCTGGACGGCACCGAGGCGGACATGCTGCTGCGCCATGCCGACGCGGCCATGTACCACGGCAAGAAGCACAAGGGCAGGCACCGCCGCTGGTGGCCCGCGCGCGCCCGGCCCAGTCTGGCCCAGGCCCAGCCGGCCTGAGACGCCGGAGCGCCGGCGCGCCACCCCCTCCCCCGCGCGCTGGCTCCGTGAAAACCCGGCCCGGCTGGCATAATGTCCCCCATAACAAGGCATCGAAGACGCGAGCGCCCGGGGAGACACCCCCGGTCAGCACGCGTTCCATGGGGGATGTACCCGCGGGCTGCGGCCCGCCTCATCCGGAGAATCCATCCATGTCCCAAGCTCCCAGCAAGTCCCCTTCCCGCCTGCGACCCGCTCTGCGCCTGGCAGGCGTGGCTGCCGTGGCCGCCGTGACCGCGAGCCTGTGCGCCAGCGCCCAGGCCATGAGCGTGTCCCAGTACGGGCACACCCTGAAGCAGGACGCCTCCCACGCCGGGCATGCGATCGTGCATGCCGGCTCCGAGGCCGGCCATGGCGTCTGGCATGCCGGCAAGACCGTCGGCAAGGACGTTGCCCACGGCGTGGTGCACGGCTACCACGCCACCAAGAAGGCGCTGAGCAGCAAGTAGGGCCCGGCCCGGCGTGCGGCCCCCGCCAGGGGGCCGCACCCCCGGGTTCGCAGGTCCTGGGGATCCCTTCGGGAGCCTCGCTCCGGTTATCTGCGTCGATTCCCGATATTGCGTCGAAGAAGCCGAGTGGCCGCCCAAGCAGATTCAGCTCTTACGCAAGGCATCTGGATTTATTCAAAAAGACCACATTCAATATAACCATTCACCGACCATTGGTCATTCATGGAGCGATTCATGAATACCGGTTTCTCGATAAACTGAAACGGCAGATCAACACATTCCCGCGACGCGAGACATTCACTTGAATGCGTATCGTTTATTCGGGAATGGTCGATTTGCGAATTTCATTCGTCCAGTGAACCCGAATCCAAGGAGCGGAAAATGGCTGAACACACCCAGCAGGGCCAGCAGGAAACCTCCAAGCGAGGCTTCGCCTCGATGAGCGAGGAACAGCAACGCCAGATCGCCTCCAAGGGAGGCCAGGCCTCCGGCGGCAATTTCAAGAACGACCCGGAACGCGCGGCCGAAGCCGGCCACAAGGGCGGCCAGGTCTCCGGCGGCAATTTCAAGAACGACCCGGAGCGTGCGGCCGAAGCCGGCCACAAGGGCGGCCAGGTCTCCGGCGGCAATTTCAAGAACGACCCGGCGCGCGCGGCCGAGGCCGGCCACAAGGGCGGCCAGGTCTCCGGGGGCAATTTCAAGAACGATCCGGAACGCGCCGCACAGGCCGGCCACAAGGGCGGGCAACACTGAACGGGGTGGTCCGTTCATCGGCCCGCGCCCGGCCCAGGCCACCACGGGCCCGCCACGGCGGGTCCGTGGCCGCCTGCTACGGCCGGTCCGCCAGCAGCCGTTCCAGGGCCTCGCGTGCCATCGGACGGTGGAACCAGTAACCCTGGGCCTCGTCGCAACCGAGTTCGCGCAGGCGCTGCATCGTGGCCTGATCCTCCACCCCCTCGGCCACCACCTGCAGGCCCAGTGCGTGGGCCATCTGGATCACGGCGCTGACAATGGCCGCCGCGTCGGCGTCCTCCGTCAGTCCCAGCACGAAACTGCGGTCGATCTTGAGGCGGTCGACGTCGAGCCGGCGCAGATAGGCCAGGCTGGAATAGCCGGTGCCGAAATCATCGATGGCGATGCGCAGGCCCGAGCGCTTCAGGTCGGCCAGCACCGTGCGCATGCGCGCGGCATCGTCCAGAAACACCGACTCGGTCAGTTCCACCTCGAACTGCCCCTGCTCCAGCCCGTGGCGCCGGATGGCATCGGCCAGCAGCTGCGGGAAATCGCCTCGTCGCATCTGCACCACCGACACGTTCACGCTCAGCGGCAGGCTGCCGAAACCCAGCGCGTGCCAGCGCGCCGCGTCGGCGCAGGCACGATCGAGCACCCACGCACCGATGTCGACGATCAACCCGGTTCGCTCCGCCACGCCGATGAAAGCCCCTGGCGGCACCAGTCCGCGCTCCGGATCCCGCCAACGCAACAGCGCCTCGGCCCCGATCACCCGCCCGCTGCGCAAGTCGACCTGCGGCTGGTAATGCAGCTCGAACTCCTGTCGGGACAAGGCGCGCCGCAGGCCCTGGGCGATGCGGAAATGCTCCCGCGCACGCTCGCTGGCACCTGGAGTGGCGTACCGCACGATGTTCTTGCCCGCGGCCTTGGCTTCGTGCAGCGCAGCCGCGGCCTGGCCCAGCAGGTCGTCGAAATTGCCCGCATCCTCCGGGAACTGGGCAACCCCCTGGGACAGGGTCAATTCGAGCGCCCTGCCCCCCGGGTCGAAGGCCAGGCCCGCCGCCTGCGCGATGCGCTCGCACAACTCGGCGGCATCCAGTTCCGCGGCCGCGGAAGCCATGACCAGGAACTCATCTCCGTTCCACCGGCAGACATTGCCCGCATCTCCGGCGCAAGCCTGCAGGCGCGCGGCCCACTCGTGCAGCACCTGGTCCCCCGCGCCCAGCCCGAAATTCTCGTTCACGCTGCGGAAGTCATCGATGTTCAGGCACACGAGGGTGAGCTTCGCGCCGCTCTCCAGCAGGCTCTCGCAACGGGTGCGGAACAGCCGCCGATTGGGCAGTCCGGTCAGGGCGTCGTGGGTCGACAGGTGCTGGATCGCATTTTCCGCGGCCTTGGCCTGGCTGAGGTCGTTGAACACCCCGAGGTAGTTGGTCACGCCGCCGTCGGCGCCGTGGATGGCCTTGATCGAAAGCCACTCGGGATAGACCTCTCCGCTCCTGCGCCGGTTCCAGATCTCGCCGCTCCAGCCGCCCGCTTCACGAAGCGAGGTCCACATGGCCGCATAGAACTCCGGGCCATGCATGCCGGAGGCGAACATGCGCGGGGTCTGCCCCAGCAATTCCTCCCGCGCGTAGCCCAGGATGCGGCACATGCTCGGGTTGGCCTCGACGATGCGAGCCTGCGCGTCCGTGACCAGCATGCCCTCCTCGGCCGAGTCGAAGGCACGCCCGTACAGGCGCAGGCTGTCCTGCCAGCGTGCATGCGACAGCACGATGCCCACCAGGCTCGCCCCCGTCTCCAGCAACTTGCGGTGGAAGCGCCCGGGCGCCCGCGGCTCGAAACTCGACAGCGCGAAGGTGCCGATGATCTGCCCCGCGTCGTCATACACCGGCACCGACCAGCAGGCGCACAGATTGAAGTCGTAGGCGATCTGGCGCAGGTCCGTCCAGCGCGGGTCGCTGAAGGTATTGCTGACGAACTGCGGGGTACCCCGGTAGATCACGTTGCCGCAGGAGCCCCCGCCGGGCCCGGGCTGCAGGCCGTTGAGCCGACGCACCGCGACCTCGGGCACGCTGGGGGACGCGTGCACGTAGAGCTTGCCATCGTCGGGGTTGAGCAGCATGACCGTGCCCACCGCGTTGGGCAGCAGCATTTCGGCCAGGTGGCACACCTCGCGCACCATGCCGATGGAGTCGCGACCACTGAGCACCGCGCGCAGGATCGACTGCTGGTACTCGAGAATGGCCTGCTGCTCGCCAGGGTCGAGCAGGATTTCAGGGTGCACGGACTCGGCCGGCGCTGGCTGCGCGAGGCGCATGGATTCTAAAACCCCGATACAAAATGAAAGTAAACCGGCTCAATGTTCGTCAAACGCCCATTTATTTGTCAAGTTCGGCGCGTGGTCGTGTTTTCCTCTATGCAAGACCGCCGAAGCCGGCGCTAGTCTTCGGCACCAAACATCCGATTTCCGTGAAATAGTTGCGCGCCTTCCGCGGGCTCCCACCCTAGGATTCCGGCACGAGGCTGTCTACGGAGGTGTTCATGAGACTCATCGAGTGGGAAGGCGCGGACGATGGCGCCGCGCAGGCCATGCCGGCGCTGGGCGTGCCCATGCCTGCTGGCGTGGGCCTCGAGTTCAGTGCGCGCGGCACCGCCCACCCCGTCTACTGCTCCGTCTACCTGGGCCATGACGACAAGCAGGCCATCGACGCCAAGGTGCGCCTGCTCGACGGCGCGGGGCCGACCATCACCACCACCGAGCCGACGTTGCGCGATGGCGACGTGGTCTACGTGGTCACGCGGGGCCAGCGCCGGCCCCACCGCATCCTCCATCTGCGCAGCGGGGCGCGTGCGCGGGACAGCGCGGACCTGCGCATCGGCGAACTCGAGGAACTCGAGCAGCGCGAGGAACTCGCGTCCTGAACGTCCCGGAACGGGCCCGCCCCAGCCTGTCGCGGCTCAGCGCCGCGCTCGCTCGACCAGCGCCAGGGCCTCGGCCAGCAAGACGCCTTCGCGGCTTTCGAGTTCGGCAAGAATGCTCAGGTGGTTCGCCCCCGCGAGTTCGATCAGGCGCGTGACCTGACCCGACTCGCGCAGCGCCTCGGCATATTCCCGGCTCTGACGCTGCAACTCCGGCAATTCCGCCCCGCCCACGGCGAGCACCGTCGGAGCTCCGGGGCCGACGCGCGACTGCGGGCTGCAGTCCGCCACCTGCGCCTCATCGAGGCCCAGCGCATCGTTGAGCGCGCCGCGCCGGATCGGCTCCAGGTCGAACAGTCCGCTGATCGCCAGCACGCCGGCCACTGCGCCATGCCCGCGATGCATGGCCGCGAGATGCCCGCCCGCCGAATGCCCGCTCAGCACCAGGCGCTGGCCGCGCCCGGCCTGGCCTCCCAGCACGGGATGCGCGGACAGCGCGTCGAGCAGCTGCCCGATCTCGGCGACCATCTCCGGCACGCTGGCCCGCGGCGC
This sequence comes from Pseudomonadota bacterium, assembly GCA_021808525.1. Taxonomy (GTDB): domain Bacteria; phylum Pseudomonadota; class Gammaproteobacteria; order Burkholderiales; family Burkholderiaceae_C; genus Thiomonas_A. Next base: position 33,000 of record JAKBBK010000024.1, read on the forward strand.
CAGGGTGTACTCGGCCATGACCAGGTGCAGTCCCGCGGCGAGCGGCCCGGCACCCACGCAACAGAAGTCACGCTTGTCGCGCGCCTGCCAGTAGCCGCCGTGAATGAACACCAGGACCGGCGCCGACGCCGGATCCTCGCCGCGCGCGGGGTACCAGTCGTAGACCTGGCGCGGCCCCGGGCCGTAGGGCACGTCGGCGACGCAGGCATGGGCCGCGTGGAAGGCCTGGCTGCGCTCGCGCAGGGCCGCCACCACGCTGTCGGCCTCGGCGATGACCGAGAGGTTGTCGTAGGCGGCCGTGAATTGTTCACGGGTCTGGAGATGGGCTGGAATCGGCATGGAAGTTCGGGGACATCGTGCGCAGAGTTCAGGGCAGGCCGCGGCCACGTCATCACGACGGCACACAGCTCCTCCCGCGAAACCCAGGATAACCGTGAAATAGTTGCATGTCCCACCGATCGCCACGGCCATGCCCGTGAAATAGTTGGAAGCACGTGCGAACCCCTGTTCCTAGGATGGTTGCATCACGCGGACTCCGGGAGCCCCCGATGCAAGGCGAAGCGCAGGACACGATCGAAGGATGGCCGGACGCCATGGCGGCGCAGGCCGGCCGGGCGCCGCAAGGCCAGGAAGCGGATTACGGCGAGCGCGGCGAGAACGATCCCCCGCAGTTGGCGGCCTTCGCGGACGCAACGTCCCGGGAACCCCTGCAAGCACGCGTCAGACTGTCCTCCAGCGCCCCGCCCACGCTGGTCATCCGGGACGCCCGGCTGCACGAAGGCGACGTGGTGTTCGTGGAATCGCTGGGCCAGCGACGGGCGCATCGGCTCTGCGCCATGCGTCGCGGCCTGCGTTCGCGCGACCCGCAGGACCTGCGCATTGCGCAACTGCGCGAGATCGAGGCTCCCCAGGGCCTGCACACCGACGCATGAAGCGCGACAATGGACCCGTTGCGCCCCCCGCAACGGAGATCCACACGTGCCTTCGGCAACCCGAACCCTGCAAACCTTCCCCGAGGAAATCGCCAACAGCCTCACCCATGGCCTGGGTCTGGCGCTGGCCATCGCCGCCATCCCGATCCTGGTCGAGCATGCCCGAGGCGCCGGCGCGGTGACCGGCGCGGCCCTGTTCGGGGCGACGGCCGTGCTGACCTACCTGGTCTCCACGCTGTACCACGCCTTGCGCGAAGGCCGCGCCAAGCTCGTGCTGCGGTGGCTCGACCACGCGGCGATCTATGGTTTCATCGCCGGAAGCTACACGCCCTTCACGCTCACCGTGCTGCGCGGGGCCTGGGGCTGGTCGCTGTTCGGTCTGGTCTGGGGCCTGGCCCTGCTGGGGATCCTGTTCAAGACCCTGGGCACCGAGCGCTTTCCCCGCCTGTCCACCCTGTTGTACCTGGCCATGGGCTGGGTCGCGCTGGTGGCGATCCGCCCCTTGTGGATGGCCATGCCCGGTAGCGCCATGCTGTGGCTGGTCGCCGGCGGCGCGGCCTATACCCTGGGGGTGGTGTTTTTCGTGCTGGACCAGCGCCTGCGCTACGCCCACAGCGTGTGGCACCTGTTCGTGCTGGCCGGCAGCGTGTGCCATTTCTTCGCCGTGCTCCAGGTGCTCGACCTGCCGGCGCTGCCGCGCTGAGCCCTCGCAGGCACGGCCCCTCCCCATTCCCATGCCCACGGACTCCGGCATTTCTCCCGAGGTGGAGCACTCGCCCGCACCGGTGCGCATGCCCGCGCGCATGCGCCGCTTTTTCCTGCGCACCTGGCCCATCATCGCGCTGCTGCACCTGTACATCGGCGCCCAGCTCCTGCCCGCCTACGGCATGGCCGGCCGCATCGCGGGCGCTGCCTTGCTGGTGCTTTCCACGCTGCTGATCCCCGCCGGCTTCCTCAGCCGATTTCGCGAGGGCGGCTCCTGGGATCTGGTGGCCTGGGCAGGCTTTCTCGACCTGGGGCTGTTCTCCTCCACCCTGGTGTTCACCCTGCTGCGCGAACTTGTTCTGCTGCTGCCGGACACCGGCCATCTGACGCGGCCCAGCGCGATCGCGGTGCCGGCCGCGGCCCTGCTGGTCTCGCTGATCGGGCTGGTCAACGCGCGGCGCGTGGCCCGCGTGGTCGACGTGCGCGTGCCCATCCCCGGCCTGCCCTCCGAGCTCGAGGGCTTCACCATCGTGCAGATCAGCGACATCCACGTGGGCCCCACCATCAAGGCCGGGCATGTGCAGGCCATCGTGGATCGGGTCAATGCCCTCGAGCCCGACCTCGTGGCCGTCACCGGCGACGTGGTCGACGGCCAGGTGCAGCGCCTGCGCGAGCACACCGCGCCGCTGGGCGAGCTGCGGGCCCTGCACGGCGCCTGGCTGGTCACCGGCAACCACGAGTACTACTCGGGCGCCGCGCAGTGGGTGGACGAGTTCCGGCGGCTGGGGCTGCGCTGCCTGCTCAACGAACACGCGGTGCTCGAGCACAAGGGCGCGCGCCTGGTGCTGGCCGGCGTGACCGACCTGCACGGGCAGGCCTTCGATCCTGCCCACCGCAGCGACCCCTTCAAGGCCCTGCAAGCCAGCCCCGAGGGCCTCCCGCGCATCCTGCTCGCGCACCAGCCGCGCTCGTCCGCCGAGGCCGCTCGCGCGGGCTTCGACCTGCAGCTCAGCGGACACACCCACGGCGGGCAATTCTGGCCCTGGAACCATTTCGTGGGCCTGCAGCAACCCTTCACCGCCGGGCTGCACCGGGTCGGCCGACTGCAGGTCTACGTCAGTCGCGGAACCGGTTACTGGGGCCCGCCCAAGCGCCTCGGCGCGCCCTCCGAGATCACCCGCATCCGCCTGGCCTGCGCGCGGGCCTGAAACCACTCGCCCGCACGCGGATCCAGGCTCCGCGCGCAACCCGCGGCCCGAGGCGCAGGCCCCGCGCATGCGGGTGCCGCGACGGCTCGACGCGGGCCTGCGCTGAAGTACACTCAACGCAAGCTCCCGCATACTCCCTCGTGCCCCGACGCCTGCTCTGGTTCCTTCCCGCCGCCTGCGCGCTGGTGCTCCTGGCGTGGTGGGGCTTCGAGCGCTGGCAGGGCCCGCGCGTGGCCGCCTACCAGCTGCGCTCCCGCCCCCTGGTGCAGGACGTGGTCGCCACCGGGCGCGTGATCACGCCATCGCGCGTGAACGTGGCCAGCGAGATCACCGGCACGGTGCTGCAACGCCTGGTGCGCCGCGGCCAGCAGGTCCACGTGGGCCAGTTGCTGTTGCGCCTGCGCAGCGACCAGGCCCAGGCCCAGCTGGACCAGGCGCGCGCGGCCCTGCGCCAACTGATCCAGCAAAGCCGCCCGCAGGCCCTCGCGGCCCTGCGCAGCGCCGATTCCGCGCTGCGCCTGGCGCGGTCCGAGGCCAGGCGCGCACGCGCCCAGGCCTCCAGCGGCGCCTTGTCGCAGCAGGCGCTGGAGCAGGCGGAACAGGCCGAGCAGGCCGCGCGCCAGCAACAGCTCGCGGCGCGCGCGGCCTGGGAGTCCGTGCGTCCAGGCGGCGCCGCGCAGCGCCAGTTGCAGGCCTCGGAGGCGGCCGCCCGCGCGGTGGCGCAGCGCGCCGACATCCGCGCCGAGGTGGCCGGCCAGGTGCTCACCCGCAATGTCGAGGTGGGCGACACCATCAACCCCGGCCAGGTGCTGTTCACCCTGGCGCGCGCGGGCGACACCGAGGTGTCGCTTCCGGTGGACGAGCAGAACCTGCATGAACTCGCCCTCGGCCAGGAGGCGCGCTGCATCACCGACGGATATCCCGACCGCGCCGTCGCCGCACGCCTGGTGTTCATCGCCCCCTCGGTCGACACCACCAGCGGAACCATCGAACTGCGCCTGCGCGTGTCCGACCCGCCGCCCTGGCTGCGCCAGGACATGACCATCTCCTGCGACCTGCGCACGGCCGCGCTGCCGCAGGCCCTGGTGGTGCCCGACGACGCGCTGCGAGAGCGCGAGGGCGCGCGGGCGCGGGTGCTGGTGCTGCGGGCCGGCAAGGCCCGGCTGCGCGAGGTCCGCCTGGGGCTGCGCGGCCTGGTGGCCAGCCAGGTCGTGCAAGGCCTGCGCGCCGGCGACGTGGTGATCGCCGATCGCTCGGTGCGCGACGGCCAGCGCGTGCGCGCGCGCCTGCAGGGGCTGCCCTCGGCTCCCGCGTCGGCCTCGGCGGCGGCGGGCTCGTCGCCCAGCTCCCAGCCTTGACGCGGCGCGCCCCACCATGGGACTGTCCTGGCGCATCGCCTTGCACTTCCTGCGGGACGGCAAGGCGCAGACCCTGCTGATCATCGGGGGCGTCGCGGTGGGTGCCGCCGTCATCGTGTTCATCACGGCGCTGGTCGACGGGCTGCAGGGCAACATCGTGCAGCGCACCCTCGGCACCCAGGCGCATATCGTGGTGTCCTCCCCCGACCTGCTGCCCCTGGCGGCACCCGCGCCCCGCGGCACCGTGGACCTGCGTTCCGTGGATGCGCGCCCCCAGCGCCTGCGCTCCATCAACAACTGGCCGGGAGTCCTGGGCGTGCTGCAGCGCCTGCCCGGCGTGCGCGCCGTCTCCCCGATGGTCAGCGGCCCGGCCTTCGCCCAGCGGGGCGCGGCCGTGCGCGCGGTGGCCGTGCTGGGCATCGAGCCCCAGCGCTACATCCAGGTCATCCCCCTGGACAAGGACATGCTGCAAGGCCGCCTGGACGTGGGCGCCAGCCGCATCGTCGTGGGCTACCGCCTGGCCGAGGACCTGGGCCTGAGGCTGGGCGACAAGTTGCGCGTGCAGGGGGCCTCGGGCGGATCCCAGGTGTTCGACGTGGCCGGGGTGTTCAGCCTGGGCGTGCGCGACCTGGACGAACGCTACGTGTACATGGGGCTCAAGCCCGCCCAGTCCCTGCTGGCCTTGCCCGGGGGCGTCACGGAGCTCGACCTCACGGTGGACCGCATTTTCGACGCGCAGGCGGTAGCCTCGCGCATCGCCGCCCTCACGGGCCTGAAATCCGAGAGCTGGATGTCGACCAACTCCCAGTTGCTCAACGCCCTGCGCTCGCAGTCCCTGTCCAGCGCGCTGATCCGCTTTTTCGTGGGGCTTTCGGTGGCCTTCGGCATCGCCAGCGTGCTGGCGGTCAGCGTGGTGCAGCGCACGCGGGAGATCGGCATCCTGCGCGCCATGGGCGCCACCCGGGCCAGGGTGCTGGGCGTGTTCCTGTTCGAGGGCGCCGCCGTGGGCTGCGCCGGCTCCGTGCTGGGCGCGGCCGCGGGCGCCGGCATGGTGTGGGCCTTCAACACCTTCGGGCCCGGGCTGTTCTACGTGCCGGTGCCAGCCGGCCTGGTGGTCGAGGCCGTGGTGCTGGCCACCGCGGCGGGGGTGGCGGCCGCCGCCCTGCCGGCGCTGCGCGCCGCGCGCCTGGACCCGGTGGTGGCGATCCGCTATGTCTGAGCCCCAGGTCCCGGCGCAGTTGGCTCCGGCCCCGCTGACGCTAGCGCCGGTGCTGCGCCTGCAGCAGCTGCGCAAGTCCTACCACGCCGGCACCCCGCTGGAAACCGAGGTGCTGCACGGCATCGACTTCGAACTGCGGCGCGGCGAATTCACCGCCCTCATCGGCCCCAGCGGCTCGGGCAAGACCACCCTGCTCAACCTCATCGGCCTGCTCGACACCCCCAGCGACGGCGAGCTCTACCTGCTGGACCAGCCCACCCGCGCGCTGGACGACACCGCGCGCACCGCGCTGCGCGGCCGCTCCATCGGTTTCGTGTTCCAGTTCCACCACCTGATCCAGGCCTTCAGCGTGCTCGACAACGTGCTCATGCCCGCGCTGGTGCAGGGCGAGCGCCGCAGCCGGGAGCTGGAGCGGCGCGCGCTGGAGCTGTTGCAGGCCGTCGGGCTGGAGGCGCACACGAGCAAGCGCCCCTCCGAACTGTCGGGCGGCCAGCAGCAGCGCGTGGCCATCGCCCGCGCCCTGCTCACGCGCCCGCCCCTGGTGCTCGCCGACGAACCCACCGGGAATCTCGACACCCACAGCGCCGACGACGTGTTCGCGCTGCTGCGCCGCTTCAATCGGGAATACGGCTGCGCCGTGCTGGTGGTCACCCACGACCCGCGCCTGGCTCAGCGATGCGAGCGTATCCTCGACCTGGTGGACGGACGCCTGGTCGGCGACCGCCAGCTTCCCCCGCCCGCCCCATGAAACCGGCTCCCACCCTGCTGCTGGCGCTCCTGGCCTGGCTGGGTGGCGCGGTCACCGTGGCGACGCCCGCCGCGCTCGCCGCGTCCTCCGGGCCCGAGTTGCGCTGCGGCTGGTTCGACAACCCCACCCCGGGCAACGCCTGGCTCAGCGATCGGCAGGCCGAGTGGGTGGTGGGCATCCAGGGAGGCCACCAGGCCGATGGCGACTGGCCGGATTTCCCGGATGCACAGTGGGTCCCGACCAACGGGCACTATGGCTACGGCTGCGCCTGCCTGCGGGTGCTCGTCGATGCGCGCAAGCACGAGATCGAACGCATCCTGGGCGCCACGGTGCGTCCGCTCAAGGCCTGCGAACAGGATCGGGCCCTGCCCAGGCGCCCGCCGGAGGCCGACGCGGCGACGCGCTGAGCCCGGCCAGGGCCGGCCCGCGCCACCGCGACCTCGTCAGGACGTGTTGCGGCCCTCGCGGCTCGAGAGCGAGCCGCAGCCATCGTCGATGGCGCGGAAGTGCGAGCTCGGCATGCAGGCGGGCGCGGTCTCGATGCACGGGGAGAATCCCATGCGGTCCAGCACGTCGCGCCGCAGGTCGACGCCCGGAGCGATCTCGAACAGTTCCACGCCCTGCGGCCCGAGGCGGAAGCTGGCGCGCTCGGTCAGGTACAGCACCTGCTGGCCGCGGCGCAGCGCCTGTTGCCCGCTGAAGCTGATCTGCTCGACCTCGCGCACCAGCTTGTTCACCTGGCCGTGGCGCGTGATGCGCAGGCTGCCGTCGCCGGTCTCCAGCCCCACGCCCTTG
>JAKBBK010000092.1 GCA_021808525.1 Pseudomonadota bacterium
CCCTGCCCCACGGCGCGGGCGAAGCGCGCGCCCATGAGCAGCGGCACGGCCCGCGGCAGTCCGCCCGCGGCGGCGCTCATCGCGGGGTGCTCCTCATCCCCGCTTCGCCACCCTCACGGCGGCGGCGGCGGGGCGCGCCATGTACTGGCGCAACTGGGCGATGACGCTGGGCTGGTCCCAGTCCTGCGGGCCCAGGGTGCGCGCGATCTCGCGGCCCTGCTTGTCGATCAGGATGGTCGTGGGGGTGCCCAGGATGTTCAGTCCGTCGAGCACCTTGGTCGTCGGGTCGACGTACACGGGAAGGTGATCGATGAAGTTGTCCTGGTAGAAACTCTGCACCGCGAACACGCCGCCCTTGTCCACCGACAGCGGAAGCACGGCGAAGTCCTTGCCGCCCAGCAGTTCCTGCAGCTTGTTCAGCGTGGGCATTTCCTTCACGCAGGGAGGGCACCAGGTGGCCCAGACATTGAGCAGCACCACCTTGCCGCGAAACGCGGCCAGGCTGGTGGGCTGGCCCTTCCCGTCCAGGAAGGACAGCGCCGGCAGCGGGCGCGGCTGGGGATACGGCGTGAAGCGGAACCCGTTGGCGGGCTCCCCGGCTCGCGCGGCGGATGCGCCCAGCGCGACGCCCAACGAGGCGCCCAATGACAAGGCCAGCGCCGCGGCGATCCGCCGGCGCCGGCTCGAGAAACTGCTCGACATGCCCATTCTCCCGCTTGGCTACCCCGGCGCGCGGACCTCCAGGCGGGTCTCGAAGCGCCGGTGCCCGAGTAGTTTATAAGGCTTTACGAATATGCGCCGACCCCCGCGCGGGCCAGGGTCGGCTCAATGGCCGGTCGGCGCGCCCGGCGAGGGCAGCACCACGAAAGGCGCGTTGACCGCGGCGCCGGAATGGGCCGGTTGCCGGGCCGGGGCCGGTGCGGGGGCGGAAGCTGGCGCGGGATGCCCGAACAGGCCCCCGAGGAAGCCGCTCGACGAGGGCGGGGGCGCCCCGCCGGCCGGATCCAGCGGCGGATACTGCTGCAGGAAATAGCCCTGCACCGCATTCGGCACGGCGTAGCTACCCACCGAGGCGAAACCGGTGGCCGGGTTCACCGGCACCTGCACCACGTCCGGCGGAGCCACCCAGGGCTGGTCCGGATCGGCCGCGGCGGCCACGCGCATGTAGGACATCCAGATGGGCAGCGACACGGCAGCGCCCTGCTGGCCGCGGCCCAGGCTGCGCGGGGTGTTGTAGCCCACCCAGGCCACGGCCACGCGGTCGTGGTCGAAGCCGTCGAACCAGGCGTCGCGGAAGTCGGAGGTGGTGCCGGTCTTGCCGGCCAGGTCCGAGCGGCCCAGCGCGCGCGCCGCGGCGCCGGTGCCGGTGGCGATGACCTGCTGCATCATGCGCGTGAGCAGGAAGGCGTTGCCGGGGCTGATGATGCGCGGGGAATCGGGGTCGCCCAGCGTCACCTTCGGCTCCTGGTAGATCACCGCGCCATGGGCGTCGACGATTTTCTGGATCAGCCGGGGTTGCACCAGGTAGCCGCCGTTGGCGAACACCGAATAGGCCCGCGCCATCTGCAGGGGCGTGAAGCTGCCGGCGCCCAGCACCATGGTCGGGTAGGGCGGGATCTGGTCCAGCGGCAAGCCGAACTGCGAAGCGTGGAAGCGCGCGTAGGGCACGCCCACGGCCAGCACCACGCGCACCGCCGCGATGTTGTCGGAGCGGGCCAGCGCCTCGGCCGCGGGCATGGGCCCGATGGATTCCTTCTCGTAATTGTGCGGCTGCCACAGGGGCTGGTTGGGGCCGGGATTGATGGAGATGGGCGAGTCGTCGATGATGGTCGTCGGCGCCAGGCCCTCGGCCACGGCGGCCGAGTAGATGAAGGGCTTGAAGCTCGAACCCGGCTGGCGGTAGGCCTGGTTCACGTGGTCGAACTTGTCGTGGGTGAAGTCGAAGCCGCCCACCCAGGCCTGCACGGCACCGGTCTGCGGCTGCATGGACACCAGCGCCGACTGCGCCAGCGGAATCTGCGAGACCTGCGGGCCCTGCGCGGTCTGCAGCAGGCGCAGCACCGAGCCGACCTCGATGCGCTTGGCCTGCGGCGCCCTGGGCTCCAGCCCCGGTCGGCAGAAGGCCAGCGCGGCTCCGCTGAGAGTCTGCACCGAACCGTCGCGCCGCAGCACCTCGATGCCGCGCGGCGAGACCTGCAGCACCACGGCGGGGGCCAGGCCGCCCACGTCATGCATGCGCTTGAGGGCCTTGGCGGCGGCCTCGCGCGCGCCGTCGGACGGCAGCGACACCCGGCCTTCGGGCCCGCGCCAGCCCATGTGATGGTCATAGGCCATCAGCCCGGCGCGCAAGGCGGCGTTGGCCGCCGTCTGGTCCTTGTCCACCAGGGTGGTGGTGACCTTGTAGCCGTCGGTGTAGGCGGCCTCGCCGAAGCGAGCGACCATGATCTGGCGCACCACTTCGGCGGCGTAATCGGCGTCCACGCTGTAATGCAGCGCGCCCTGGCCGGAAACCACGTCCAGCGGCGCGGCCAGCGCCTGCTCGTACTGCGCGCGGGTGATGTCGTGCAGGGCCAGCATGCGGCCCAGCACGTAATGCTGGCGCCACACGGCCAGTTTCAGGTTGCTCTGCGGGTTGTAGGCCGAGGGCGCCTGGGGCAGCCCGGCCAGCACGGCCATCTGCGCCAGGCTGAGCTGCTGCAGGGGCTTGCCGTAGTACACCTGCGCGGCGGCGGCGAAGCCGTAGGCACGCTGGCCCAGGTAGACCTGGTTGATGTAGCGGTCGAGGATCTGGTCCTTGCTGAGGGTGTTCTCGATCTTGTAGGCCAGCAGGGTCTCGACCAGCTTGCGCAGCGGGGTCTTCTCGGGCGAAAGGTAGAAGTCCCGCGCCACCTGCATGGTGATGGTGGAAGCTCCCTGCACCGCGCCGCCGGCGCCGAAGTCGGCCAGCGCGGCGCGCACCACGCCGGCGAAGTCGATCGCGCCATGCTCGAAAAAGCGCGAGTCCTCGGCCGCCAGTACCGCCTGCTTGAGCAGGGGAGGCACCTGGTCGTAGGCCACCACCGCGCGGCGCTGCACCCCGAACTCACCGATCAGCGTGCCGTTGGCGCTGTACACGCGCAGCGGCAGGTCGGGGCGGTAGTCGGTGACCTCGCTGAGATCGGGCAGGCGCGGCCACAGCAGGATCACCGCCAGGCCCAGGTACAGCGTGCCGGCGACGCCGAGCAGCACTAGGCCGAGCAGCACCAGCTGCCAGCGCGAGCTGCGCCGCGGCGGCGCCGAGCGACCGCCGCCAGAGGATTTCTTGCGCGGCGCGGCCGCGCGCCGGGACGCGTCGTCCCGCGCCGCCCGATCCGCGTCGAAAGTGGGTTCCGTCATGACAGCGGCGGATGATAGCCGCCGGCGCACCGGCACTGGTGGACTGGGCCTCCCGGCCCTGGCGCCGGGCCGGCGCCGGACGCCGCCAGGAGATGGGGTGAGGTCCGGGCGGAGCCGCCCCGATCAGCGCGACTGGTAATACCCCGGAGGCGGCGGCGGCGGGTTGCCGGCCGGCGGCGGGGGGGCGTAGGAAGGCTGGTACGAGGGCGGCGGTGCGTAGCGCGGAGCGCGGTAGCCCGGCACCTGCGCGCCCTGGGTGTACATGCACTGCTCGTAGGCGTGGTTGTAGGCCTGCTGCGCCGTCATCTGCTGGTCGCCGTAGCTGCCGGCACCGCCGGCCGAGCCGGCCAGCAGGCCGACGCCCGCGCCGACCGCCGCACCGTTGTGGTTGCCGCCGATCAGCGCCCCGGCGGCGGCGCCCAGCAGCGCGCCGGCGGCCCCCGAGACCACGCCCGACTGGGTGGCGCTGCTCTGGTAGGCGGCCGACTGCTGTTGGGCGAAGCCGCGGCAGGTGGCGTCGATGGACTGGAATTGCTGCAGCGGCATGCCGGGAGCCGGCATCACGTTCACGGTGGGGCCCATCGGCGCGCTGGCGCAGCCGCCGAGCAGCCAGGCCGAGCCCAGCATCGCGGGCAGGAGGAGTTTGCGCAGGTTCATGATGTCAACGGGGAGTAGGCGCCGGGGCGGTACGCGCGGGCACGGGGGTCCAGCCTTCCGGGCAGTTCGGCACGCTGGGATAGTAGCCCGCGGGATCGCGGCAGTAATACCAGAAGGATTCGGGCGGCGGGCCCAGGGGGCGCGGGGCCTCGTAGACCACCGGAGGCTGGTAGGCGGGTACCACCACGGTCGGCGGCGCGTAGTAATACGAAGGGGTCGGCCACCAGCCCGGCCCCCAGTAGCCCGGGCCCCAATAGCCCGGGCCGCCCCAGTAGCCGGGCACGCCGATGCCGATGCCCACCGACCAGTGCACATGCGCCGAGGCCGGCGCCGCCGTCCCCAGCGAGAAGGCCAGGCCCAGCAGGGCCAGCGCGGCCATGCGCCGCGGGCCGCCTTGCCTGGCTCGCTTGTCAGGATTCATGGTTCACTCCAGCAGGAGTGTTTATAACGCGGCGACCGCCGGATTTGCCGACAGCCGCCGTGAGCCCGGCGTCAATGCCCCCAGCCGGGGCCGCGATCTCCCCCGCGATCCGGTCCGGGGCCTCGCCCGTGATCGCCGCGGTCGGGGCCGGGGCCGCGCCCGTGATCTCCGCGCTCCGGCCCGCGGCCGCGGTCGCGGCCGGGGCCGCCCGGTCGACCCTCGGGGCCGCGGGGCGGCCCGGGGTGGAATTCACGCCAGTCGCGGCGATCGTGGTAATCGTGCGCCATGCGCTGATAGTGCCCCCAGTCCGGGTCGCGAAAACGCCGCAGCGCGCCGGGCGGCAGGCCGGGGCGCCAGGGCCCGCCGTAGCCGGGGCCGGTGTACCAGCCGCCGCGATAGCGGTAGTAGTACACGCCGCCGACATAGAAAATCGGTTGCTGCACGCCCAGCGCGACGTAGGCGCCGATTTGCGGCAGCCACACCATGGCCTGGGGCACCACCGTGACCGGCGGGGGCATGTACACGGGGGCCGGGGCATAGACCGGCGCCGGGGCGTACACCGGCGGCGGGTTGCCGACGGTGATGGAAAAGCTCACCGGCGGGCCGTCGGCCCGCGCCGGGGCGGCGCCGAAGGCGCCCAGGCCCAGGGCGAGCGCGGCGGGGATCAGGACCTTGGCTTTCATGGCGACGACTCCTTGCGTGGCATCGGGTGCACATCGTGCGCCTCTGGCGCAGTCGGCAACAACTGTTGCAGTTCCCCGGCTTTGTCGCAAATTATCCACAGTACCATTGCTGGTTTATTGCCGCACTGCGCGGCCCTCGAGCCTACTCTGTCAACGTCGCGCCCAGGCCCCGCGTTGACATACTGGCCCCCCCTGTCCCGCGTGCCGCGCGCGGGCGTCCCATCCCGATTCCTCCATGCGTCGTCAATTCCTGCGTCAAGCCGCCTCGCTGGCGCTGAGCCCCCTGCTCGGGCGGGTCGCGCTCGCCGCCGGCGACGACCCCAACCGGGTGATCGTGCTGGACTCCGCCGACGCCAGCATCACCCTGGTCGACCAGAGCACGCGCCGCGTGCTGCAGACCTTCGCGGCCGGCAAGGAACCCCATCACCTGATGGTCACCCCCGACAACAGCCTGTTGATCGTGGCCGACGCCATCAGCGGCAACCTGCTGTTCCTGAACCCCGTCAGCGGTCAGCCCGAGGGCTGGCTCGAGGGCATCGAGGACCCCTACCAGATCGGCTTCTCGCCCGACCGCAAATGGTTCGTCGCGAACTGCCTGCGCCTGAACCGCGTCGACATGTACCGCTACGGCGGCGGCCGCGACCTGCAGCTGGTCAAGCGCCTGCCCCTGGAGGCCATCCCCAGCCACATGGCCTTCACCGCCGACAGCCAGATCGTGTTCGTCAGCCTGCAGCAGACCGGCGAGGTGGCCGCGATCCACCTGCCCACGCAGAGCCTGCTGTGGACCCTGAAGGTGGGCGACACCCCCGCCGGCGTGTGGCTGACCCCGCAGGACCGGGTGCTGCTGGTGGCGCTGACCGGCTCCAACGCGGTCGTGGCGGTGGACTGGCGGCGTCGCCAGGCGGTGGCGCGCATGGTCACCGGCGACGCCGCCCACAACTTCCGCTCCTGCGCCGACGGGCGCCACGTGTTCGTGAGCAACCGGATTTCCGACAGCATCAGCATTCTCGACATGCAGGCGCTGCGCAAGGTGGGCGACATCACCGGCCTGCGTCCCGGGCCCGACGACATGGAACTGTCGGCCGATCGGCGCTGGCTGTGGACCACCTTCCGCTTCGACCGCACCATCGGCGTCATCGACCTGCAAAGCCTCAAGCTGGCCGACGTGATCGGCGTGGGCAAGTCTCCGCACGGCATCTACTTCCGCGACCGCGCGCCCTTCTACGACAACCTGCCTCCGCTGTCGCCGCCGGTGCCGGCGCCGGTGGCGACCTGAGCGCGCGCGAAGCCCCGAAGTCCCCATGCACCCCCTCGCCGCCCTCGCCGCGCTGCCCGCCTTGCCGGCCGCCTTCTCGCATGTGTTCGACCAGGCCACCGGCGCCGCGCAGACCTGGCTGTTCGTGACCTTCGTGCAGCCGGCGCTATGGCACCTGCACATGATGGACATGGACGATCTCGCCTACGACGGCCTGCTGTGGGTGGTCTACGGCGCGCTGCAGGTGCTGCTGCTGTACCTGGTGCTGCGCCCGCTGGAATGGCTGGCGCCGCTGGAGCGCTGGGAGAACCGCCGCGGCATCGGCGCCGACGTGATCTACACCCTGGTGAACCGCCTGGGGCTGCTGCCGCTGATCCTGTTCCTCACGCTGCAACCCCTGTTCGACCTGGCGCTGGCCTGGCTGCACCTGCACGGCCTGGACAACCTGAACCTGGACGCGCTGTGGCCCGGCATGTCCCTGCACCCGCTGGTGGGCTTCCTGATCTACCTGGTGGTGCTGGACTTCGCCGGCTACTGGTACCACCGCTGGCAGCACCAGATCGGCTGGTGGTGGGAACTGCACGCGGTTCACCACAGCCAGCGCAAGCTGTCGATGTGGGCGGACGACCGCAACCACTTCCTCGACGACGCGCTGCAGGCCGCCTTCTTCGCCGCGCTGGCCCTGGTGATCGGCGTGCCCCCCGCGCAATTCGTGGCCCTGACCCTGGTGGGCGGCGCGCTGCAGAGCGTGCAGCACGCGAACATCCGTTTCGACTTCGGGCGCATCGGCGAGCGCCTGCTGGTGGGCCCGCGCTTTCACCGGCTGCACCACGCGGTGGGCTTCGGCCACGAGCTGGGCCATGGCAACCGCGCGCGCCTGTACGGCTGCAATTTCGGGGTGCTGCTGCCCTGGTGGGACATGCTGTTCGGCTCGGCCGATTTCAGCACCCCGACCCAGCCCACCGGCGTGCGCGCCCAGCTGCCGGCGCCCGAGGGCGCCGGCGAGGACTACGGCGAAGGCCTGTGGGCCCAGCAGGGCCTGGCCTTCGTGCGGGTCGGGCGCCGCATCGCGGGAGCGCTGCGCCCTGCGAGGAACACGCGGCCGGCCGCCTGAGGCTCGCGGAGGCTGGCCGCGGCCGGCCGGCGCGGCCGCGGGCCGCGGCGACCGAGTAGCGGCGCGCGGCGCGCAGCGCGCACGGGCATGGCGTCCTACACTGCAAGGCCCGGCGGGCTCGCGGCCCGCGTTACTCCTTGCAACAACGCCCCGCCCAGTCCCATGTCGAGTCCCGAGCAAGCTTCCGAGCAGGTCACCGAACAGGTCACCGAACAGCAGGCCGAGCAGGCCATCCGCACCCTGCTGCGCTGGGCCGGCGACGACCCCTCGCGCGAGGGCCTGCGCGACACGCCCCGGCGCGTGGCGCGGGCCTGGCGCGAATGGTGCGCCGGCTACGCCCAGGACCCCACCGCCTACCTCGCGCGCACCTTCGAGGAGGTCGCCGGCTACGACGAGATCATCGTGCTGCGCGACATCGATTTCGAGAGCCACTGCGAGCACCACATGGCGCCCATCATCGGGCGCGTGCACGTGGGCTACCTGCCCCGCAACCGCGTGGTGGGCATCAGCAAGCTGGCGCGCGTGGTCGATGCCTACGCCAAGCGCCTGCAGGTGCAGGAAAAACTCACCGCGCAGATCGCGCAGTGCATCCAGGACACCCTGCAGCCCCACGGCGTGGGCGTGATCGTGGAGGCCTCGCACGAATGCATGACCACGCGCGGGGTGCACAAGCGCGGCGTCGGCATGGTCACCAGCACCCTGCTCGGCAGTTTCCGCAGCGACCCCAGCACGCGCCAGGAGTTCATGCGCCTGGTGCGCAGAGCGGGCTAGAACCGTTCGAGCCCCGGCGTCGGCTCAGCCGGCGCTGAACACGAACATCGCCTCCGAGGCGAGCAGGTTGGGCAGGGTGTGCACCTCGCGCCCGGCCTGGATGCCCAGGGCCTGGCGCACGCGCAGACCGCACTTGGCCGCCAGCACGGCGAAGTCGGCGTAGGTGGTCACGCGCAGGTTCGGCGTGTCGTACCACTCGTAGGGCAGTTCCTCGGTCACCGGCAGGCGCCCCGAGGCCACGCGCAGCCGGATGCGCCAGTGGGCGAAGTTGGCGAAGGTGGCGATGCCCTGGCGCCCCACGCGCGAGGCCTCGCGCAGCGCGCGCTCGGTGTTGCGCAGGTTGGGCAGCGAGTCGATCATCAGCACCACGTCGAAGCTGTCGTCGGCGAACATGGCCAGGCCCTGCTCGAGGTCGAGCTGCAGCACGTCGACGCCGCGCCTGGCGCAGGCGACCACCTTGTCGGGGTCGATTTCCACGCCCTGCACCGAGCAGCCGCGCTGTTCGCGCAGATGCGCCAGCAGCGCGCCGTTGCCGCAGCCCAGGTCGAGCACCCGGCTGCCCTGCGGCACGCGGGCCGCGATGATGTCGAAACGCGGGTTCATGCCTGCGGCTCCTGCGCCAGCCCGAGCTGCTCGGCGATGCGCCCGAAGTAGGCGCGCACCACGTCGTGGTAGTGCGGCTCGTCCATGAGGAAGGCGTCGTGCCCGTGGGG
>JAKBBK010000093.1 GCA_021808525.1 Pseudomonadota bacterium
GCCTTGTCCATGAAGCGCCAGCGCTCCAGCCAATGCTGGGTCTGCAGCGGCGGGCGCCAGCAGCCGTAGGCCCCGGCGGTGACCTCGAAACTCAGCAGGCGCAGCCAGTCGCGCACCCGGCGCGGCGAGATCAGCTCCCCGCTCTGCGGCAGGTAGGGCTCGCCGCCCAGGCGCGCCAGGGCCTGGCGTGCCCCCCACAGGCTGAAGGCGTTGAAGCCGGTGATCACCACCTGGCCCCCCGCCACCAGCACGCGGTCGACCTCGCGCAGGCAGGCGTAGGGGTCGGAGGCCACCTCCAGCGTGTGCGGCAGCACCAGCAGGTCCAGGCTCTGCCCGGCCAGCGGCAGGTCGGTGAATTCGCACACCAGCGCGGCCGGCCCCGCGGCGCCGGGCGCCTGGTCGGGCGGGTCGGCCACGTCGCGCGCGAACCAGCGATGGGGCATGCGATTGTGCCGCAGCGCGGCCAGCCCGGGCATGCCCAGTTGCAGGGCATGGAATCCGAAAATATCCGCCACCAGCCTGTCCATCTGCTGCTGCTGCCAGAGCAACGCAGGATGTCCGCCCGGGCTTTGCATCCACCGGTCGAGATTTATACTCGGGCGCACTTCGGGGGACTCATGCATATCGTCGCGCTGCAAGCCTTTCGGGACAACTACATCTGGATGATCCACGACTCGCGCAGCGCCGTGGTGGTGGATCCGGGCGACGCCGGCCCCGTGCTGGCCGCCTGCGCCCGCGATGGCCTGCGACTCGCGGGCATTCTAGTCACCCATCACCACCCGGATCACACCGGCGGCATCGCGGCGCTGCTGCAGCGCTGGTCGGTGCCCGTGTGGGGCCCGGCCGGCGAGGACATCGGGGGCGTCACCCGCCGCGTGGCGGGCGGCGACATCGCCGAGCTGGACGCCCTGGGCCTGCGCTTCGAGGTGCTGGAGGTTCCGGGGCACACCCTGGGGCATGTCGCCTACCACTGCGCCTCCTTGCGTCTGCTCCTGTGCGGCGACACCCTGTTCTCCGCCGGTTGCGGGCGTCTTTTCGAGGGAACGCCGCGCCAGATGCTGGAGTCGCTGGAGCGCCTGGGATCGCTGCCGCCCGACACCCAGGTGCTTTGCGCGCATGAGTACACCGTGAGCAATCTACAATTCGCCCGGCGCGTGGAGCCGGACAACCCGGAAATCGGGGAATATGAGCACTGGTGCCTGCGGCGCCGCAGCGAGCAGTTGCCCACCCTGCCCAGTAGTATCGGGCGGGAACGGCAGGTCAACCCCTTCCTGCGTTCGGACCAGGCTTCGATCCGGGCGCAGTTGCGGGAGCATTTCGGGCGCGAGGCGGTCGACCGTGTCGACGCCTTCGCGATGCTGCGGCAATGGAAGAACGATTTCTGATCGACATGAACCCGGACCCCGGAGGGTCCGCAACGGGGAATACGGGATGCAGCGTTTGCGAGGAGTGAGGTTCTGGGCCCTGGCCGCGGTGGTGGTGATGGCCGCCGGCTGCGCCGCTCCCCCTCGCTCCTCGGTGTCGGCGTCGGCGTCGGTGCAGGCACCGCGGGCGCGGGCCTCCTCGCCGCTGCAGGCCGCGCGGCCGGGCGCCTCGACGCCGACGCCCCAGGACGCGCTCGCCGGCTCCAGCGCACCGGGCCTGGCCGACGCCGCCTCGGCCCCGCTGGCCGCCGCCAGCGCAGCGACCGCGGCGCCCGCGCTCTCCGCCAGCGCCGCCGAGCCGCAGTACACGGATATCTGGCAGCGCATCCGCGCCGGCTTCGGCATCCCCGACATGGACGGGCCGCAGATGCAGCCCTACGTGGAACAGGCGGTGCGCTGGTACACCACCCGGCCCGACTACGTGGCCCGCATGACCGAGCGCTCGCGCAAGTACCTGTACTACATCGTGCAGGAGGTGCAGCGCCGCGACATGCCCACCGAACTCGCGCTGCTGCCTTTCATCGAGAGCGCCTTCAACCCCGATGCCCTGTCGAGCGCGAAGGCCTCGGGCATGTGGCAGTTCATCCCGAGCACCGGCAAGCACTACAACCTGCGGCAGAACATGTTCCAGGATGGGCGGCGAGACGTCATGGCCTCCACGCGCGCGGCGCTGGATTACCTGACCAAGCTGCATGCCATGTTCGGCGACTGGCAGCTCGCGCTGGCCGCCTACAACTGGGGCGAAGGCGGCCTGCAGCGCGCCATCGCGTACAACCAGGCGCATGGCCTGCCGGTGGATTACGCCCACCTGCACATGCCCCAGGAGACGCGCAACTACTACCCCAAGCTGCAGGCGGTGAAGGACATCATCGAGCACCCGGAGCGCTACGGCATCACGCTGCCCCCGGTTCCCGACCACCCGTATTTCAAGCCGGTGACCATCACCCAGGACATCGACGTGTCGCAGGCGGCGCGCCTGGCGGGGATTTCGGTGTCCGATTTCCGTTCCCTCAACCCGGCCTTCAAGAAGCCGGTGATCCTGGCGGCCACGCACCCGCAGATCCTCCTGCCCTACGACAACGCTACCGAGTTCGAGCAGGCGCTGGCCGCGCACCAGGGCCCGCTGGCCCGCTGGACGGCGTACCGGGTCGAGCACACCTCCTCGCCGGCCGTGCTGGCCCAGCACCTGCATCTGGCCGTGGCCACGCTGCGCGAGGTCAACGACATTCCCAGCCGCACCCTGATCAAGGCGGGTTCCACCGTGCTGGTGCCGCGCCCGCCGCAGGATGACGCCAACGTGAGCAAGCACGTGGCCGAGAACGCCGTGCTGGCCCTGGCGCCGGTGGAGCCGCCACTGCGCCGCCTGCGCCTGTACGCCGGGCGCTACGACACGCCCGGCACGGTGGCGAGGCGCTATGGCATCAGCGTGGCCGAGGTCGCGCGCTGGAACCACGTGCGCGAGAACACGCATTTCCGGCCCCATGCCCTGGTGGTGGTGTACACCCGCGAGTGGCATCCGCGGCGCGAGCTGCACCTGGCCGAGGAGCGTCGGGCGCATGAACGCGCGCTGCGCCTGGCCGAGCAGCGGCGGGCGCACGCACGCGAGCTGCGCCTGGCGCAGCGCCGGCGCGGGCCCGGCCATACGGTGCGCGTGGCCACCCGCCCGTCGCGCCACCTGATCCGCGTCGCCGAACGCTGATCGCCTGAGCGGGCGCGCCCGGCGCCCCAGTTCCCTTGCCCATGTCCGAACCCGTCCGCGAATACCTTCTCGAACTGCAGTCGCGCATCCTCGCCGCGCTGGAGCGTGTCGACGGCCATGCCTTCCGGCGCGATGCCTGGACCCGCCCGGCCGGCGGCCGCCTGGAAGGCGACGGCCTGAGCAGCGTGCTGGAGGACGGCGCGCTGTTCGAGCGCGGCGGCTGCAATTTCTCGGCCGTGCGCGGCGCCAGCCTGCCCGCGTCGGCGACCCAGCAACGCGCGGAGCTGGCGGGCGCGCCCTTCAGCGCCATGGGCGTTTCGCTGGTGCTGCACCCGCGCAACCCCTACGTGCCCACGGTCCATCTCAATGTGCGCCTGCTCAGCGTGCATCCCCAGGGCAGGCAGCCCCTGAGCTGGTTCGGCGGCGGCATGGACCTCACGCCCTACTACGGCTTCGAGGAAGACGCGGTGCATTTCCACCGCACCTGCAAGCAGGCCCTGGATGCGCTGGATCCGGGCTACTACCCTCGTTTCAAGGCCTGGTGCGACGAATACTTCTTTCTCAAGCACCGCGGCGAGGCGCGCGGCATCGGAGGCATCTTTTTCGACGATTTCCACGCCGGCGGCTTCGAGGCCGGCTTCGCCCTGATGCGTGCCACCGGGGACGCCTTCCTCGACGCCTACCTGCCCATCGTGCAGCGCCGGAGGGACATGGCCTATGGAGAACGCGAACGCGAATTCCAGGCGCTGCGCCGCGGGCGCTACGTGGAGTTCAACCTGGTGTGGGACCGCGGCACCCTGTTCGGCCTGCAGTCGGGCGGACGCACCGAGTCCATCCTGATGTCCCTGCCCCCGCAGGTGCGCTGGCGCTACGACTGGAAGCCGGAGCCCGGCACGCCGGAAGCGCGCCTGAGCGAGCAGTTCCTGCCGCCGCGCGACTGGGTCTGAACCGACGTGGCCCCGACCATCGGCCTGCTTGGCGGCAGCTTCGACCCCATTCACCTGGCGCATCTGGAACTGGCGCGCTGCGCCTTGCAGCAGCTCGGCCTGGACGAGGTCTGGCTGATCCCCGCCGGGCGCCCCTGGCAGCGCGGCGCGCTGGGCGCCGATGCGCGGCAACGCGAGGACATGGTGCGCCTGGCGGCGCAGGCGGAGCCGCGCCTGCGCGTGCTGGACCTGGAATTGCTGCGCAGCGGGCCGAGCTACACGATGGATACCCTGCGCGAATTGCTCGCCGCCCATCCCGCTCACGGCTTCGTGCTGCTGCTGGGTGCCGACCAGCTCGAGAACTTCCTCAGCTGGAAGGACTGGGAGCGCATCGCGGCCTCGGTCGACCTGGCGGCGGCCCCGCGCCCGGAACACGAGCTTCGCCCCGCCCCCGAGTTGCTGGCCGCCCTGCAAGCCGGCGGGCACCGCCTGCTGCGCCTGCGCATGCCCCCGCTGGCCGTGTCGGCGACCCTGGTGCGCGACCACGCGGCGCGGGGGCTGGACCTGCGCGGACTCGTGCCCGCGGCCGTGGCAGACTATATTGAGCAACATCACCTCTACCGACCCCACCCCGCCCCGCATGGACATCCGTAAACTGCAACGCATCATCGTCGCCGCCCTGGAAGACGTGAAGGCCCAGGACATCCAGGTTTTCAACACCGAGAACCTGACCAGCCTGTTCGACCGCGTGATCGTCGCCAGCGGCAGCTCCAACCGCCAGACCCGCGCGCTGGCGGCCAGCGTTCGCGACAAGGTGCGCGAAGCCGGCGGCACGGTGAAAAACCCGGAAGGCGCCGAGAGCGGCGAGTGGGTGCTGGTGGACTGCGGCGACGCCGTGGTGCACATCATGCAGCCGGCCATCCGCGCCTACTACAAGCTCGAGGACATCTGGGGGGGCAAGAGCGTGCACCTGAAGGTGCGCCAGCCGCCCGAGCCCCAGCCCGGCGTGCGCAGGGCCGGCGACGGCCCGGCGGCGAAATCCCCGCCCAAGGCCGCCGCGGGCCGGACCGCGCGCAGCCCGGCCGCGGGTTCGGCGCGCGCGGGCGCCGCCAAGGCGCCGGCCAAGGCCTCCAGGTCGCCGGCCCGCAAGGCCGCGTCCGCAACGCCGTCAGCGGCCGCGAAGGCCACGGACCGTTCCGCCCCGGGGACCAGGCGCGGCGCGACGGCCGCGACCGAGCCGAAGACCGCGCCGCGGACCGCGCCGAAGACCGCGCCGAAGACCGCCGCGAAGACCGCCGCGAAGACCGCCGCGAGAACCGCGACCAGCACCGCGCCATCCGCCTCCGCGGGCGAGGCCCGCGCGGCGCGGCCCGCGGCGAAGGCGCCCGCGAAGGCCGCGACGCCGCGCCCCGCGGCCGCCAAGCGGGCCAGGCCCAAGGCTTGAGAAGGCCGGCGCGGTGAAGTACTGGCTGATCGCGGTCGGCCAGCGCATGCCCGGGTGGGTCGACGAGGCCTACGCCGAATACGCCCGCCGCATGCCGGCGCAGACCCCCCTGCAGTTGCGCGAACTGCGCGCGGAATCGCGCGGCGCCGGCCTGGACACCGCCAGCGTGATCGACCGCGAGGCCCAGCGCATCGAGGACGCCCTGCCCGCACAGGCCCTGCGCGTGGTGCTGGACGAGCACGGCCAGCGCCTGACCACGCTGCAACTGGCCGAGGCCATGCGGGGCTGGCGCCAGCAGGGGCGCGACGTGGCCTTCGTGGTCGGCGGCGCCGACGGCCTGGCGCCGCGCATCAAGGCTTCGGCCGACCTGCTGCTACGCCTGTCCGACCTCACGCTGCCCCACGGGCTGGTGCGCGTGCTGCTCGCCGAGCAGGTCTACCGCGCGCACAGCGTGATCACCGGCCACCCCTACCACCGGGCGGGCTGAAGGGCTCAGCCCGCCGGGCCCAGGTCTTCGAGGTCCTGCCAGCGCTGCAGCGCCGCGCCCAGTTCCTGCTCGATGGCGTCGAAACGCGCGCGCATCGCGGCCACCTGTCGGGGCTGCTCGCGGTACAGCGCCGGATCGGCCAGGGCCTGGGTGAGCTCGCGCTGCTCCTGCTCGAGCTGCTCGATGCGCGCCGGCAATTGCTCGAGTTCGCGCTGTTCCTTGTAGCTGAGCTTGCGCCGGGCGCCGGCCGGCGCCGCCGCGCGCGGCGCCGGGGGGATGGCTGCCGGCGTGGGCGTGGGTGCGGGTCCCGAGGTGGGGGCGCCGGTCGCGCCGGCCCCCACGGCCTGCGCCAGCCGCTGGCGCTGCACCAGCCAGTCCTCCACGCCGCCCTCGAACTCGCGCCAGCAGCCCGGCGACTCCCAGGCCAGGGTGCTGGTGACCACGTTGTCCAGGAAACGGCGGTCGTGGCTGACCAGGAACACCGTGCCGGGGAAGTCCTGCAGGAGCTGCTCGAGCAGCTCGATGGTGTCCATGTCCAGGTCGTTGGTCGGTTCGTCGAGCACCACGACGTTGGCCGGGCGCGCGAACAGGCGCGCCAGCAGCAGCCGGTTGCGCTCGCCGCCGGACAGGGATTTCACCGGCGAGCGCGCGCGCGACGGCGGGAACAGGAAGTCTCCCAGGTAGGCGCTGACATGCTTGCGCGCGCCTCCGATCTCGATCCACTCGCTGCCCGGACTGATGGTGTCGGCCAGCGTGGCCTCGAGGTCCAGCGCGGCACGCATCTGGTCGAAATACGCCACCTGCAGGCGGCTGCCCTGGCGCACGCTGCCGCGGTCGGGAGCGAGTTCGCCCAGCAGCAGCTTGAGCAGCGTGGTCTTGCCGGCGCCGTTGGGCCCGAGGATGCCGACCTTGTCCCCGCGCAGCACGATGGTGGACAGCTCGCGCACCACCTGCCGGTCCCCGAAGGCCTTGCTCACGCCCTGGAGCTCGGCCACGATGCGCCCGCTGGCCTCGCCGCGGTCGAGTTCCAGGCGCACGCTGCCCAGCGCTTCACGGCGCTGCGCGCGCTGGCTGCGCAATTGCTGCAGGCGCTGCACCCGCCCGACGCTGCGCGTGCGCCGGGCCTCGACCCCGCGGCGGATCCATTCCTCTTCCTGCGCCAGCAGCTTGTCGGCGCGGGCCTGCGCCAGCGCCTCGTCGGCCAGTTCGCGGGCCTTGCGCTGCTCGAAGGCGGCGTAATGCCCCGGATAGCTGCGCAACACCCCGCGGTCGAGCTCGAGGATGCGCGTGACCACGGCGTCGAGGAAGGCGCGGTCATGGCTGATCAGCAGCACGCTGCCACGAAAACCCGCGAGCAGTTGCTCGAGCCACTGGATGGCGTCCAGGTCCAGGTGGTTGGTGGGCTCGTCGAGCAGCAGCACGTCGGGGCTGGCGGCCAGCGCCTGGGCCAGCGCCACGCGCTTTTGCTGGCCGCCGGACAAGGCGGCCACCGCGGCCGCCGGATCCAGGGCGAGGCGCTGCAGCACTTCCTGCACCCGCTGCTCCCAGTTCCAGCCGTCGAGCAGCTCGATGCGGGTCTGCAGCGCGTCCAGGTCCTCGCCGGGCGCATGGGCCTCGAAGCGCCGGCGCA
Source organism: Pseudomonadota bacterium (assembly GCA_021808525.1). Taxonomy (GTDB): domain Bacteria; phylum Pseudomonadota; class Gammaproteobacteria; order Burkholderiales; family Burkholderiaceae_C; genus Thiomonas_A. Next base: position 7,611 of record JAKBBK010000093.1, read on the forward strand.
GCGTACGGGCCTCGGCCACGCCCTCGGCCACCGCGTCGAACACGGTGGCGAAGCCTTGCAGCTGGGGTTCCTGGGCGACGTAGACCAGGCGCAGGCCTTGCTGACGCCGCAATTCCCCCGCGTCGGGAGCCTCGAGCCCGGCGATGATGCGCAGCAGCGAGGACTTGCCGCTGCCGTTGCGCCCGATCAGGCCCACGCGCTCGCCGGGCTCCAGGCTCATCGAGGCCCGGTCCAGCAAGGCGTGCACCCCATAGGCCAGGCTCAGCTCCTGGCAGCTCACGATGGACATGGTGGCTACGCGCCGCGCGCGCAAAAACCGTCATTGTGCCAGTCGCGCCGGTGGCGTGCGAAGCCGTGGCCGCGCCGGCCGGCGCAGGCGACCGGCGCGACGGTGCAGGCCGTATGATGCCGAAGTCCTCCTCCCTCCCCTCCATGACCCGCCGCCCCACGCTCTACCTCGCCTCCGCCAGCCCGCGGCGCCGCGAGTTGCTGCAACAGATCGGCGTGGAGTTCCAGCCCCTGCTGGCCGACGAGCACGAGGATGTCGAAGCCCTGGAAGCCGAGAGGCCGTCCGAGGCTCCCGCGCGCTACGTGCGCCGGGTCGCCGGGGCCAAGCTCGACGCCGCGCTGCAACGCCTGCGCCGCCGCGGCCTGGCCCCCGGGGCGGTGCTGTGCGCGGACACCACGGTGGCGCTGGGAGCACGCATCCTCGGCAAGCCGCGAGACGCCGCGCAGGCGCGAGACATGCTCGCGGCGCTGGCCGGCACCGAGCATCGCGTGCTCAGCGCCGTGAGCCTCGCATGGCCGCGGGCCGAGGGCTGGAGGCGCGCCGAGGCGCTCAACACCAGCCGCGTGCGCATGGCGGCGCTGGCCGAGCCGGCCATCGCCGCCTATGTGGCCAGCGGAGAGCCTTTCGGCAAGGCCGGGGCCTACGCGGTGCAGGGACGCGCCGCGGCGTTCATCCAGCACATCAGCGGCAGCTACTCCGGCGTCATGGGCCTGCCGCTGTTCGAGACCGCGGCGCTGTTGCGCGAGGCGGGCATCCTTTCCTGACCAGGCGCGCACGAATCTCCCATGCAAGAAGACCTGCTGATCAACATCACCCCGCAGGAAACCCGGGTCGCGCTCGTGGCCCAGGCCGCGGTGCAGGAAATCCACATCGAGCGCACCCTCGAGCGCGGCCTGGCCGGCAATGTGTACCTGGGGCGGGTGGCGCGGGTGCTGCCGGGCATGCAGTCGGCCTTCATCG
>JAKBBK010000002.1:0-26435 GCA_021808525.1 Pseudomonadota bacterium
AGCATTGCGTGCATTCCGATCTCGCCAACTTCAAGAGACCTCGGGAATACGTGTTCGTGCGCGAGACTCCGAAATCTCCCGTAGGCAAGATCCTCCGCCGAAAGCTGTCGGCAGGCGAGCTCGAGGGTCATTGCTACAGCCACCTGCGAAGTTCGGAGGAATTCCGCGAAGGCGTGGAGGCATTTCACGGAAAGCGTCCGCCGGTCTTTCGCGGGCGTTGACTCCGAAGCGCGCGGCCCGATGTGCGCGTGCGCCTGGACCGCTCGACCCGCCGCAGGCATCACCACGCGCCTGGCTGAACGCGCCCAGGCTACGCGAGCGCAAGGTAGATGTCGGTTTACCACTGGTCCGTTGGGGTTTCCGGGTAGACGCTGAGGTAGTGGAAAAACAGCGGCTGGTCGCGCAATTCCTCGCCGCTGTCGGGCAGCCAGTCGAGATAGATCGGGGATATCGTCTCGCCGATGCGGTCCGGGGAACCGACATGGCGCACGACGGCGCAGCGCCCGCCGGGGATGACGAGTTCGCGCACGTCGAAGTCGTTCGCCGCCACGGACTCGGCGATCTCGCCGCAGATGTCGAAGCGGAACTCTTCGGGTGGCGTGGTGTCCGGGTCGCCGTGGGGAATGCCGAAGGTGCGGCTGCGCATGACGACATGGTCGCTCGTACAGGTTGCCTTGTCCTTGCAGCGTTTGCTCTGTCGCCGAAATCCTGCGTGCCGCGCCAGCACGGCAGCCGGCGGCCACTATGCTTCGGGCAACGGCCGCACGGCCATCGAGCCAGGCATGAACACCGTCCCTTCCCGACACACGAAGCGCGTGGCGACATCCAGCTCCGAGTGGGCTGCTGAAGCCGACGACATCCGCCGCGGCATGCGCCTGGCCGCGGAGCTCAACAAGCTGGGCATCGACGATGCGCCCCGTATCCGGGAACTCTTTGGTGAACTGACCGGACAGCCGGTCGACGAGAGTTTCACGCTGCTGCCGCCCTTCTACACCACCGGCGGGCGTCGCATCCGGGTCGGGCACAAGGTGTTCATCAACCAGTGCTGCACCATCTACGACCTGGGCGGCGTGGAGATCGGCGACCTCGTGATGATCGGGCCGAACGTGAACCTGATCACCACGGGCCACGCGATGGCGCCGTCGGAGCGCCGCAAGATCATCGAATCGCGGCCGATCGTCATCGGGCGTAATGTATGGATCGCCACCGGCGCGACGATCCTGGGCGGGGTAACCGTCGGCGACAACGCAGTGGTGGGCGCCGGTGCCGTGGTCACGCACGACGTGCCGCCGAATACCTTCGTGGCCGGCGTGCCAGCGCGAGTCGTGCGGCAGCTGGAAGTCTGCGAAGACCGCGATGTGCGTTCCACCGCCTGCACGCCGGCGGTGTTATGAACGCGACCATTACAGCCTCAAGGAGTGGCAGAAGCTCGGCCAAAGCGGGCATTGGGGATGGCCTGTGGCGATGGCCGCTTGGCGCATGTTTCGGTCATCGCTAGCTGCTAGCCCGCCAGGAGTGACTGTTCACGTCTGACACTCACCATGATGGGCTCAGGCTGAAGTGCTCTGCAGATGGCTCGGTGCTACAGTGCATGCATCGCGTAATACAAGAGGGCCACGGGATGAGCGATGCGACCTTCACCTTCAGAGTCGACGATGACTTGAAGAAGCCATTCGCAATGGCAGCCAAGGAACGCGACCGCACGGGCGCGCAGTTGCTGCGGGATTCCATGCGTGAGTTTGTCCAGCAGCAACACAACGCCGCCGAGCATGAAGCGTGGTTTCGCCACCAGGTTCAATCTGGCCTCGATTCCGCGAACGCCGGACGACTGACTCCCGATGATCAAGTCGAGGCGCGGTTTGCCGCGAGGCGAGAAGCGACCCGGCGGCGACTTGAGCCCTCTCGTTGATGGAGCTGCGATGGACTCTCGAGGCCATCGCGGACCGCGAGGCGATCTATGAGCATGTCGAGGCAGACAATCCTGTGGCAGCTCTTGCCCTCGACGAACTGTTCTCCGCTTGTGCTGCCAGGCTGACCGACCATCCTGGCCTCGGCCGCGCCGGGCGGGTCGAGGGCACGCGCGAACTCGTCGCGCATCGAAACTACATTTTGGTCTATGACGTGGCCGCTGAGGTCGTGCTGACCTTTTGCCGCGTCTATGCGTTCCGCTTGGTCTGATAGTCGTCGATCAGACGCGGCCAGACCACCTCCAGCTCGTAGGCACAGGCGCGTGCCAGGCCGTCAAGATCGGGGAACAGCGAGGCGTAGGTGACGTTCATGCGGTACAGCGCCTGCATCGCCTCGGCGCGCAGACGGCGGGGGAGGATGAACTTGCGCAGCAGGGGTGCGGGGCTCGGATAATGCGCGAGCATGTCATCGATCGAGCCCCCCAGCACCCCAGGGATGACAAACAGCCCCGATTGCGCGACCAGGCGCGCGTCCATCTCGTTGGGCTCGCCGAACCATAGCAGGGGATACTGATTGGGCAGAAAGTAGCGCGCGAAGTTGCCCCGCTTGCGCGGATCGACCCGATCGCGCGTCAGCGTGGGATCGAAGTTCGGCGCCAGCCCCCAAAGCAGAGGGGTGTTCAACGCATAGACCGCGGCATCGCCCGCGGCCTCTTCGAGCGCGAAGAAGGCAGCGATGAATGGCGACTTGGTGAAGTCAAGCAGCCGCGTGGCCGCACCGTGGTGCTGCATCAGCGCGAGGCAGCGCAGGTCGTCGTCAAGCGTGGCGGTATCACGCAAGTGTATGTGCGCCTTGCGTCGGAAGACGCGCAGTGCTCGCTCCTCGCGCAAGGGCCAAAGTGTGGCCTCGGGGCAATAGCTGCGCAGCCGGCGCGAAAGCGAGCTGGCCAGAGGCCAGCTCGCAGACACCTCGCCGCGAAAGGCCCAGCCCTGGAGTCCGTCCGTCGCCTTCACGAACTGGCTCCACGAGCGCAGCCTCACGATCTCCATACGCGTAAGCCGATGATCGAGTCGCAGCGATGCCGCCTTGGCCTCAGAACGAGTGTTTGATGCCGATGGCGAAGCCGCTCGAATCATGGCCGGCTTCGGGCGCGAAACCGAAGTCCGTTGCGTCGGCCACCGCGAAGCTTTGCTGCGCGTTGTTGGAGATGTGCGCGTAGGAGGCGTACACATTCGTGCTCAGCGAGATCGGGTACACATAGCCCAGCGTGTACTGTCTGGCGTTGCGCGCCGAAACGTCGGTGTCGTCGTATGCCGAATAGGACGTCATCAGGGTGCCCGCGCGCAGCGGCACAGTCAGCGCCAGAGCCCAGATGTGCGCGTTTTTCGAGGCCTCGCCGGTATTGATCGCCAGGCCGTGTTCGCTGCTCATCTTGGACCAGTAGCCGATCAGCTTGGCGAGCCTGAAGTCGTAGGAACCTTCGAGCTGAACGAACTTGTCGTTGCCGACCAGCGGCGCCGCCGGTGTGGAGCCGGCGTAAGCGGGCTTGTAGTCGAAGTAGCCCAGCGCCAGACCGAGTGCCTGATGGTGGTAGCGCAGGGCCAGGTCGTAGCCGGTGTCGGCCGAGGTGTTTCCGCTCTGCCCGCCCAGCGCGTACTGAGCCACGCCCGTGACCCCCGCGATGTCGGGCGTCGCGTACTGGATCGCCTGGCTGAAGCGGAAATACGGTACGGGGAACAGCACGTTCTGCACCCAGGCTCCCAGTGGGTCGGCGCTCGCGGCGATGAAAAACGACTGTGCGTACAGGCGGCCGGCCTCGAGGCTGCCGAAGGAGCCGCGAATGCCCAGATTGCTGGTGCGCTGCATGAAGCCGCCGCCGGTGCAGAAGGGCCCCGACCCCGCCTTGGAATTGCTCAGGGGCACGCCGATGTTCATGTTGCCGGCCTGCGGGGAGCCGTTTCCGCAGAAGCCGGTCTCGGCCTGGAAGAACACGTCGAGCCCGCTGCCGAGCTCCTCGTTGCCCTTCACGCCGATGCGGTCTGATGCCTGGTAGCCCGAGGCCAGCATCGTGGTCGAGCCGTAGGCGCCCCCGGCGAAGTGCGCCACGCCCATGTCGATCACGCCGTACAGGTCCACGCCGCTGTGGGCGCTGGCGGTTCCGGCGACGCATAGCGAGGCCACAAGGATTGCTGCTTTTTTCAAAATCGATCTCCGTCCACCGTCTGTGGGTCAGTACATGAGGAATCCGCCGTTGACGACGATCAACTGGCCCGTGATGAACCGGGCCAGATCGCTCAGGCAGAACGCCACCGCACCGCTCACGTCCCCGGGAAGCTGCCCGCGACGAAACGCACGGTTATCGTGGTAATGCACGTGCCGCGCTTGCGGAACGTATTGGGTGGCTTCGACCTCCGTCAGACCCGGAGCCACCGAATTGATGCTGATCCCGTCCTCGCCGTATTCACGGGCAAGCGACCGGGTCATGGCGATGACCGCGCCCTTGCTGCTGACGTAGGCCAGAAGCCTGGGCGCGCCCCACAGCGCAGTGTCGGACGCGATGTTGACCACCGCGCCGCGTCCGCTTCGGGCCAGCGCCGCGCGACAGGCGCGGGTCATGAGCCAGGTGCCGCGCACGTTGACCTGGAACACCCGGTCCCAGGTCTGCACGTCAAGCTCATCGGCGCCGCGGCCACCGGAGTCGGTGATCGCCGCGTTGTTGACCAGACCGTCGAGTCCGCCGAGGAGTTCGACGCTGCGACGAGCGCATTCGTCGATCGATGCGGGATCGGCCAGGTCGAGGTCCAGTGCCTGCACGTCCAGACCCTCGGCGCCCAGCGCCTGAGCGGTCTGCCGGAGTTCCTGCCTGCGCAGATCGGCGATCACCACCCGCGCACCCTGTGCGCCAAGCGAGCGCGCGAATTCGGCGCCAAGGCCCCTGGCCCCGCCCGTCACGAGGATGCGGCGGCCCTGCAGCCATTGCGGAATCGTGGTGTTCATGCCTGCCCCTGGGAGGCGCGCGGCATATAGTGCAGCACCCGGCCTTCGAGAAACACGACGGCTCCGTAGGCGAGGATGCCGATCAGCGTGAGCATCACGATGGTGACGAACACCGCCGCGGTGTCGCCCTGGCCCTCGCCCTGAACCAGCAGGACGCCCAGACCGCGATTGCCGCCTACCAGTTCACCCACGGTCACGCCCACCACCGCAAGCGTCGAGCCGATGCGCAGGCCCGAGAACAGCGCCGGCAGCGCGGCGGGGAACTCGACCAGGCGGAAGACCGTCAGGCGCGAGCCGTTGAGGGTGCGCACGAGGTTGATCATGTCGGGATCGGTGTTCTTCACCGCGGTCAGCACGTTGATCAGCACCGGGAAGAACACGATCAGCACGGCGACCAGGATGCGCGGATAGACAGTGAAGCCCAGCCAGATCACGAACAGCGGCGCGAAGGCCACTTTGGGTGAGATCTGCAGCGCCAGGATGTACGGAGAGAGCACGGATTCGGCGGTGCGCGACAGTCCCAGGATGACTCCGATGAACACGCCGAGCAGCGAGCCGAGCACGAAGCCGGCCACGATCTCCAGCGCAGTGACCCCGGTGTTCATCAACAGCCCGCCCGAGGTCCACATGCGATAGCCTGCCGCGACGGTCTGCGACAGGTTGGGCAGGATGAACGCTGGCATCTTCATCAGGCCCGGCATCCACTGCCAGGCGGCCAGGAAGGCCACCAGCAGCGCCACGCTGCCGATGCCCGCGAGGAGCTTGTCGTTTCTCATCGTCGCCACCGCCTGGTCAATGCTTGATGAACTGGTTGGTGTAGAGCTCGTGGAGCGGGACCGCATGCGAGACGATGCCCTGCTGCACATAGAAGTTCTCGATGGCCTGCAGGCGGCTGGGATCGATCGCGCCCGCATTGCCCGGGGTGACGTACACGTACTTGGTGTACATGGCGAAGATCTGGCGCAGCATGGCCTGCTTGCCGGCGTAGGAAGGAACCACCTTGACGTAGTCCGCTACGGCCTTGTCGGGATCGGACATGATCAGCTCCATGCCGCGCAGCGTCGCGCTCACGAAGTGCTGCACCAGCGCGGGGTCGTTGCGGATGATCGCGTCCGACGCGATGATCGACTGCGCCATGCTCTGGAAGCCCTGCCCGGGCGGAAGCACTTTCACCGGAGCCCCGGAGGCGCGCGCCAGCACGACCCACTCCGGCACCGCGGCCATTGCGTTCGCGCGCTTGGAAACGAGCGCCTGCCACACGCCGACGGGGCCGGCGGCCTGGATGCTCACGTCGCCTTTGGAGAGCCCGGCCTTTTTCAGCCAACCCAGCAGCGAGTAATAAGTGGTGTCGACGTAGGACATCACGGACACGGTCTTGCCCTTGAGCTGGGCGGCGTCGTGGATCCCCTCGTCGGCCCGCACCGCGAGCAGCATCAGCGACCCGTGTCCAAGAATCGCCACGTCCTTCACCGGAATGCCGTTGGCGCGAACGATGATCGGCGTGTCGCCAATGGCGCCACCCATGGGTACGTTGCCGGCGCCGACCTGTTTGGCCACGTCGACTCCGCCCTGGCCGCTGATGAACGTCACCTTCAGCCCTTCCTGCGCGTAGTAGCCCGCGCCCTGGGCGACCATCCACGGGGCGAAGGCCGGCAGCGTCGACGGCGCAGGCAGCATGTAGGTCAGTTTCTGCTCGGCGGCGTGCGCCGGCGCGGCCAGCGCAACTACGGCGCTGCAGGCAAGCACGCGGGCGAGGCTTCGCAAATTCGGAAAGGGCATCGTGGTCTCCTGGGGGCTGGGGGGGGCGGATCCGTGCATCAGACTTCGCCGATGTGCAGCAGGTCCATGAGTCGCGCCACCAGCGGCCCCACTTCGGGGAGCTTGCGACGCTGCATCGGGTTGTCACGCATGGGCAGGCCGACCGGGATCTCGGCAACGATGCGTCCCGGTCGCGGGCTCATGACCAGTACGCGATCGGAAAGCGCGATGGCCTCGACGATGTCGTGGGTGATGAGCAGCGCGGTCTTGCCGCGCTCGGCCAGTGCGCGCGCGAGGTCTTGTTGCAGGGTCATCTTGGTCTGCGCGTCCACCGCCGAGAAGGGCTCGTCCATCAGCAGAACCTCGGGGTCGATGGCCAGGGTGCGGGCCAGGGCGGCGCGCTGGCGCATTCCCCCGCTGAGTTGGTGGGGATAACGATTGGCGAAATCCGCCAGACCGCATCGACGAAGGAGATCGCCGGATACCTCGCGGCGTGTCGCTGCTGGCACCCGGGCGATCTCCAGGCCCAGTTCAACATTGGCGCGGATGGTTCGCCACGGCATCAGGAGGTCCTTCTGGAGCATGAAGGCGATCTTGCGTACCGGTCGGGTGACCTTCTCGCCGTCGACGAACACGCATCCATTGGTCGGGCGGTACAGACCCGAGCCCATGTTGAGCAGCGTGCTCTTGCCGCAGCCCGAGGGGCCGATGATGGCCACGACCTCGCCGCGCTGAATCGAGAAGGACACGTCACGCACCGCGAAGCTCGGCTCCGGATGGTCCCGGGTCACGAAGGCCTTGCCGACCTCGCGAAACTCCAGCTCCGGGAACTCGCTGTGCGGGTCGCGGCTGACGGCGCTTCCCGCGGGAGCGCCGGATATCGATGTGAGCGGGGTATCCATGGCAAGAAACATAAAACGTTGACTCATTGGCGGAACATCTGAGCGAACTGTACTCGCGGAACGCAGCCTTGCTATCAGGGAAAACGCGAACGATTTCCCGCAAAATGCCCGTTGACTCGCCAAAATGCGGTCTTAGAATGCGGCATCAGTGAATCACGGTTTCAATCATAAAACGTCGTGCCCGATCCTGTCATGTGTTCCCCGATGCCCCAACGCCGAGAGGTCGCCAGCGCGCACGGCCCGATCAGCTTCCTGGAAGCCGGATCGGGTTGCCCACTGCTGCTGCTGCACGGGATCGGGGCCTGCGCCGGCGCCTGGCAGGCGCAACTCGCGGGCCTGTGCGGCAGCTATCGCGTGATCGCCTGGGACGCCCCGGGCTACGCCGCGTCGGCGCCCCTGGCGGTTTCGCGGCCGGGGCCCGGCGATTACGCCGAGGCGCTGGGCGCGCTGGTCGCCGCCACCGGCCTCCGGCGCCCGCATGTGGTGGGGCATTCGCTGGGTGCGATCGTGGCTGCAGCCTGGGCCACGCGCGACGACGCAGATGCGCGCAGCCTGCTGCTGGCCAGCCCGGCACGCGGCTACGGCGCAAGCGAGCCCGCCCGACGCGCGGCCGTGTACGCCGAGCGCATTGCCGCGCTTGAAGCGCTGGGCATCGAAGGCATGGCGGCTGCGCGTGCCTCGCGGCTTTGCGCGCCGGGGGCGCCCGAGGCCGTGGTCGCCCGCGTGCGCAACAACATGACTCGCATCACACCGCAGGGCTACCGCCACGCCGCGCAACTGCTCAGCCAGGCCGTGCTGCCCGCCTTGCTGGCAAAGGTGAGGGTGCCGGCGGCGGTGCTGTGCGGCTCGCAGGACGCCGTCACCCCGGTGGCGGCCTGCGCGGAAGTCGCCGACGCGTTGCACACGCCGCTTCGTATCCTGCCCGGTGTCGGTCACGCCTGCTATGTCGAGGCACCCGACGCATTCAACGCCGAACTGCTGGCGTTCCACCGTTCCATCGACGAGCACGACCATGAGTGAAGAAGATGTCGACCGCTATACGGTTCCGGGCCTGGAGCGCGGACTGCGCATCCTGTGCGAATTCAGTCGCCACGAGCCCAGCCTCACCGCTCCCGAGCTGGCACGGCGCCTCGGAGTGCCCCGCTCGACCGTGTTCCGCCTGCTCGTGACCCTCGAGCAGATGGGCTTCGTCGAGCGCACCGACGACGGTCGCGCGTATACGCTGGGGCTGGCGGTGCTGCGTCTGGGCTTCGAATACCTGGGCTCGCTGACCATCACCGACCTCGGGCGTCCGATCGTCGACCGCCTGCGCAACGAAACGGGTTTCTCGGCGAACCTGGTCGTGCGCGACAAGCGCGACATCGTCTACATCATGCGCGCCGCCTCGGCCTCGCCCTTCGCCAGTTCGGTGTCCATCGGCACGCGCCTGCCCGCACACGCCACCGTGCTGGGGCATGTGCTGCTGGGCGATCTTTCGCTGTCCGAACTCAAGGCCCTGTATCCCGAGTCCCGTCTGGAAGGCCTCAGCCCCAACACGCCTCGCAGCACCGAGGAACTGTTCGAGGCCGCGCAGCGCGCGCGCGGCGTGGGCTACGTGATGGCCGAGGGCTTCTTCGAGTCCCACATCTCGACGGTCGCGGCCCCGGTTTTCGGCGAAAGCGGGCACATCGTGGCCGCGCTGGGGCTGACGATCCCCGGCGCCACGGTTCCGCAGGATCGCCGCAACGCGCTGATCGCCAGTGTGCTTGGCGCATCCACCCAGTTGTCGACCCTGATGAACTTCGACCACAAGAGCCGCCGCGCCGATGCCCGCGACATCGACGCGTTGGGCGCCAGCGCGGCCTGAGCGCGGAGATCGCCATGTTCTCGATCGACCTTTCCCGGCATGTCGTGGCCATCACCGGAGGCAGCTCCGGCATCGGGCTGGCCACCGCCAGGCTGTTCCTGCAGTCGGGCGCAGCCGTCGCGATCTGCGCTCGCGACCCGGATCGACTGAATGCCGCGGCGCAGGAGCTTCGCGAGCAGTTTCCCGTGGCTCGCCTGCACGCCTACTGCGCCGACGTCACGGATGCACAGCAGGTCCGCGACTTTGCCGCCTCCACGCAGGAGGCCTTCGGCGGACTCGACACCCTGGTCAACAACGCGGGCCAGGGGCGTGTGTCGACCTTCGCCGACACCAGCGATGCCGCGTGGCGGGAGGAATTCGAGCTCAAGCTGTTCTCCCTGATCCACCCCACGCGCGCCTTCATGCCGATGCTCGAGCGCAGCCAGGCGCCCGCGATCGTCTGCGTCGGATCGTTGCTGGCCCTGCAACCCGAGCCCCACATGGTGGCCACGTCGACGGCGCGTGCCGGGGCGCAAAGCCTGATGCATTCGATGGCCGTGGAGTTCGCCCCGAAGGGCATCCGGGTCAATGCGATCCTGATCGGACTCGTCGAGTCCGGTCAATGGCGCCGGCGCTTTGCCGCGCGCGACGACAAGGCCTTGAGCTGGGAACAGTGGACCCAGGCGCTGGCGCAACGCAAGGGAATCCGCCTCGGACGCCTCGGACGCCCCGAGGAAGCGGCACAAGCCATCCTGTTCCTGGGCACGGCCCTGTCGTCCTACACCACGGGCGCGGCCATCGACGTCTCGGGCGGACTCGCCCGGCACCTCTGAGGCTCCGTCCGCCTCCTCTTTTCCGGAATCTGCTGCCATGACGAACCACAAGGTCACCGTAGGACATGCGATCGCCGCGCTGCTCGAGCGCTGCGGCGTGCGCGTGGCGTTCGGGGTCATCTCCATTCACAACATGCCCATCCTCGACGCCATCCATGCGCGGGGTCGCGTCCGGTTCGTGCCCGCGCGCGGCGAGGCCGGCGCGACCAACATGGCCGACTCCTGCGCCCGCAGCAGCGGGACCCTGGGAGTAGCGATCACCAGCACCGGCACCGCGGCAGGCAACGCCGCCGGGGCGATGGTCGAGGCGCTCACGGCCGGCACCCCGCTGCTGCACATCACCGGGCAGATCGAGACCCCCTATCTAGACCGCGACCTGGCCTACATCCACGAAGCCCCGGACCAGCTCGCCATGCTGCGCGCGGTCTCCAAGGAGGCTTTCCGGGTGCGCAGTGCGGAGACCGCGGTAGCAACCTTCCGCCAGGCCATCCAGGCCGCGCTCAGCGCGCCCAGCGGCCCGGTCAGCGTGGAGGTCCCGATCGACATTCAGGGCGCCTTGATCGAACTGCCCGACGAACTTGATCCTCTGCCGGTGATTGCCGGCGTGGCCGAGCCCCGCAGCATCGAGCGCCTGGCTGCTGCATTGCGCCAGGCCCGACGCCCGCTGCTGTGGCTGGGCGGAGGAGCGCGCGCCGCCGCGCCGCAGGTGGCGCGGCTGGTCGCCATGGGCTTCGGCGTGGTCACCTCCACCCAGGGCCGCGGTATCGTGCCGGAGGATCATCCGCGCTCGCTGGGCGCCTACACCCAGCACAAGGCGGTGGAGGAGTTGTACGCCAGCTGCGACGCCATGCTGGCTGTTGGAACCCGGCTGCGCAGCAACGAGACCCTCAAGTACCAGCTGCGGTTGCCAGACAACCTGTACCGCATCGACGCCGACCCCTCGGCCGACGGACGTTGCTACCCGAGCCGCCAGTTCATCTGCGCCGATGCGGCGACGGCCCTGCAGGCGCTGGCCGACCAGCTTGAGTCCGGCATGCGCATCGACCCGCGCTTCGACGCCGACCTGGCCGCCACGCGCCAGCGCGCCGCCGAGCAGTTGCGCAACGGACTCGGTCCCTACGCCGCGCTGGTCGACGCGCTGCAAGGCGCCGCCGGGCGCAATTTCAACTGGGTGCGCGACGTCACCATTTCCAACAGCACCTGGGGAAACCGGGAGCTCCGTCTGTTCAGCCCCGATGCCGGCGTGCACGCGCTGGGTGGTGGCATCGGCCAGGGATTGGCCATGGCCATCGGCGCCAGCATCGGCGCAGCCGCCTACGACACCGGCCGCAAGACCTGGTGCCTGGCCGGTGACGGCGGCTTCATACTCAACATCGGCGAGCTCGCCACGGCGGTGCAGGAGCGCGCCAACCTGGCGATCCTGCTGATGAACGACAAGGGCTATGGGGTCATCAAGAACATCCAGGATGCCGTCTACGGCGGCCGTCGCTGCTACGTCGACCTGCACACGCCCGACTATGCGCAGGTTGCGCGCTCCTTCGGACTGCGGCATCACCGGGTGGACCGTTTGGATGACATCGCCGCGGTGCTCGAGAGCTGCCGCGACTGCGCGGAACCGGTGCTGATCGAGGTCGACATGCTGGCCATCGGCCCCTTCAGGGATGCATTCGCCGGCCCCCCGGTCAAGGCCGCGCAGGCCGCGCCCGTCGCCGCGCACTGAGGACGCCATGCTTGCCATCTCCATCATCGGCTGCGGGGGCATCGGCGCCGGCGTGCTGCGCGGCCTGGCCGCGCAGCCCGGAATCCGCGTCGAATCGATCGTCGTCCCTCCCGAGGCCGCCACGCGCGAGCATGCGCGGGCGCTCGCCGCGCAATACGCGCCCGCGGCACGACTCGTCGACTCCGTCGACCCCGATCGCGATCGCCCCGACCTGATCGTGGAGTGCGCCGGCCACCGCGCGATCCGCCAGCACGTGCTGCCGGGCCTGCGCAGCGGCATAGCCTGCCTGCTGGTGTCGGTGGGCGCGCTCAGCGAGGACGGACTGGTCGACGAGCTCGAGCAGGCCACGCTGCTCGGCGGCACGCAGGTGCAGTTGCTGCCGGGCGCCATCGGCGCGATCGATGCGCTGGCCGCGGCTCGCCTGGGCGGTCTCAGTTCGGTCCGCTACACAGGGCGCAAGCCTCCATCGGCCTGGAGTGGGACTCCCGCGCAGCAGCTCTGCGACTTGTGCGCTTTGCGCGAGCCCGCGATGCTCTTTGCCGGCTCGGCCCGCGAGGCCGCGGCGCTCTACCCCAAGAACGCCAATGTCGCCGCCACCGTCTCGTTGGCCGGGCTGGGCCTGTCGGCGACCTACGTCGAACTCTACGCGGACCCCGGTGTCAGCGAGAACGTGCACCAGGTCGACGCCGTCGGCGCCTTCGGTTCCTTCTCGCTGACCATGCGCGGGCGTCCTCTTCCGGAGAACCCAAAAACCTCGGCGCTGACCGTCTACAGCGTCCTGCGCGCGCTGGCCAACCGCGTCAATCCCGTTTCGATCTAGTTCGTCCGCGAACCCGTCCAGCCATGTCCGCTACTCAAGTCACTCCAATCTGCATCGCCGGTACCTGGCGTCCCGGGTCCGGCGCAGCCTACGACAGCCTGTACCCGGCCACCGGCGAGCCGGTGGCCACGCTGCGCGCCGCCTCCCTCGATGACGTCGACGAGGCCGTCACCCGGGCGGACCAGGCCTTTCGCACGAGCGGCTGGGCCCGGCTCAAGGCGCACGAGCGGGCCGCGGTGCTGTGGCGCATCGCCTCAACCATCCGTGAGCGCTCCGAGGAGCTTGCGCGACGCCAGACCCTGGACAACGGCAAGCCCATCCAGGAGACGCGCGCGCTGGTGCAAAGCGCCGCCGGCACCTTCCAGTTCTTCGCGGCCGCCTGCGAAACCCTGGAAGGAACGCTGACTCCGGCGCGCGGCGAGTACATGACCATGAGCGTGCACGAGCCGATGGGTGTGGTCGCGGCCATCACCCCGTGGAATTCGCCGATCGCCAGCGAGGCGCAGAAGCTGGCGCCGGCACTTGCCGCGGGCAATGCCGTGGTCATCAAGCCGGCTGAGGTGACGCCGCTGCTGGCGCTGGAGCTGGCGCGCATCTGCGACGAATGCGGAGTGCCGCAGGGAATCGTCAGCGTGCTGGCAGGGGCCGGATCGGTGATCGGCGATGCGCTGGTGCGCCATCCGCTGGTGCGCCGCGTCTCTTTCACAGGCGGCACCACCACCGGGCGGCAGATCGCGCACATCGCCGCCGATAAGATGATGCCGGTCTCGCTGGAACTCGGCGGCAAGTCGCCCACCATCGTGCTCGACGACGCCGACCTGGAGCATGCGGTGGCAGGCGTGCTCTACGGCATTTTCAGCTCGTCGGGCGAGTCCTGCATCGCCGGCTCGCGCCTGTTCGTCGCGCGCAGTGTGCGCGAGGCCTTCGTCGAGCTACTGCTGCGTCGCGCGGCGACGCTGCGCGTGGGCGATCCACTCGACCCGCGCACGCAGATGGGGCCGTTGATCACCGCTCGACATCGGGAGTCCGTGGCGCGCTACGTGGAGCTCGGTCTGTCGGAGGGCGGCCGCCTGCTGGCCGGAGGGCGCAGCCCCGACGACGCGGCGCTGGCGCGGGGCTACTACTTCCTGCCCACGGTCATCGATGGCCTGGTCAACTCCGACCGCATGTGCCAGGAGGAGATCTTCGGACCCGTACTGGCCGTCATGGATTTCGATGACGAACGCGAGTTGCTCGAGCGGGCCAACACCTCCAGCTATGCGCTGGCGGCTGGCATCTGGTCCCGCGACTACAAGCGGGCCTGGGCCTTGGGGCGGGCCCTGCAGGCCGGAACCGTATGGATCAACACCTACAAGCAGCTGTCCGTGTCCACACCCTTCGGCGGCTTCAAGGACAGCGGGCTCGGGCGCGAGAAGGGGCGCCTGGGCATTCTCGAGTACATGCAGCAGAAAAGCCTGTATTGGGGGCTCAACGAAGCTCCCCTGCCGTGGGCGAACTGAAGCCGCCACGGCCGCGCCCGAACCTACCACGCATCGATCCGAACAGGAGAGCCTGATGAGCACCAAGCGCTACACCCCCCCGACTGGAATGAACCTGGCCGAATGGCTGGACTCGCGCGTGGCCACGCGCGCCACCCGCAAGTACGACTGGAACGCCCTGAAGTTCCAGGCGGACTACGACCCCAAGTACCGCCGCGCCCAGATGCGCTACGTGGGTACCGGCGCCACGGGCGTGAGCACGGACAGCAACACGGTGCAGGCCGAGCATTTCACCTTCTCGACCATGATTCTTCCGATGGGCGCCGAGGGACCCCTGCACCTGCATGAAGATGCCGAGGAAGTGTTTTTCGTCCTGCGCGGCAAGGTGCGCCTGATCGCCGAGCTCAACGGCGAGACCTGGTCGCTGGACGTCGCCGACCGTGACCTGATCTCGTGGCCCGTCGGTGTGTACCGCGGGGTCCAGAACATCGGGGATGAGGAAGCTCTCATCTGTGTGATTATCGGCAGCACCAAACCCGAGACGCCGAACTATCCGCCTGACCACCCGTTGTCGCACATCGACCGCAGCAAAGTATCCGCCCACTGAGTTCCCGAGCGCCCGGCGCAGCCCCACCCAGCAAGGAGCAGTCCATGGCCATCGAAGGCATCGACGAAGTCACGTTCGCCTGCGCGGATCAGGCCGCGTGCCGCCGCTTTTTCCTCGACTGGGGGCTCAGCCTGCGCGGGGAGGATGCGCGGCGACTGGAATTCGAGTCCCTCAATGGATGCCGCCTGGTCGTCGCCGACCCTTCGCAGCCCGATCTGGCTGCCGGCATCGAGCCGGACCCGACGCTGCGCGAGGTGGTGTGGGGAGTGACGGGCCCGGACGAGATCGAGCGCCTGCGCGAGTTGCTGCGCGAGCGCCCCGGCTTCGTCGAAGGCCCGCATCGGGTCGGCGCCACCGACCCGAATGGCATGCGCGTGGGCTTCCAGGTCTCGCGCAAGCGCCCCGTCGAGCTGACCGGCGCCCGCTGCAACACCTGGGACCGTCGCGAGCGCGTCGACTCGCCCGCGCCGATCTACGAACGCGCGACCCCGATCGAAATCGGCCACGTAGTGTTCTTCGTAGCCGAGCTGGAGGCCACCGAGGGGTTCTACGCGTCGCTGGGATTCGTCACATCCGATCGCTACCCCGGACGCGGCGCCTTCATGCGCTGCGCCGAGCGCGGCGGGCATCACGACCTGTTCCTGCTCAGGGCTCCGGACGGTCGGCGCGGACTCAATCACCTGGCCTTCACGGTGCGCGACATCCACGAGGTCTTCGGCGGCGGCCTGCACATCAGCCGCTGCGGTTGGGAGACCCAGCTGGGCCCGGGCCGCCACCCGATCTCCTCGGCCTATTTCTGGTACTTCCGCAATCCCGCGGGCGCGCTGGTGGAGTACTACGCCGACGAGGACGAACTGACCGGTTCGTGGGTGCCGCGCGACTTCGAGCCCGGCCCCAGCGTGTTCGCCGAATGGGCGATCGATGGCGGACTCGACGGGCGCACGCGTCGCCAGAAGGGGCGCGACGCCAGGTCCGGCTTTCTCACCGACAAGCAGGACTAGGAGCGCGTCATGGTCGCTACCAGCTCTCCCTTCGTCCTCGTCGGCGGCGGCCAGGCCGCGCGCTGGATCGTCATGACCCTGCGCGCGCAGGGTCATGACGGGCCCATCGTCTGGATCAGCGAGGAGCGCCACCTTCCCTACGAGCGCCCTCCGCTTTCGAAGGGCGTTCTGCTCGGTGCGACGGCGGCCGACTCGATCGGCCTGTTCACCGAGCAGGCCTTCGCCGCGCTGGACGTGGACTGGCGGCCGGGCCTGCGTGTGGAGGCCGTCGAGCGCGGCGCTCGCTGCGTGCGCACGGTCGACGGTCAGCGCATCGGCTATTCGCGCCTGTTCCTGGCCACCGGAGGGCGCGCGCGCGCGCTGCCTGGGGTGGCCGCTCATCCGCGCATCCACACCCTGCGCACGATCGACGATGCGCTGGCCCTGCGCGGGCAACTCGACAACGCGGCGCATGTGCTGGTGCTGGGTGGCGGCTGGATAGGACTGGAGGTGGCGGCCAGCGCGCGCAGCCTGGGGAGAAAGGTCACGCTCCTCGAGGCGGCGCCGCGACTGTGCCAGCGCAGTGTCGCGCCGGTGCTGTCGGAGTACCTTCGCGAGCTGCACGTGGGGCATGGTGTGGACCTGCGCCTGGGAAGTCAGGTCGTGGAGCTGCTGGCCGACGACCGGGGCGTGGAAGTGCGACTCCAAGGCGGCGAGCGCCTGCGCGGCGACCTGCTGGTGGCTGGCATCGGGCTGCAGCCCAATACCGAACTGGCCGAGGGTGCCGGTCTGGCCACCGACAACGGCATCCTCGTCGATGCGTGCTGCCGCACCAGCGACCCGGACATCTTCGCCGCCGGCGACGTCGCCAACGCGTTGCGCGCGGACGGGAGCCGCTCGCGCCTGGAATCGTGGGACAACGCGCAGCGCATGGGGGCGACCGCGGCCCGGGCCGCGCTGGGACTGGCGCCCGAGGCGGCCGACAGCGGCCCCGCATGGTTCTGGTCCGACCAGTACGACGAGAACCTGCAGGTTCTGGGCACCCCGGCGGCGGCGCTGCGCGTGGTCGAGCGCAGCAACGCGGCAAGGCGCCAGCGCATTGTGTATTTCTGTACTTCGCGGCGCATCGAGGCGGTCGCGGCGATCAATGGCGGGCGTGAGATCAAGGTGGCCCGGAAGTGGATGTCCCAGGGTGCGTTCCCGCAACTGGACGATTTGCAGAACCCGGCGCTGGACGTGGCGAAATTGCCCTGTGCCACGGCCGGCTGACGCTATTCCAAGGAGCACACACATGACGACATGGACCACGGTTGGCACGCGCGAGCAGGTCGACGCGGATAACCCGATCGCCGCCGAGATCGCCGGCGCGAAAATCGGCGTGTTCGAGGTCGACGGGGAGCTCCATGCGATCGAGGACGTCTGCCCGCACGCCCACGCGTTGCTGAGCAGCGGCTTCGTCGATGGCGGCGAGGTCGAATGCCCGCTTCACAATGCCGTGTTCGACATCTGCAGTGGCCGGCATCTGCGCGGAGAACCTTGTCGGGACCTGAAGATCTATCCCATCCGCGTCGTCGACCGGGACATCCAGGTCGCTGACGACCAAGCCGAAGAGAGGAAGGAACCATGAATTTCAATCCATTGCTCAAGCCCTGGGAAGCGGCCGAGCCGAACAATGTCGCCGGCAAAGGCCTGGTGGAGGTCGCCGGCAAGACGGACAACATCGTCTGGCAGACGCGCGCCGCGGAGCCTACCGCCTACGAGAACGCGCTGGGCGACGCGCTGGAGCAGGCCTTCGAGGGCGGTGCGACCCAGCCCGAGGAGATCGTGCGAAGCCTCAATGCCCAGGCCTTCCGCAACGCCGACGGTTCGTCGTGGACCGTCGATTCCTTCCTCGCCGAAATCTCGCGCCTCGGCTACTGAGCCGAATCGCGCAACAGGAGAAAGACGTGATCCAGCATTCCCCTTCCGACGCAGTCGAGGCCGACGCCCAGCACATACTCGCCACCGGTCTTCGCGACCTTTGGCACCCGGTCGTTCCGAGCTGGCAGGTCCGCAACGCGCCCGTCGGCGTCACCCGACTGGGGGAGAACATCGTGTTGTGGCGCGACGCCCAGGGCAAGGTCCATGCGCTCGAGGACCGCTGTCCCCATCGCGGAGCCAGGCTCTCGCTGGGGTGGAACCTGGGCGAGCGTGTGGCCTGCTGGTACCACGGCATCGAAGTCGATGGTTGTGGCGTGGTGGTATCGGTTCCTGCATCGTCCAACTGCCCGATGGAGGGCAAGAAGCAGTTGCGCAGCTATCCCGTGCAGGAAGTCGCAGGCGCCGTGTTCGTCTGGTTCGGGGTCGTCCCCGACACGGAGCCCGCGCCGCTGCAACTCCCCGAGGAACTGGTCAGCGAGGAATACTCGAGCTTCCTGTGCATGTCGAACTGGAAGACCAGCTACCGCTATGCCATCGACAACGTGATGGACCCCATGCATGGCGCCTACCTGCACGCGACCTCGCATTCGATGGCCGAGGGCGACAAGCGCGCCGAGATGGTGCTCAACAAGACGCCCACCGGACTGGTGTTCGAGAAGAAGGGGCAGCGTGACGTCAACTTCGACTGGGTCGAGTTCGGCGACACCAACTGCCTTTGGCTGCGCTTGGCGATTCCCTACCGCAAGAAGTACGGCCCCGGCGGCAGCTTCGGCATCATCGGCTTCGCCACTCCGGTCGACGAGCACAACTGCCAGGTCTATTTCTGGCGCACCCGCAAGGTGCAGGGCTGGCAGCGCGAGGTCTGGCGTTTCCTGTATCGCAACCGTCTCGAGGGACTGCACTGGGCGGTGCTGGAGCAGGATCGCCAGGTGCTCGAGGCCCTACCCGAGCACGCGCGGGATCGCGAGTTCCTCTACGAGCACGACCTCGGGTTGGCGCGTGTCCGGCGCATCCTGGAACAGCGTGCCCGCGCCCAGGCCAAGCGCCGTGCGGAGCTGAATGCCGCTTCCTGAGCCGGCACGTCGCGTGCGCATCGGGCCGCGCGTGCGGCCCGGTTCGGACGTCGCGAGCACGCGCTTCTGCTCGGATGACCGCTCAACGCTCACTACTGGTCACTTGAGCACGGCCGCCGCCGGCAGCAGTCGCGCCAGGTGCTTTGCCGCCGTCTTATGGACTAGTGCGACCGAAGACTGCTTCGAGGTCGATGTCCTCGATGCTCACCTCCAGATTCATGCTGCTCTCGATGTGCGCGAGGTGCTCAAGCATCAGCTTCTCGGCCTTCGCGGCGTCGCGGCGAGCGATCGCGTCGATAATTTGGTCGTGCTCGTCTGCGCGGCAGCTGATTGCGGTCGGCGCGTCGTAAAGGAAGATCATCAGGCAGGTCAGCACGGACAACTCCCGCATGCTGCGCGCCAGAGCCGTGTTCCCTGCAAGCTCGGCAGCAAGCGAATGAAATTCGCCGGACAGCCGGACCACTGCGCGCTTGTCCTCGCGGCGCCGCGCATCGTGTTCCAGCGCGGCGTGCTGTCGCAGCCGTTCGAGCTTCTCCGGCGTCAATGTCTCGACCAGGCGGCGCGTCACCGCAGGCTCGATCAGCCGTCGCGCCTCGAAGACATCGAGCGCCTGCTCGATGGATGGCTTTGCGACGAAGGCACCGCGCTGCGGGAACAACTCGACGACCCGCTCGTGGGCGAGCCGCGACAAGACCTCTCGGATGCGCGCGCGGCTGACGCCGAAGATGTCTGCCAGCCGCTCCTCGACCAGCTTGGTGCCTGGCGGCAACCGGTGCTCGAGGATTGCGACATAGACCTTCTCGTAGATCTCGTCCTGGGCGTTCTCGCGTTGTAGGCGGGCCGGGGTAGCGGCCGCGCGGCGACTGTTGGGTGCAGGCATGAGATCGGCGTGGTTCATCAGCGGCGCGTCATCGCCGTGCCTGTGGCCCCGGTGTCGACAGTCGTCGGTGCGGTCGCCAGAGATTGTAGCAAGCGCGGGCCCCCCGGCATGGCCGAACCCAAGGTGTTCGGGATTCATTGCTTGCATTCTCATAAATGTCGACAATTTTGTCGACATGAGGGTTTACTCTCGTGTTGACTGCGTCGGTGTCGACGATGATGTCGACAATTTCTCTCTAGCCGTTGCCATGCCGAACGCTCACGCCTTTGACCTCGTACTGCGCAAGGCCCGCGTCGCCACCGCGAGCGACACCTTCGACGCCGACATCGGCATCGCCGACGGCCGCGTCGTCGCGCTCGGCAAGAGCCTGGCCGCCGGCCGAATCGAGATCGATGCCGGCGGGCGGGTGGTGACGCCCGGCGGCGTGGACGCGCACTGCCACCTCGACCAGCCGATGGCGCCCCCCGTGCGCATGGCCGATGACTTCGACACTGGCACCCGCGCGGCGGCCTGCGGCGGCACGACGACGGTGATCCCGTTCGCCGCGCAGGAGAAAGGCCAATCGCTGCGCGCAGCGGTCGCCGACTACCACCACCGGGCCGAAGGCCGCGCGCATGTGGACTACGCCTTCCACCTGATCGTCAGCGACCCGACACCGAAGGTCCTCCACGAGGAGCTGCCCGCGTTGATCCGTGAGGGCTACACATCGTTCAAGATCTACATGACCTATGACGACCTGAGGCTTGACGACGGACAGATCCTTGATGTGCTGGCGGTGGCCCGCGAGCATGGGGCGATGGCGATGGTGCACGCGGAAAACGCCGACTGCATCGAGTGGCTGACGCGGCGGCTCGAGGCCGCCGGCCGTACCGCGCCGCGCTTCCACGCGCATGCGCGTCCCATGCTGGTGGAGCGGGAGGCCACGCACCGCGCGATCTCGCTGGCCGAGCTGGTCGACGTGCCGATCCTGATCGTGCACGTCTCGGGTCGCGAGGCAGTCGAGCAGATCCGCTGGGCGCGTGCGCATGGCCTGAAGGTCTTCGCCGAGACCTGCCCGCAGTACTTGTTCCTGACCGCTGCCGATCTGGGCATCGACGATAGCTATCACGGCGCGAAGTGCGTCTGCAGCCCTCCGCCGCGCGACAAGGCAAACCAGGACGTGATCTGGGACGGCCTGAATGACGGCTTGTTCACCGTATTCAGTTCCGACCACGCGCCGTTCAAATTCGACGCGATCGATGGCAAGAAGCCGGGCGGCGAGGAGGTCGCGTTCCGGCACATTCCGAACGGCATCCCAGGCATCGAGACTCGCCTCCCGCTGCTCTACAGCGAAGGGGTACTCGCCGGCCGCATGACGCTGAACCGCTTCGTCGACCTCACCGCCACCGGCCCGGCAAAGGCCTATGGACTGCATCCGCGCAAAGGCACGATCGCGGTTGGCAGCGACGCCGACCTGGTGGTTTGGGACGAGCGCGAGTTCGTGCTCGACAACGCGATGCTTCACCACGCGGTGGACTACACGCCCTACGCGGGCCACACACTGCGCGCCTGGCCTGGCCTGACCCTGGCGCGCGGCCAGATCGTCTGGGACGGCAGCAGATTCCATGCTCGGGCCGGACGCGGACGCTTCCTGCACTGCGACGCGCCCTCGCTGCTGCCGTCAGTGCGACGGCCCTGATCCCTTCCACCACGACACCTTCAACGGGGAGACCACATGAGCACCGACCACGAGCGGCTCGCCGCGCTTGACCCCAGCGGTCGCCTATACAACGAGGACCTCGCGCCGGCGCGCGAGCGCAAGTGGACCTCCTACAACTTCTTCGCTGTGTGGATGTCCGCGATTCACAACATCGGTACCTATACGTTCGTCGCTGGGCTGTTCGTGCTCGGCCTGACCGGTTGGCAAGTGCTGGCCTCGATCCTGATCGGTACCGGCATTCTGTTCGTTGGCATGAACTGGGCTGGCCGTATGGGGCAACAGACAGGCGTGCCCTTCCCGGTGATGGCTCGCATGAGCTTCGGCATCTGGGGCGCCAACATTCCCGCCCTCATCCGTGCGGTCATTGCCATCTGCTGGTATGGCATACAGACCTACCTGGCGTCGACCGCCGTGCTGGTGCTGTTGCTGAGAATCGCCCCCGGCTTGCAGCCTTGGCAGGATCGCAGCGTCCTAGGCCTGTCATTGCTGGGGTGGGGCTGCTTCGTCACGCTTTGGGTACTGCAGCTGCTGGTGATCCTGCGCGGAATGGAAGCGGTGCGCCGCTTCCAGGACTGGGCGGGTCCGATTGTCTGGGCCATCATGCTGGTGTTGGCGCTGTGGCTGTTGGCTCTGGCCGACTGGCACATCCCGATGAGCCTCTCGGTCAAACCACTCGCTGGCGAAGACGCGCTCAACGGCATTCTGACTGGCGCCTTCCTGCTCGTCTCGACCTACGCCACGATGCTGCTGAACTACTGTGATTTCACCCGTTTCGCCAAGTCCGATCGCGCGGTCGTGACTGGCAACTTCTGGGGGATACCGATCAATTTTGCGGCTTTCGCTGCGATCAGCATCACGATGACGATTGGCACCGTCGTCGTCTTCGGCAAGGCCATCACCGATCCGGCGCTCATCCTCGCCAGGGTGCCGAATACGGCGGTTCTGGCAGTTGGCGCGGCAATGTTCATTGTCGCGACAATCGGCGTGAACGTTGTGCTCAATTTCGTCTCGCCCGCCTACGACCTCGCCAACGTCTGGCCCAAGCACATCGACTTCAAGCGGGGCGGCCTGATCAGTGCGGTGCTGGCTCTGCTGGTCATGCCCTGGAACCTGTATTCCAACCCGTTGGTCATCAATTACTTCCTTGGCGGCTTGGGCGCCTTCCTTGGCCCCCTGTTCGGCATCATGGCAGTCGACTACTTCCTCATCCGACGCGGTGCGATCGAAATCCCCGACTTGTACCGCGCCGATCCGGGCGCTGCCTTCCACTACACCGGCGGCGTGAACCGGCGGGCAGTCGCCGTGTTCGTTCCAACGGCGACTCTGGCGGCCGTCATTGCCCTGGTTCCCTCACTATCCGCGTTTTCCGCGTTCTCTTGGCCGATCGGCCTGATCAGTGCCAGCGCGGCGTACGTCGTCGCAATGGGTGGTCGTAGCCGCATCGCAGCTCGGCGCGCTGCAGCGTCCGCGCGCGGCTAAGCCCAAGTGCGGATCGCTTCCTCCAAGAGTGCCGCCCTCATGATTGCCCCGGACACGCGCCCAGAGGAGCCCATGATCCGGAGGCTTGAGGGCAGCGCGTTGGCGGTGTCCGATACTTTCGTAGCGCCGGTTGGGAGATGAGGTCCGATCTCGAAGAGAGGACTGCGTAGCCTGGAACGGGTCAGGGACATTGCGCGAATGTGGTTTTCCGACTACGTTGCCACCATGCTCGAACTCCGACAAGCGAGCGCCTTCCGGAAATGGTGGGGCAAGCTGCGTGACGCGCGAGCGCGGGCCCTTGTCGCTGCGCGATTGAACCGATTGGCCTATGGCCTGGCTGGCAACGGACGCTGCTGAAAGCAGGCCCGGTGACCGCTCAGGCCGATCTCCGGCAGCTGAGCCTGCGTTGGCACTGCGGCCATACCCGCGCCCTACCGGGGAAGCTGGTGGACATGTCCGCATCGTGGCGCGCATGGCCGAGGTCCGCTGAGCGGGTGGGCATTCCCTGAGGGCCGCAAGGGCCGAGCCGGCGCGCCCATTCGAGCCGCCGCGCCGGGCTGATCCAGATCAAGCCCCCGATCGCAAGCCAGGGCCATAGTTCGAAGGCTCGCCTTCGCCCCATGCGCCGCGACTCACCATGAAGCACCGACTCGTCATCGGATTCGCCGTTCTCGCGGTCGCGGCGGCAGCCGGACTCCTGGTGTCGCATCCGCTGCGGGAATGGGTATTCGGCTCCGGCGCGCCCGCGGGTCGCGTGGTGCTCACGGGCAATGTCGAAGCTCACGAGAGCGTGCTCAGTTTCAGCAACGTTCAGGGCGTCATCACCAGGCTGCCCTTCGACGAAGGTCGGCAGGTCCGAGCGGGAGCCGTGCTGGCAACCCTGGACGATCGGGTGTACCGCCAACAATTGTCCATCGATTCAGCTGCGCTGGACGTGGCCAGAACCCAGCTGGAAGTGGCGCGCGGCAATCTCGCCGCCCAACGCAGCACCGTAGAAGCCGATCTGGCGGATCTGCGGCAAAAGCGCAGCGACATGCGCATCGCGCAAGCCCAGTACTCGGCTGGCGCGGCCTCGCGCCAGGCGGCCGAGCAGGCGTCGACCATTGCGCGCGTGTCGGATGAGGCGTTCGCGCGGGATCGCGCCCTGCAGCGGGTCGCCGGCGACAACGTCGCGCTGGCGAGTGCCAATGTGCGCGCGGCACAGGCCAAGGTCGCACTGGACCGGCTGACCCTGTCCTACACGGTGCTCAGGGCGCCGGTGTCGGGGGTCCTGGCGGTGCGCCAGGCCGAGCTCGGCGAGCTTGCGGCGCCCGGTGCGGCCATCTTCACCCTCGACGATCTCGACCATGTCTGGGTGCGCGCCTATCTCAACGAGCAGGACCTCGGCCGCGTGCGCCTGGGCGAGCCTGCCGAGGTGCGCACCGACGGCTCGCCAGGCCATGTCTGGCGGGGCAGGGTGGGCTTCATCTCCTCGGAGGCGGAATTCACCCCCAAGACCGTCGAGACGCGCGCCGAGCGGGTCACGCTGGTCTACCGCGTGCGCATCGATATCGACAATCCGGCCCACGACCTGCTGCCGGGCATGCCCGCCGAGGTCACGCTGAATCTGCTGCACCCGGGTCGATGAGCGCGTCCCCCCCGACCCCCGCCATGGTGCGGGTACGCGACCTGCAGCGCAGTTTTGGTGACTTGCGCGCGGTCCAGGGCATGTCCTTCGAGGTGGCATCCGGGGAGATCTTCGGGCTGGTGGGGCCGGACGGTGCCGGCAAGACCACGACCCTGCGCATGCTGGCCGGGGTGCTGCGACCCGATGCCGGGGGCATCGAGGTCGACGGCATCGACGTGCGCGCGGACCCGGAGGGCGCCAAGCTCCGGCTCAGCTACATGCCCCAGCGCTTCGGCCTGTACGAAGACCTGACGGTGGCGGAGAACATCCGCTTTCATGCCGAACTGTTCGGGGTGCCTCGCCGGTCCCGCCTTCAGCGCGCGAGCGAACTTCTGCAAGCCGCGGGCCTGCAGGGCTTCGAGGCACGTCTGGCGGGACGTCTGTCGGGGGGCATGAAGCAAAAGCTCGGGCTCATCTGCGCCCTCATGCACACCCCACGGGTGCTGCTGCTCGACGAGCCGACAACCGGGGTCGATCCGGTCTCGCGCCGGGATTTCTGGGGCATCTTGTATCGATTGCGAGAAACCGGCGTGGCCATCGTCATGGCCACGGCCTACATGGACGAGGCCGAGCGCTGTTCGCGCCTGGCCCTGCTGCATGAGGGGCGACTTCGCTATTGCGATACTCCGCAGGGCCTGAAGGCCCGCATGCCCGGAACCCTGCTGGCGTTGAGCGCCGGCACGCCCACGGCGCTGCGCACCGTGCGCGAGCGTGCGAGCGCGCTTCCCGGGGTGCTCGGCACCTTGTTGATGGGCGATCGAGTGCACGTGCGGGTCGACGACGCGGGCCGTCGCTTGCCCGAGTTGCGCGCGGAACTGGGCGACGTCGACCCACTCCGGATCGAGCCGACGCAGCCCGGCATCGAGGACGTGTTCGTGGCGCTGCTCGAACAGGGGTCGGGCAGGTGAGCGCGAACCCCTCGCACCATGTGGCCACCGTCGTCGCGCGGGCGCTGACCCGGCGCTTCGGCGAATTCGTCGCCGTTGACGGGATCGATCTTTCCATCTCCCGCGGGGAGGTGGTGGGATTCATCGGTCCCAACGGCGCCGGCAAGTCCACCACCATGCGCATGTTCTGCGGCCTGTTGCGGCCGACTTCCGGGCAGGCCCATGTCGCCGGCTTCGACGTGCTCACCCAGGCGCAGGATGTGCGCGAGCACATCGGCTACATGTCGCAGAAGTTCTCGCTGTACGGGGACCTCAGCGTGCGCGAGAATCTGCGTTTTTTCGCCGGCATCTATCGTGTGCCCCGTGCCGAGCGGGCAGCCCGCGTCGAGTACGCGCTGTCCATGGCAGCGCTCGACGCACACGCGGATTCGCTGGTCGCCACGCTGGCCTCCGGCTGGAAGCAGCGCCTGGCGCTGGGGTGCGCGATCCTGCATCGCCCACCGGTGCTGTTTCTCGACGAGCCCACGTCGGGAGTCGAGCCTACCGCGCGGCGGCGCTTCTGGGACCTGATCCACGCCCTGGCGGCCGACGGCGTGACCATCCTGGTGTCGACGCACTACATGGAGGAGGCCGAGTACTGCCACCGCATCGCACTGATCGACCGTGGGCGCATCGTCGCTTCCGGAAGCCCCGCGGAGCTACGCGACCAGGGGCTCGGGGGCGAACTCGTGGAAATCGACTGCGCCCCCCTGGGCGCCGCGCTCGAGCGGCTTCGCGACATGCCCGGCGTGCTCGACGCGGCGGTGTTCGGCGATCGGCTGCACGTGCTGCTGGACGCCGCCGGGCCCGGGCCCGAGCGGCTCGGTGCCGGACTGCGCGACGCCGGGCTGCAGGCCGGCGAGGCCCGGCGCGTGCGCCCGAGCCTGGAGGACGTGTTCGTGCGCCAGGTAGGCGGCCACGCGCACGGTGCGCCATGAAGCTGCGACGCCTGCTGGCCGTGGCG
>JAKBBK010000002.1:26535-103150 GCA_021808525.1 Pseudomonadota bacterium
GCGACGCCGGGCTGCAGGCCGGCGAGGCCCGGCGCGTGCGCCCGAGCCTGGAGGACGTGTTCGTGCGCCAGGTAGGCGGCCACGCGCACGGTGCGCCATGAAGCTGCGACGCCTGCTGGCCGTGGCGTACAAGGAAGCCTTGCAGATCCTGCGCGACCCACGCAGCCTGGCCATCGCCCTGCTCATGCCGCTGATGCAGATGGCCCTGCTCGGCTATGGGGTCAGCCTGGACATCAAGCACGTTCCCATGTGCGTGCTCGACCAGGAGAACAGCCAGCTCAGCAGGCAATGGGTGGCCGGGCTGGATGCCGGCGGGTGGTTCGACGTCAAGCGCCGACCCGCCGACAACCTGGCGCTGCGCACCGACATCGACCGGGGCCGCTGTTCGGTCGCGGTGGTCGTTCCCACCGACTTCTCGCGCCGCCTGGCGCAGAGCGGCCGCGTGTCGGTGCAGGCGGTATTCGATGCCACCGACGTCAACACCACGAACATCGCGACGGGCTATCTGCAGGCGGACGTTGCGCAATTCAACGCCCGCTGGCAGGCGGACCAGGCGGCGGCGCGCGGCGCGGCCCCGATGCGTCCCCCGGTCGATCTCGAGCCGGCCACCTGGTTCAACGAGACTCTGGACAGCCGCAACTTCATCATTCCCGGCGTGGTGGCCATCATTCTGGCTCTCGTGGGCGCGCAACTGACCTCGCTGACCATCTCGCGCGAGTGGGAGCGCGGAACCATGGAGCAGCTCATAGCCACCCCGGTGACCCCGCTGGAGATCATGCTGGGCAAGCTGGTGCCGTATTTCTGCGTCGGCTTCGTCGATGCCGTGGCCTGCCTGGGGATCGCCGTGCTGTGGTTCGGCGTGCCGTTGCGAGGAAGCATCTGGACCCTTTTCGTCGCCACCGGACTGTTCAGCGTCGTCGTGCTGGGCATCGGCTACCTGATCTCGGTGCGTGTTCGCAGCCAACTGGGCGCAAGCCAGATCGCCCTGCTCATCACCATGCTGCCCACGACCCTGCTGTCGGGCTACACCTTCCCGATCGACCAGATGCCCAGGGCGATCCAGGCCATCACCTACCTGGTCTATCCGCGCTACTACGTCACCCTGCTGCGAGCGATCTTTCTCAAGGGAAGCTCGGTGGCCGATCTCTGGCTGCCGCTGCTGGCGCTGAGCGCGTTCGCCCTCGCCATCGGCGCCATGGCCTCGCGCGCCTTCCACAAGCGTCTCGACTGAGGCCATGTTCGACCGTCTCGGGTCCATGCTGGTCAAGGAATTCCTGCAGATGCGGCGAGACCGCTGGCTGGTCATGCGCCTGGTGCTGCCCCTGGTGATCCAGCTCTTGATCTTCGGCTATGCCGCGACCTTCACAGTGCATGATGTCGCCACCGACGTGCTCGACCTCGACCACAGCCAGGCCAGCCGCGACCTGATTTCCCGGTTCACCGCCAGCAGGCGCTTTCGGGTCGTCGCCGAGGCGTCCAGCCAGGCGCAGGTCACGCGAGACATCGACCGCGGCGACGCCGTCGTCGCCGTGATCATCCACGCCGGCTTCCAGCGCCGCCTGCAGGGCAGTCCGCCGGCGCCGCTGCAGGTTCTGGTCGACGGCACGAACTCGAACACCGCGCTCATCGCCGTGGGCTACATCGGCCAGATCGTGGCGGCCTTCTCGAGCTCCGTCACCGTGTCGCATGGTCCGGGCTTGCACGCATCGGCGTTGCCGCAGGGCATCGAACTGCAGCCCAGGCCCTGGTTCAATCCGGGATTGGTCGATACCTGGTTTTTCATTCCCGGCGTGATCGGCAGCCTCACGCTGCTGCAGGTGGTCACGCTGACGGCCTTCGCCATCGTGCGCGAGCGAGAGGTCGGAACCCTCGAGCAGATCCTGGTCAGCCCCATCACGCCGCTGGAGTTCGTGCTCGGCAAGACCATCCCTTCCTTCGTGGTGGGTTGCGCCAGCATCAGCCTCGTTTCCGTCCTGGGCATCCTGTGGTTCGGCGTGCCCTTCATCGGATCCCTGGCAGTGATGGCCGCGGGGGCCACGCTGTTCCTGCTCGCGACCATCGGCCTGGGGCTGCTGCTTTCCACGTTTTCTCGCACCCAGCAACAGGCCTTCGCGCTGAATTTCTTTTTCATCAACCCCTTCTTCATTCTTTCGGGGTTTGCCTTCCCGATCGCCGCGATGCCGCGTGTGCTGCAGTGGTTCACCCTGGTGAACCCGCTGCGCTACTTTCTGGTGGTGATCCGCGCGGTGTTTCTCAAGGGGGTCGGATTCTCCGCGCTGTGGCCCGAGTTCGGCGCGCTCGCGGCCTTGGCCGGCATCATGCTCGCGGTCAGCGTGTTGCGGTTTCGTGCATCCCTGCAGTCTTGAGCCGCCTGATCAGCTCCTGCGCCGGGCTCCGAGGTGGCCCAAGCCTCCATCCCGATTGCCCTCGAAGGGGAGGTCAGGCAAGATCCGGCCCAACAAGATGGAGCCGCACCATGGATGAAGTCACCGTTCTGATCACTGGCATTTCAGGGTTCATCGCCAAGCACTGCGCGGTCGAGCTGCTCCAGCAAGGCTACCGTGTGCGAGGCACCGTGCGCAGTGCCGGCAAGGCGGATGCGGTACGCAAGACCCTGGCTGCGCATGCAAACGTTTCGCGACTCGAGTTCGTGGCGGCCGACCTGGAATCGGATCCCGGCTGGGCGGATGCGATGCAAGGCGTGCATGGCGTGCTGCACCTGGCTTCTCCGTTTCCCCTGGCACAGCCCAAGGACGAAGCCGAGCTGATCCGGCCCGCGGTGGACGGCACCTTGCGGGTCCTTCGAGCTGCCAAGGCTGCCGGAGTGAAGCGCTTCGTGCAAACCTCGTCGACCGTGGCGGTGATCTTCGGCCATGGCGGCAGCCACTCCGGCGCGTACACGGAGGCCGACTGGACCGACGTCGACGCCCCGCATGTCACGGCCTACGCCAAATCCAAGACCCTGGCGGAGCGCGCGGCCCGCGATTTCGTGGCCAGGCAATGTCCCGCGCTTCACTACGCGTCGGTCAATCCCGGTCTGGTGCTGGGGCCGCTGCTCGACAACGATGCCGGTAGCTCCGCCGATCTCATCGCCAGCTGCCTGCGAGGCAAATACCCCGGCTGCCCGAGGCTGTCGATTCCCGTGGTCGACGTTCGCGACGTGGCACTGGCGCACCGGCTGGCGCTGGAATCGGACGCGGCTTCCGGCGGCCGCTTCCTGGCCACATCGGGCGCGGTCTGGTTCAAGGAGCTGATGCGGCCCATCAAGGAAAGCCTGGGCGCCCGGGCGCGCAAGGTGCCGACTCGCGAATTGCCGGACTTCCTGGTCAAGCTGGTGTCCATCTTCGACGCCGACTCGCGCCCCATCGTGCCGGACCTGGGAATCGAATTCCGGATCGACAATTCCACCACCTGCCGGACGCTGGGCATGGCATTCAGGCCGCATACCGAGTCGGGGCCGGCGATGGCCGAGAGTCTGCTGCGGTTGGGCCTCGTGCAGGACGGCCGCATGGCTTGACGCCTTTCGGCCGGCCTGTGGCGAAACAAGGTTCTCCGCGAAGGTATCGGTGATCCCTGAAGCCGCGCGACAGCTACGCTTGTTTGCGACTTCCGAGGCGGCACGCCCCGTGACGGCGTGGAGCCAGGCCGCGTCTGGCATTTGCCGGCGTTTGCAGCCGTGAGTGGAAGGAATATATTGTGCTCATCGATGAATCGCAGTGGCCCTCGCATGCTGCAGTGCGGACGCAGTTTCGGGGGGGGGCAAGCACACAGTAATCGGTTCGTGCATATTCAAGAAACATAATGAATGCGCTGATGCCATGCACTGCCGCGAGCTGGGTCCGGTCCGATGCCGATGGAGCAGCCTTGCATACCGCAAGATTCAGTAAAACGCAATGCCCACGCGTTGCGCAAAATTCCGAACCAATCACCGAGCGTGGAACTTCGCGGGTTTTGAATTACTCTAGGGTTCTATTGGCTGGTGCACGTCTTGTCAGGGAAAACCAGGGTCATTCCCGCTGAATCATCGATGTTCGGCATGATGTCTGTCCCCGATTTTCGAGAATTCCATGCGCAAAGGTTCGCGTCTGCTCGGTGGCCTCGCCTCGGCCGCCATCCTGCCCAATGGCAACGCGACGCTTGTTGTGGCCGAGGGCAGCGCCTACAGCCTGTCCATTGCCGCACAGGGGTCCGGTGAGTTCCGCGAACGGGTCATGTTCTCGGTCGGCGCAGCCCATCCCGGCGGTCGCATGTCCGGCTGGCCCGGTGCGTTGTCCAAGTTGGACCACGACTGAGTTCCGGACATGGCCGTGGCCCGAGCCTCGTTCTGGTTGGCGATCATCGCCCTGGTGGCCTTGAGCACGCTCGGCCTGCGCCGCCAGATTCGCGGGCGGACGCGCCCACGAATGGTCAGCGAGGGTGCGTTATCGATGATTCTCGATGACGTAGGGGCCTTCGTGTACATCAAGGACCTGGATCTGCGCTACCGGTACGTGAACCAGAAGGTCGTCGAATGGTTGGGGCGCCCGGCGGATGCCATCCTGGGTCTGCGCGACCAGGACCTATTCGACGCAGCCACTGCCGAGCATCTCCGCAAGACCGATGAACGCGTGCTGCAGCAGGGCCAGCGCATCACCATCGAGGAACAGAATCGGCAACGGGCCGGACAGCCGCTACGCACCTTCATGTCGGTGAAACAGCCGCTACGCGATCAGTACGGGCGCATCCATGCGCTGTGTGGCATCTCCACCGACATCACCGACGTCAAGCATAGCGAGCAGAAGATCCGACGTCTCGCCGTCTACGATCCACTGACCGGGCTGCCGAACCGTGCCTTGCTGCTGGACAGGATTCATCACGCCTTCCTTCGTTTCGCACGTTCGCGTTGCGATGGCGCGCTATTGTTCATCGACCTCGACAATTTCAAACTGCTCAATGACACGCTGGGGCATGCGAAGGGAGATCTTCTGCTCAAGCAAGTCGCCGAGCGCCTGGGGCGCTGCCTGCGTCTGGACGATACCCTGGCGCGACTGGGGGGCGACGAATTCGTGTTGCTGGCCGAGAACCTGGGGCGGGATTTCGTCGACGTGGCCGTGGGTGTCAAGGTCGTGGCCGAGAGACTGCTCCATGAACTCTGCACCCAGCCGATCGAATTGGACAACGAGCTTTATACCGTCAGCGCCAGCATCGGGGTCGCGTTGATGTCCTACGTCAGTCGGGGTGCGGGTGGCGCGCCGGCGGACGACCTGCTCAGACGCGCCGACATGGCCATGTACGAGGCCAAGGCCGCCGGGCGCAATCAGGTCAAGTGCTTCGACCCCAGCATGCAGCAGGCGCTCAATCGCCGAGCCGAACTGGAATCCCTGATCAAGGATGGACTGCGACTGAGCCAGTTTCAACTGGCCTACCAACCGATCGTGGACGAGGATGGCTGCGTGGTCGGAGCCGAGGCGTTGGCGCGCTGGCCGCACCCTCAGAAGGGGCCGATAGCGCCTGGCGAATTCATCGCCGCGGCCGAGAATAGCGGTCAGATCCTTGCATTGGGAGAGTGGGTTCTGCGCACCGCGTGCGCAGAACTGGCAGCCTGGGGTCAATCCGACGGGTTTCGCGAGCTGACCCTCTCGGTGAACGTCAGCGCACGCCAGATTCGCCACCCCGAATTCGTCGCACAAGTCGCCGCGGCCTTGCAACAGACGGGGGCCGATCCACATCGGCTCGAGCTTGAATTGACGGAGTCCGTGTTCGCGCACGACTTCGAGGGTGTCTCCGAAAAAATGCGCAGCCTGCAGCGCATCGGTCTGCGCTTTTCGCTGGATGACTTCGGAACCGGCTATTCGTCGCTGACCTACCTGAAGCGCCTGCCGTTCCAGCGTCTCAAGATCGATCAATCCTTTGTTCGCGACCTGTTGCTGGACGAGAACGATGCGGCCATCGTTCGCGCGGTCCTGACGCTCGGCGAAAGCCTGGGGCTTGAAGTCGTCGCGGAGGGGGTGGAGACGGCTGAGCATTTCGAGGCGCTGCGGCGTCTCGGTGGCCGACGTTTCCAGGGCTATTTCTTCGGGCGCCCGGGACGGGTCGAGGACATGCTGAACGCCGCTGTACTGGTGTCTTGAGCCGCCCCGGAGTTGGTGGAGGCGCCAACTTTTGAGCGCCCCCCATGGGTGCCCCGGTTGCCACGGCCAGGTTTCCATCGCGCCGTCACGCGCCAGCACTGCTCGCAGGCCGTCGCGAATCGCTTCACTCTTGTGGGCGCAGTTGCCGGCACGCACCCTGCTCAGAAGGTGCTTGATCCCGGCACGAAGTTGCAAACTTTTGCAAGCTTGCGGCGATGCCCTGTCGGCATGCGTCGGGATTCGTCGTTGAGTGCACCACGCCCCCGATTCCACGGGGTCAGGCGCTGGCCCAGCCATGCCTGCGCGCTGCTGGATCCATCGGGAAGGGAGAGGACATGGTCGGACAGGTAGCCAGCGACCAGTCGCGCAAGGGTTTCGCCAGACGCAGCCTGCTCCTGTTCGTGACCATGGCTACGGCCGTGCTGGTCGGTGCATGCGGAGGTGGGGGCGCTGCCTCGTCCGCGCCGGCGTTTTCCACGCAACCCGAGGGTGTCGCCGTCGGCTCCGGAAGGCTCGTCGTCGCCGGCACCAGCACGCCCTTCATTCCCGAGGGCTTCAACACCAACGGCGTTCTCTATCCCGTCTCCTACGCGGCCACGCTGTGTCCCCAGGCCGCCCCGCTGAGCGCGACACTGGTTCAATATCTCGAGGACACCCAGGCCGCGTTGACGGCGCCACCACTGCCGGGGCTGGCCTACAACGCGTCCTTCCAGGCCATGGTCCAGGACTGGCATGCCAACACGGTCCGCATCCACGTCAGCCAGGGCGCCCTGCAATACGAATACGCACAGGGCCTGTCGAGCTACACGGACA
Organism: Pseudomonadota bacterium; assembly: GCA_021808525.1. Lineage (GTDB taxonomy): Bacteria > Pseudomonadota > Gammaproteobacteria > Burkholderiales > Burkholderiaceae_C > Thiomonas_A. The sequence goes on from JAKBBK010000002.1 coordinate 33,459, forward strand.
TGGCCCGCGGCGTCATCGCGCAGGCACGCGCCGCCGGCCTCGTCGTGATCGTCGACATGCAGGCCGAGAAATACGGCTGCACCCCCTATGAAAACGGGGGCCTGCAAAAGCTTCCCGACGTCAACACCGAACAGGCCTGGAAGCAGATCCTCGACGCGACCCTGACCAACGACAAGGGCGTGATTCTCGAGGTCTTCAACGAACCGGACGCATTGGCCGCCTGCAATCTCGGCACCTACACCCAGCCGGACTGGAATGCATGGGAAACGGGCTGCGGCTCGGAACCGGATCAGGGCATGCTCACCGTCGGGCAGTACCTTCGCTCCCTGGCTCCCGACAACGTGCTGTTCTTCAACGGGCAGGGGATCGATTTCGGATTCGACGGATTCGTCGTTCCAGCCGGCATGCCGTCCAACGCTGCCTACACGGTCCATCCCTTCAGCTATGTCGAGAATGGCAGCGAGAGCGCGAGCATCGGCAGCTGGGATGGCTCGTTCGGAAATCTCGAGCAAGGTGGTCAAGCGGTGGTCGCCACGGCCTGGGACGAGGATTTTGAATGCCCCAACGACCCCAACCAGACCATCACGGACGAATTCCTCCAGACCTATCTTCCCCAGCACTCCATAGGGATGATCGGCTACGCATGGGACGGACCGTACTGGGGCTCCGGCTACCTCGTCAACAGCTACGACTACACCGGGAACACCGCGAATTTCCAGTTGGTCGATCCCGATGCATCGGGATGCCCCCAGAACGGCGGCAGGCAGTTGCAGCAACTCTTCCTGAGTCAGGCTGCGGCGCCTTGAGGGAATTCCTCGTCCACCACGTTCCCTTGAGCGTGCGGCGGCGATGTCTCAAGCGGGTGGCCGGCCGCCAGGTCGGCCAGTTCGGACAAGTTGGCCCGCGCTTGCGTGAAGGGCACACATCCTTGACCGACAGGCCCATCGCTGGCTCCTTGCAGTCGTGGTCAGCACTCCCGGGATGGAGAAAGGCACCACGGCCGCGACCGCGATGGCCTGCTTCAGGCTCCTGAGCCACTGCGCGACGCGGCGGCCTTGGCGGCGGCCAGCGCGGCCATGTTGACGATGCGCCGCACCGTCGACGACGGCGTGAGGATATGGGCCGATGCGCCGGCTCCCAGCAGGATCGGCCCCACCGTCATGCCGTGGCCGCTGCTGGTCTTGAGCACGTTGAACAGGATGTTGGCGGCGTCCAGGTTGGGGCAGACCAGCACGTTGGCGGCGCCATTCAGGCTGCTGTCGGTCAGGCCGGCCGTGGCGCGCACCGCCTGGGACAGCGCGGCGTCGCCCTGCAGTTCGCCGTCGCACTCGATGTGGGGTGCCAGCTCGCGGAAGCGCTGGTAGGCGGCTCGCATCTTCAGGGCCGAGGGCCGCGTCGAGCTGCCGTAGTGCGAGTGGGACAGGAACGCCACCTTCGGCGGCAGGCCGAAGCGCTGCACCTCGTCGGAAGCGGCCAGCGCGATGCGGGCGAGCTGCTCGGCGTCGGGTGACTCGTTGATGTAGGTGTCGGCGATGAACAGGGTGCGTTCGGGCAGCATCAGCGCGTTCAAGGCCGCGAACTCGTGGGCTCCGGGCTTCATCCCGATCACCGTGCGCACGTGTTCGAGGTGGTGGTCGTAGCGTCCCACCAGCCCGCACAGCATGGCGTCGGCGTCGCCCAGGCGCACCATCAGCGCGGCGATCAGGGTGTTGGACCGGCGCACCGCCGCCTTGGCGGCGTCCGGCGTGATGCCGTCGCGCCCCATGATGCGGTGGTAGGCCTCCCAGTACTGCCGGAAGCGCGGGTCGTCCTCGGGGTTGATGCACTCGACGTCGACGCCCAGGCGCATGCGCAGCCCGGCCTTGTGCAGGCGCGACTGCATCACCGCCGGGCGTCCGATCAGGATCGGGCGCGCGAGCTCCTCGTCCACCACCACCTGCACGGCGCGCAGCACGCGTTCGTCCTCGCCTTCGGCGAAGGCCACGCGCTGGGGGTGCGACCTGGCCGTGCTGAACACGGGGCGCATGAACATGGCCGTCTGGTAGACAAAGCGCGTGAGGCTGTCGCGGTAGGCGTCGAGGTCGGCGATGGGACGCGTGGCCACGCCCGATTCCTGCGCGGCCCGCGCCACCGCCGGCGCGATGCGCAGGATCAGGCGCGCGTCGAACGGGGTGGGAATGAGGTAATCGGGGCCGAACACCAGTTCCTTGCCGGGATAGGCCGCGGCCACCTCGTCGCTGGTCTCGGCCTTCGCCAGCGCCGCGATCTCGCGCACGCAGGCCAGCTTCATGGCCTCGGTGATCTTGGTCGCCCCGCAGTCCAGCGCTCCCCGGAAAATGTAGGGGAAGCAAAGCACGTTGTTGACCTGGTTCGGGTAGTCCGAGCGCCCGGTGGCGATGATGCAATCGGGCCGGACCGCCTTGGCCAGCTCGGGGCGGATCTCCGGCTCGGGGTTGGCCAGCGCCAGGATCACCGGGCGCGGGGCCATGCTGGCGACCATCTCCGTCGTCAGCACGCCGGGGGCCGAGCAGCCCAGGAACACGTCGGCCCCGGCCACCACGTCGGCCAGGGTGCGCGCCTCGGTCTTCTGCGCGTAGCGCGCCTTCGAGGCGTCGAGGGTGCCGGGCCGCCCCTCATAGATCACGCCCCTGGAGTCCACCATGAACACATGGCTGCGCTGCACTCCCAGGCCGATCATCACGTCCACGCAGGCGATGGCGGCCGCTCCGGCGCCGGACACCGCGATGCGCACGTCGGCGATGTCCTTGCCCACCAGTTCCAGCGCGTTGAGCAGCGCGGCGGAGGAGATGATCGCGGTGCCATGCTGGTCGTCGTGGAACACCGGGATGTTCAGGCGCGCGCTGAGCTGCTTCTCGATGTAGAAGCACTCGGGGGCCTTGATGTCCTCGAGGTTGATGCCGCCCAGCGTGGGCTCCAGCGCGGCGATGATGTCCACCAGCTTGTCCGGGTCGCGCTCGGCCAGCTCGATGTCGAACACGTCGATGCCGGCGAATTTCTTGAACAGGCAGCCCTTGCCCTCCATCACCGGCTTGCCGGCCAGCGGGCCGATGTCGCCCAGCCCGAGGACCGCGGTGCCGTTGGTGATCACCCCGACCAGGTTGCCGCGCGAGGTGTATTCGAAGGCCTTCAGCGGGTCGGCCTGGATGTCCAGGCAGGGGTAGGCCACGCCCGGCGAGTAGGCCAGCGACAGGTCGCGCTGGTTGGACAGCGGCTTGGTCGGGCCGACGGCGATCTTGCCGTGGCTGGGGTTGCGGTGGTAGTCGCGCGCGGCGTCGCGCAGGGCTTGCTCGGCTGCGGAGAGTTCGTGGGCCATGACGAGGGCGTGGGCGTGGGTAGGGTGGGCGTGCGGAGGAAGTCGCGCTTGCGTGCGGCGCGTCGGGGGAGCTTACTCCCGTGGGCGCCGGTGCGCGAATGGCGCCTCGCTGGTAGCCTTCGGCACTCGATCCGACACGCCTGAATCCGATGGGAACGAATCCCGATGCTTCTGGTTCCGCGCCCCCGTCCGTGCCCTTTCGCACGGCCGTCGTGGGTGCCGGCCTGGCCGGGCTGAGCTGTGCACAGCTGCTGCGCGAAGCCGGCCACGAGCCATGCCTGTTCGAGAAAAGCCGCGGCCCGTCCGGCCGCGCCGCGACGCGACGCGGCGACGGCTGGGCCTGCGACCACGGGGCGCAGTACTTCACCGCCGACGATCCCGGCTTCGCCGCCCAGGTGCGGCGCTGGTGCGAGGCGGGGGTGGCCGCCGAATGGACGCCGCGCCTGGAGGTGTTCGGCGAGGCGCCCGATGCGCGGCGGCGCGACGTGCCGACGCGCCGCTTTGTCGGCCTGCCGGGCATGACGGCGCCCGCGCGCTGGATGGCCGCTGCCCACCAGGTCGAGCTGTGCCACACCATCGACGCGCTGCGCCGCGACCACGGCGCCTGGCGCCTGCGCAGCAGGGAGCAGGGCTGGAGCCGGCAGGCCTTCGACGCCGTGCTGCTGGCCATGCCGGCGCCGCAGGCGGCGGTCTTGCTGCAGGGGGTTCACGAGGAGATGGCGCGGCGCGCCGCGTCCGCCGACATGCAGCCCTGCTGGAGTGTCATGGCCGTGTACGACGTCGATCCGCAGCCTCGGTTCGACGCGGCCTTCGTCAACCAGTCCGTGCTGTCCTGGGTATGCGCCGAGCATCGCAAGCCGGGGCGGGGGGGCACACCATGCTGGGTGCTGCATGCCCAGGCGGCGTGGAGCCGCGAGCATCTGGAGGCGCCGCCCGAGCAGGTGATCGAGGCCTTGCTGCAGGCCTTCCAGGGCCTGGGCGCGCGGGCCATGCCCCGGCACGCCGTGGCCCACCGATGGCGCTATGCGCGCGGCACGCTGGCGGATGCGCCGCCGGCGTTGTGGGACCCGTCCAGCGGCCTGGGAGTGTGCGGCGACTGGCTGTGCGGCGGGCGTATCGAGGGCGCCTGGCGCAGCGGCCAGGCGCTGGCCCGGGCGCTGGAGCTGCAGCCGCCGCGCCGAAGCGCCTGCTTGGCGGCGGGTTGAGAAGGCCGGCGCAGGCATGGACTTTCCGATCTTCCCCTTCGCACCGCGGCGGCCGGCCGCGGTTGCCATCGAAGCGCAGCGTCTGGGCCCGCACAGCACGATCCTGCAGGTCCCGCCGCATGGGCATGTGTTTTTCGAACTGCTGCTGGTCAGCGCGGGCTCGGGCCTGCTCATGCTCGATGGGGTGACCCATGTCGCGCTGCCCGGAAGCGTGTTCGCCATCGCGCCCGGGACCGCGCACGATGCCCGCGGGCTGGCGAAGGCCGGCGGCTGGGCCGTGTTGTTCGCCGCCGAGGGCGCCGATGCCCGCAGCGCACCCGCGCTGGGCCTGCTGGACGATCGGCCGGCCGGCCTGGTGTTCGACCTCTTTCGTCGTGACGGGCGCGGCGCCGACGGGCACCTGCGCCTGCCGGCCGAGGAACTCCCCGAGCTGGAAGCCCTGTACGGGCGGATCGAAGGCGAGCTCGCCGAGCGCGCGCTGGGTTACGAGGTCGCGGCGCGCGCCGCGCTGCACCTGCTCCTGGTGCGCGTGGGCCGGGCCGCCGGTTCCGGGCAAGGGCGGGCGCGCAGCGGCGGCTCGCGCCCGCCCGACCTGCTGGCGCGGGCCTTTCGTGACATCGATCGGCACTTTCACGGCGATTGCTCGCTGGCCGCCGCCGGCAGGCGTCTCGGGCTGGCCCCGGCGCACCTGACCACCCGCCTGCGGCAGATCAGCGGGCGCACCTATCGCGACTGGGTGATCGAGCGGCGCATGATCGAAGCCCGCCATCGCCTGGGCGCCACCGGGCAGAGCCTTGCCGAAATCGCCGCGGCGATCGGCTACCAGGACACCGAAAGTTTCATTCGCCGCTTCCGGCGGCACCACGGCTCCACCCCGGCCGCCTGGCGCGAGCAGGCGCGCGCCGGCGCGCGCGATGCCGCCGAGGATGACGCGCCGTCCCCCGGACGAAATCCGGATCAGTGATTTCCGAACCGCGGCCCTGTTGCGCTCGCGGGCCTTTGCCTACGCTCATCGCGTCGGATGGGCCGACCCGCGAAACCGAACGAGGACATGGCGTCATGGCAAAGATGGTGGTGTTGTTTCATAGCGGCTACGGGCACACGCGTCGATTGGCGACGGCGGTCGCAGAGGGCGCGCAAGGCGTCGCCGGGGTCAGCCTCTCCAGCCTGGCCATCAACGAGACCGGGGACATTCCCGACGAGGCCTGGGCGCTGCTCGACGCGGCCGATGCGATCGTGCTGGGCTCGCCGACCTACATGGGCGGGCCGTCGTGGCAGTTCAAGAAGTTCGCCGATGCCAGCAGCAAGGCGTGGGCACGCCAATCCTGGAAGGACAAGCTGGCCGCGGGTTTCACGAACTCGGGCTCGATGAACGGAGACAAGTCCTCCACCCTGGCCTACATGGTGACCTTTGCCATGCAGCATGGCATGCTGTGGGCCGGCACGGCGATGATGCCCGCCAACACCAAGGCGGCGCGGCGCGACGACCTGAACTACCTCGGGGCCTTCACCGGCCTGATGGCGCAGTCGCCCGCCGATGCCAGCGCGGAGGAGGCGCCCACCCAAGGCGACCTGGAGACCGCGCGGCGCTTCGGCGAGCGCATCGCGCGGCTGGCCGGCACGCTGCGGTCCGCAGCCTGAGTTACCCGCGCGTCACGGGTACGGCCGGCTTCCGCGGACGCCCACCATCAAATGGGGGATGACCCCCTGCACATCCCGGAGGCTCCGGGTGACTCGTTCGGCGGTCGCGATCTGGGCAGCCGAGGCGACACAGCCCGAAAGCTCCACGATGCGGCCCTGCACCAGGATCCAGATGCTGGTGTGGCGCAGCAGGGGGCTGGAAGCCAGGCCGCGCTTCAGGCGTCGGGCGATTCCCGCGTCGTAGAGGTAGCTGTTCGAATACCGGCATCGGCCGGCGAGGTAGCAGCTGTTGCCCTGTTCCACCCGCCAATGCTCTTCCTCGCGCATGGCGGCAAGGGTGTAGCTGGGCGGCTGCGGCGGGACACAGCCTCGCAAGCCCTGCGTCGCGGGCTCGAAGGGGTCGTGAAAGGGATTGCTCATCGCCTGGCCGAAGGCGCAAGGCTGCATCAGCGCAAGCAGCGCCACCCCGATGCGCGGGGCCCACCCCGGGATTCGTCGTGGTGCAGGGTCCATGGGGCTTCCTCTTGATCCTCACCCCTCGTGGCGAGGGGCGAGGGCCCCGTCAGGTTCCACGGAGCGCCGCGCGGCGTGGTCCGTCAACACATCCGCGAGCCGCGTCCCGGGCCAGTTCTCCTCCAGGGCCTGGCGCAGCAGCTCCTGCTGGCTCCTGGGTGCCAGGCCGCCGACCGGAGGGTCGCGATCCAGGTTGCTCGGGAAGGGATAGCCTTCCGCGCAGGCCGCCAGGACGGCGTCGATCTGCGCGGGGCCGATCCGGCCCGCCTCGCGCAGGCAGCGCAGCTCGGGATAGACGGCCTCGCACATACGCCGGCGATCCAGCACTTCCATGGCCCGGCCGAAGGCGGAGGACACCTGCAGCAGATTGGCCATGCGCTGGATGTCCGGGGTGCGATTGGCCCCCGCCGCGTGGAACAGTGCGGGATTGAAAAACAGCGCGTCACCCTTGCGCAAGGGCAATTGCACGAAGTGGGCCTCGAAATAGGCCCGGAAATCCGGCCTGCCCCAGGCCAGATAACCCTGCGCGTAACGTTGCGAGCCGGGCAGGAGTTTCGTGGGTCCGCTTTCCACCGGCATGTCGACATGGGCGATCGCGCCCTGCAGGGTCAGCAGCGCCGACATGCGGTGCACATGCGCGGGATAGCGCTGCGCCTGCTCGACGGTCTGGAAACCGAGGTGGTAGTCGCGATGGGCCAGCTGGGCCTGCGCGCCCGGCCGCACCACGTTGACCTGCGAGGTCATCTGGTAGTTGGGCCCCAGCCAGGCCTCGCAGACCCTCGCGAGCAAGGGATTGGAGAAGTAGCGCACGAAGGTGCCGGGCGCCCGCAGGCAAAGCTTTTCCTGCGCGTTCCAGATGCGATCGTTCTCTCCCGGCTTGGCAAAGTGGTCCCCGCCACCGGTGGCGCTGGAACGTTCGCTGCGGATGATGGACTCGAACACCCCGGTGGCTTCGTCGATGGCCCCGGTTGGGTCGTAGGCCCGTCGAAGCACGATGGCGCCGGCACCATCGCGCAGCACGCGGGCCCACTCGGCCTGCAGCGAGGCGCATTCCCGCGCGTCCTCGATCAGCTGGCTGCACGCGGCACCGTCGTAGATCGGGATTCCCCCCGAGAGCTCGCGCGCGTGGCGCAAGCGCGGCTCCCCGCCGTGCTCGAGCAGGGCCGAAAGGTCTTCCAGCGAGCAATCCTGCTCCCGGTACCACTCCTGCTCGTCCTGATCCATGGTCTGTTCGGCGCGCCGCATGTCTTCCCCTCCCTCGGCCCTGGGTTGGTTGCCAGCTTAGCCAGCGATGCCGGCCTCGACCTAGGATGAACACCTCAAGAACACCTCAAATCCCTGGGGAGGAGCATGCCGCACAGGTTTCCCGTCAAGGAGATCGCACGCCAGGCGGGGGTGGCGCCCGCCACGGTGGATCGGGTGCTGCACGCCAGGGCCCATGTGCGCGAGCACACGCGCCATCGTGTCGAGCAGGCCATCCGGGATCTGGAGCGCCAGGAAAGCTTGCTGGCGATGACCGGCCGCAAGCTCAGGATCGACGTCGTGGTCGAGGCGCCGATCCGCTTCGCGGTGGAGATCCGGGCGGCGCTCGAAGCGGAATTGCCCGGGCTTCGCCCGGCCGTGTTCCTGCCGCGCTTCGACATGCGCGAGACCATGAGCACGGCCCAGGTCGTCGAGGCGCTGGACGCGATCGGATCCCGGGGCAGCCACGGGGTGCTTCTCAAGGCACGGGATGTCCCGGAAGTGGCCGAGGCCATCGCCAGGTTGCGTGCAAGGGGCGTGCCGGTGCTCACCTTGGTCACCGACATCCCGGATTCGCAGCGCATCGCCTACGCGGGTCTGGACAACCGCGTCGCGGGTGCCACGGCCGCCTATCTGGTGGGACAGTGGGTGGGAAGCCGGTCGGGCACCGTGTTGCTGACCCGGAGCGACGAGCGCTTTCGCGGCGAGCAGCAGCGCGAGCTCGGTTTTCGCCAGGTGCTGGAGCGGCGATCCCCGCGACTGCGCCTGGTCGATGCCAGCGGGGGCCATGGGCTCGACACCCCCACCGAGCAGCGGGTGCGCGATGCGCTCGCCGGGGTGGGCGACGTGGTGGCGGTGTACTCGATGGGCGGGGGCAACCTGGCGATCCTGCGCGCGCTGTCGTCCCTGGGGGCCTGTCCGATGTGCTTCATCGGACACGACCTGGACCAGGAGAACGTGCAACTGCTGCGCGCCGGCAGGATCCAGGCCGTGCTGCATCACGAGCTGCGGCAGGACCTTCGTTCGGCCTGCCAGCAGCTGATGTGCTTCCACGGCCTGCTGCCGGCGGCCTCGATCGGTCCATGCTCCCAGGTCGTCGTGGTCACGCCCGAGAACGTTCCCGCGGCGCGGTGGCTCGCGCCGCCCCCAGGCTCCTAGGCCTCGAGAATGAAAATCCTCGCCGGCGGGACGTTGGCCCAGACCAGATGACTGGTGTGCTGCCTGAGCCCGGCCGGCTTGTGGCGCAACCGGGCCCGGAGGTCGTAGGTGAACTGGACGGCGCAACCGCCGAGGCGAAGCACCTGCTGCCATTGCGCGACGATGGCTCGGGCATCGGTCTGCGGCAGGGATCGCAGGGGAAGGCTGGACACGATGGCGTCGACTTTCGCGGCGGGCGGAAGCAGCGTCGCCAGGCGCAGAGCGTCGCCGTGCAACACCGTGACGCTCGGGAAGCTGCGGCGCAGATGCCTGACAAAAGTCGCCGAGCGCTCGACCACCACGAGGCGTTCGGCACGAATGCCGCGGTCCAGCAAGGCCTGGGTCACGGCCCCGGTGCCGGCGCCCAGCTCGATGACCAGCCCGTCTCCGGATCGCGGCACGCAGGCCGCCATGCGGCGCGCGAGACGGCTGGAGCTGGGCCAGATGGCGCCGATCGCGGCCGGATGATGCATCCATTCGCGCAGGAACAGCGAAGGGGCCATGGTGCCGAGAGCGCGCCGCGCGCGCAGGACCACGGCCGAGGGTTTCAGCGCGGCGCGACCGATGCGGTCTTCAGGCGGTTCCCTGTGGTTCATGGGCTTTCATGGGCGGGTTCCCGTCGAGGCGCTGGAGCTCGGGCATGGAGCGGAAGTTGCGATGTCGGCCGGATGATCCGAAGGAATTTCTGGGGGAAGCATAGCGAATGTGGGTGCAGTACCCGCAATTCGACGAGATCCTGAAATTGGCGCCAGTGGCCCGAAGCTCGGCGTGCCGTACTATCTCCGCATGTAATGCGACATCGCGAGGGAGCGCGTCCTTGCCAGAGGCCGGAAAGACTTTTTTTGTCACGGGCGCGACGGGGTACCTGGGCAGCCGCCTCGTGCGCGCACTGGTGGCCGGCGGCAGCAACGTCTATTGTCTGAGGCGCGCTCATTCCCGTGTCGACCGGCTCGAGGACATCGAGGCCAGCATCGCATGGGTGGATGCGGTGGGCGTGGACTTCGAGGCCTTTTTCGCCGGCAATCCGGTCGACGCCGTCGTGCATTGCGCGACCAGTTACGGGCGCCGCGCGGTCGGACCGCTGGACACCATCGAGGCCAATCTTCTGCTGCCGCTCAAGCTTCTGCACGCGGCCGCCGCGGCCGGAGTGCCTGCCTTGCTGAACACCGACACGGTGCTCGACAAGGGCGTGAGCAATTACGCCTTGTCCAAGGCGCAGTTCGTCGATTGGCTCAAGGCCTACTCGACCAAGCTGACCTGCCTCAACGTGGCGCTCCAGCACTTCTATGGTGCTGGCGATGACCCGACCAAATTCACGACCACCGTCGTGCAAAGCCTGCTGCGCGGGGAATCCCGTCTGAAGCTGACGGCAGGCGAGCAGACACGCGACTTCATTCACGTGGACGACGTGGTGTCCGCGATGCTGGTGGTGCTGGGCGCGGCGCAGGGTCTCGGCAGGGGCTACTTCCACTACGAAGTGGGAACCGGCGCGCCGATACGCATTCGCGACTTCGTCACCCTGGCCGCCGAACTCGCAGACAACCGCAGCACGGCCCTGGATTTCGGGGCCTTGCCCTACCGCCGCGGCGAGGTCATGGACATCCGCACCGAACTCGGCCCCCTGCTGGCGCTGGGCTGGAGTCCGCGCATCGGCCTGCGCGAGGGCCTCACCCAAATGATCGAGTCCGAGAAGGCACTGCTCAAATCATGCGATACCTGATCACCGGGGGTTGTGGCTTCATCGGCTCGAACCTGGCCGCCGAGGCCTTGCGCCGAGGCGCCACGGTGACCGTTCTGGACAACCTGAGCCGCACCGGAAGCACCGAGAACCTGGCCTGGCTGCGCGCGCTGGGCCTGCAGGAATTTCGCTGCGGCGACATGCGCTGCCGCGACGACGTCGAGGCCGCCGTGCGGCATGCCGCGCCGGAGGTGGTGTTTCACGTCGCCGGGCAGGTTGCCATGACCACGTCGCTGGCCCATCCCCGGCTCGATTTCGAGGTCAACGTGGCAGGGACCCTGCATCTGCTGGAAGCCCTGCGTTCGCTGGCGCCCGATGCCGCGGTGTTCTTCTCCTCGACCAACAAGGTCTACGGAGATCTCGAGCAGTACCCCTACGAGGAGACCTCGACGCGCTACGTCTGCCCGCGCTACCCGCAGGGCTTCGATGAGCAGGTTCCGCTGGACTTTCGTTCCCCCTATGGGTGCTCGAAGGGGGCCGCGGACCAGTACATGCTCGACTACCGTCGCCAGTACGGATTGCGCACCGTCGTGTTCCGCCACTCCTCCGTGTACGGAGGACGTCAGTTCAGTACCGCCGACCAGGGCTGGATCGGCTGGTTCGTGGACCAGGCCCTGCGCCAGCGCGGCAGGCGCGACGCTCCCGCGTTCTCCATCTCCGGCACGGGCAAGCAGGTTCGCGACGTGCTGTTCATCAGCGATCTCGTGGCCTGTTATTTCCAGGCGCTCGGGAAGCTCGAATCCTGCGCGGGAGAGGCCTTCAACATCGGCGGCGGACAGTCCAACAGTCTTTCCCTGCTCGAATTGTTCGAGTGGCTCGGGCGGCGCCTGGACGTCGAGTTGCGCTATGCGCGAGGGCCGGCGCGCAGCAGCGACCAGAAGGTGTTCGTCGCCGACATTTCGAAGGCCGGGCAGCGCTTCGACTGGAGCCCGCGAGTGGACTACATGGCGGGGCTGGAGTCGATGATCCAATGGGTGGAAGCCGGCAAGGGCGAAGGGAGCAATGCATGAATCAGCGCATCGAGTTGAGCATCCTGGTGCCGACCACCGAGGATCATCGCAACTCGCAAATCGTGCGGGACTATCTGGAGTCGCCGCAGCGCAAGCAGCTCGGGGTGCAGTTCGTGTTCCTGCTGAACGACCGCAAGACCATCGGGCAGCACCGATCCGAGATTGTCTCGCAGGGGGATCATGAAATCGTGGTCGTCGCCAACGACCGCTATTTCGGCGCCTGCGAGGACAACCTCTACAGGGTCCAGGACTTCGGCGGCTTGCTCAAGCCGATCGTGTTCAACATGGGGGCGCACGACACCATCGACTGGGATGTCCTGGCGGAGGCGGTCGAACATTTTGTGCAGCACCGCCTGGGCGCTCTGGCATGGAATCTCATGTCCGACCAGCAGCTGGCCGATGGCCGCTACGCGGGGCTGGCGGCGCTGACCGAACTCAGTGACGACCTGTCGGCCAACCACGTGGTGCGCAGCCTGACGGCGGGCGAGATCATGCCGTCCAACCTGGGCAACGCGGCGATGACCTCGACCTACGGCCCGATCGACTGGCAGGCTTACCTGGGCTGCCACCTGCTTGCGCGCGAAGTGTTCCTGGGCCTGCTGCAGTACCACTTTGGCGAAGCCGTGTATTCGCTGGTGTACAAGCAGTCGACCTATTTCCACCACCACCCGGTTCCCTACGCCTATTGGTCGAAGCCGGTCATCCATCGCCGCAGCGACGATTTCACCCGCATCCAGCAAGGCAGCTACTCCTCGGGCTGGCTGGCCGACCACCGCACCACCGCCGGGGCCAGCCCGATCTTCTGGATCGCGAACATGCGCTACATGACGGAAATGCGCAGCGACGTGTTGTTCAACCTGTTCGCGTCCAGCCTGACCCTGACCCATGTCCCCGCCCAGGGCGGGGGCTCCGCCTACACGCGCATGGCCACTCTGGGCAACCTGGTGCTCTGGTCGGCGGAGGTGGTGCGCGATGCGCTGGCTCGTCGAAGCCACTATTTCCCGGACTTGAAGGTCGGGGCCTCGCTGCGCGACCTGCGCTGCGTGGCCGACTTCTGGCAGGATCTCCTGCTGCGCAGTCAACGCAGCGCCCAGGTCTATTCGGTGATTCCGAAGGAGTTTCTCGATCGCACGGCCGATGCCGTGGGCCTGCTGCGCGCGAGCCTCGCCTCGGCGCACACCCCTACGCGCACGCTCGAGCAGGCGCTGAACATGTTCGGGGCGGCGTCGAGCCGCCTGACACCCCCCGTGAACGTGGCGTTCAACCAGGAAGGTTTCCACAACCTGCTCGCGCACATGCCCGCGGCCTGAGCCTTGCGCGTCGCGCGGCGCCTCGTGCATGGGCGCTCCCCGAGCCCGGTGGCTTGCCGCGGCGCACGGCCGCGGCAAGCCACCCTCGTGCTGCTCAGCCGGAGCCCGCGCAGTGCGGGCATCCGAAGCCGCACAGGCTTCGCCAGGAACCGCCGCCCCCCGGAACCCGCGGGCCCGGGGCATGGTCGGCGTCGCCGCGTCCGGCCAGAAAGGGCGTGACCAGGATGCGCTGCGCCGGGGCGGCGCAACCGGGGCAGGGTTGCGCCTGGTCCGAGTCGGCCATGCGCACCATTTTCCGGAAGCCTCCGCAGTCGGCGCAGAAGTAGTCGTACAGCGGCATCGCGCGGCCTCCCCTCAGTGCAGCATTCCGGTGAGCAGCAGATAGCCCGGCAGCCAGCCCGTGAGAATGCCTTCGAGTACCGTGACCATGCCCACGAAGCGGCCAATGGGCTTTTGCATCACCAGGAGAACGAAGAACAGCAGCCACAGCACGGCCCAGGCCGCCCAGCACAGGCCCAGCCAGGTTCCCCACAGGGTGGTGGCGCCCTGCAGGGTCTGCACCGACACCGGCACCGCGGTGATGGCCACGAACAGGCAGAACCAACCCAGCCCGCGCCCATCGGCACCGTTGTAGCGATTGATGGCTACCCAGAAGTAGGTGAAGGTGAACAGCAGGGTCAAGGCGGCCGCCTTGATGCTCGCGTCGTTGGAGCCCGGGCCGAAGGCCAGGTACAGCGACACCAGCAGGGTGATGCCCCCCACGAACACGTCGATCACCGCGATTTCGTTGTCGCCGATCTGCCCGATCAGCCACAGGCCGTTCAGGCAGAGCACCGCGCCCACGTACAGCAAGACCAGACCCAGCATGACGAACTCCCTGGAAGTGATTCTGCGCATGATCCGGGCCGCCCCGCATTGCGGCGCGGCCCGGCTGAGGCGGGGCCTCGGTTCGCGGGGATGCACGGCATCCCCGCCCCGCGGTCATCGGCTCAGTTGGCCGAGCGCGGAACCTGCAGGCCCTGCTTGACCTGGTGCAGCGGTCCCTTGGCGTTGGGACGGACGTCGAAGTCGAAGATGGAACGCGGGATGTAGATGGTCGAGCAGGCGTTGGGAATGTCCACCACCCCCGACAGGCGACCCTCGACCGGGGCTGTTCCCAGGATCATGTAGGCCTGGATGTCCGTGTATCCGAACTTCATCAGGTAGTCGATCGCGTGGTTGCAGGCGTTCTGGTAGGCCAGCCAGGAATCCAGGTAATGCTGCTTGCCGTTGGGGTGCACCGACACGCCGGAGAAGGCCAGCCACTCCGAGTACTGCGGATCGCGCAGCCCCGGCATGAACATGGCGTTCTCGCGGATGCCGTACTTGGCCATGCCGCCCTTGATGATGTCGACATGCAGGTCCATGAACCCGCCCATCTCGATCGCCCCGCAGAAGGTGATCTCGCCGTCGCCCTGGGAGAAGTGCAGATCGCCGAAGGACAGCTTCGCTCCGGGGACGAACACGGGGTAGAAGATGCGGCTGCCGGCGGTCAGGTTCTTGATGTCCTGGTTGCCGCCGTTCTCGCGCGGCGGGGCGGTGCGCGCGGCCTCGCGTGCCACGCGCTCGAACTCGGCTCCGCTCAGCGAGCCCAGGATGGCGCTGTCGGGAAGCGGAGGCAGCGCCAGCGGAGGCACGCGCATCGGATCGGTGGCGATCAGCGCCTTCTCTCGCGCGGTCCACCTGGCCAGCAGCTCGGCCGATGGCGCGGTGCCCATCAGGCCCGGGTGGTGGATGCCCACGTAGGACACCTCGGGAATATGGCGCGAGGTCGCCACGTCGCCGTTGAAGTCCCAGATCACCTTGTAGGCGTCGGGGAAGCGCTCGGTGAGAAAGCCCCCGCCGTTCTTGTTGGCGAACACCCCGGTATAGCCCCAGCCCATGCCGGAAAAGGGCCCCGAGTCCTCCTGGTCGCAGGAGTCGATCTCCAGGATGTCGACCACCAGCAGGTCACCCGGCTCGGCGCCCTCGACATGGAAGGGGCCGGACAGCACGTGCACCCCGGCCAGCGGGGCGTTGCGCATGTCCTCGGCCGAATCGTCGTTCTTGATCGCGCCGTCGAACCACTCGCGGCAGTCGGCGCGGAAAGTGTCGCCGGGCTTGACGTGCACGGCCGCCGGAATGTCGGGGTGCCAGCGATTGTGGCCGACGATTTTCTGGTCCTTGAACTTCTTGGTGTTGTCGAGGGGAAACAGGTTCTTGGGCATTTCGATACCTCAGTCCGAGAGTGGGTGACGGGAACTGCGCTTGCCGAATGCATGCCTGGGGTGGCCTTGCCTGCTGCCTCCTTTCCCCGGTTCGCCTCGGGCCTGCGCCGCCGGCGTCGCGGGATGGGGTGTTGCGCCTATGCTGCGTCGCCGCCAGCGGCTTCAGGGTCTGGGCAGCTTCCACAGATCGGGGGTCATGCGCACCTGGCGCCGCGGGGCTCCCGAGGGCGGAAGCGAAGTCACCACCTCGGGTTCGTGGCGGCTTTTCTGCGCGCCGTCGATGGCCGTGAACAAGGCGGCGCGACGCCCGATCACCAGCGCGGGCGCGGAAATCACGCGCGCGGCCTCGCTGCCGCAGACCGGGCAGGCCGCGTGGGAGGGGGCTTCGCCCAGGCGGCGCAGGATCTCGAACGCACCATGGGTGCGGCAGGCGTATTCGTACAGGGCCATGGATTCCTCCGGTCGATGGGGCCGCGGCATCCGCCGCCGCGGCCGATGTCCAGCCTGGAATCGATGCTAGGAAGTCCTGGCTCCGCTGGAATCCCTCGCAGCGGGGAATCGATGCTCCCTCAGGGCCGCGGTGCCATCTCACCGGAATGGGTGAGGGCAGGCGTGGCGTCCGCCTCATCGGGGCAGCGCGCGTCCCAGGACACGATGTGGCCGCCCGGCAGCAGCGCTGTCAGCCGCGGCAGCGCGTCCCGCACGACCTCGGGGGAGTCGAAGAACTCCACCACCAGCGGCAGGTGCACTCCCAGTCGCAGCAGGTCATCGGCATGTGTCTCGCCGCGGCTTCCATAGCCCGCCACGCCGCGGTACACGGTGATCCCACGCACACCGAGTTCGCCGTGCAGCAACGCGAACAACTCGCGCACCAGGTTGTGGTGGTCGCGATGGTCGCCCTCGCGAAGGTAGATGCGCACCATGGTCACGTCGCTCATCATGCACCTCCGATGCCGCGGGCCAGGTACGCGCCCAGCGCGGCGGCGCCGATGCCCAGCACGCAGGAGCCCACGATGTAGAGCAGGGCCTTGGCCGGCTCGCCCTGCTCGAACAGGCTCAGGGATTCGAGGGAGAAGGTCGAGAAGGTGGTGTAGGCGCCGAGCCCACCGGTCAGGATGCCCGTGCGCAGCGCCGGGGAGATGGACAGCCGCTCCAGCGTGAGGAAGAACAGCAGCCCCATGAGGAAGGAACCCAGCACGTTGATCGACAGCGTGGCGAAGGGGAACTGGCGTCCCAGCAGCCCCTGCACGAACAGGGTCTGCCCGTAGCGCGCGAAGGCGCCGAGCACGGCGAAGGCGGCGATCGAAAGCAGGGTCATGGCGAAGCCCTCCGCGGCAGCTGCACGAGGTGGAAGGCATCCTAGGTCGCGGGCGAGGCGCGCGAATCCCGCGCCCGGGGCAAGGCTGCGCGACCAGCGGGGGAGGGGAACTCGATCCGAATGGGTGAGACGGTTCTCACCCATTCGGGTGAGACGGGCCTCAGGTCCAGCCGGGGCAGATGCGCGCGTGCAGGTGCACGAGGTCCATCTGGCTGTGGGTTCCGGTTTTCTGGAAAATCTGCTTGAGGTGGCTGCGCACGGTGTTCTCCGACACGTGCAGCGACGCGGCGATCGCCGCCAGGGAGCGGCCGCCGTAGATCAGCGAGCTCACCCGGGCCTGCGCCAGCGTGAGCTCGTAGTGCCGCGCGAACACGCAGCGCAGGGCGTCGTGGCTGGCGTTCGCGCAGCGCACCGAGAGCAGCGCCAGCGGGCGGCGGCTGCCGGCACCGCGCTGGAACACGGGCCCGGTGCGGCGGACCACGACCACCAGCGGCTGCGCGCCGGCCGTGCCGGCGAGGCTCAGCACCTGGGGCTGCTCCCCGGCCGCGGGGTCGTCGCAGGCGCGCGCGATGGCCTCGCGCAGCCGGCGCTGCTCGGCCGGGTTGGCGGCGCGCAGGGTCTGCTCCTCGGCGGCCAGTCCGCCGCGCTCCTGCAACAACTGCTCGGCCATGCGGTTGCGGTGCACCAGGCGTGCCTCGCGGCTGACCAGCATGAGCGCCTGCGACTCGTCATCGCTCAGCGCCAGCAGGGCCTGGGACATGTCGGCCGCTTCCTGCCAGCGCCACTGGCTTTCGAGCGACAGCGCGACATGCGCCAGCATCTGCTGCAGCTCCCCGCGCTCGCTGTCACCGAAGCCCTGCCGGGATTCCGAACGCAGGGCACTCAGGAAATGCATGCCCTGGCGGTCGCGGCGCAGCACTCCGCACAACCTGTGCAGCAGCCCGCGGGGCCGCAGGAAATCCCGGTAGAAATCCGTGCGTCGAAGGTCGTGGGGGCTGATCAGGTCTTCCCCGGCCACCACGCGGCCCGCCACATAGTCCTCGCTGGACAGGAACCAGGGGTTGCGCGCCGAGAACGCGGCCATCTGGGCACAGAAGTCCGCATCCAGCGGCGCCTCGAACAGCGCCGACTCGGCACCGCTGTCGAAGTCGTGATGCCCGATCATGACCACGCTGGCGCCCAGGCGCTGGCGCATGCCCTCGAGGGCGGCCGGCCAGGCCTGCGGGTCGATGCTGGCGCCATGGATCGAGCGCGCGAGATCGGCCAGCGACGCGTGCTCCGGATCGGGCCCATGCGAAGCGTACATGCCTTGGTCTCCATCGCCACGCGTGGGTCGTGGCGCGGCGTGCCGTATCCGCGGGGCGCAAGCCCGCGCTCCGGTCCGGACGCCGCCTGTTTGAATTTCGCGCATTATTTGGCCCAGCGCAGGCGCTGTCAAACCATCTGCAAGGTCTGCTTTCACCCAAACGGATGTTGCACGGCGCAACCGGGCAAGCGACACTTGCGCAGCTTGCATCGCGCACGGCCGCCCGCCGTGTCGCTCCGAGCGGGCGCGGAGCGTCCGCAAGACACCATCGAGGACCATGAGTCGCAGCCGCAGACAGTACCAGTCCTGGGTGGCCAACGAGTCGCTGGAAGACTACGCGCTGCGCTACACGGCCAGTTCCTACCGCCGGTGGAGTCCGTCGGTGGTGGCCAACACCGCGCTGGGCGGGATTTCCTTCCTGGGGCTGGAGGCGATCGGCGCCAACATCACGCTGAGCTACGGTTTCGGCAGCGCCCTGGCCGCGGTGTTCGCGGTCTCGCTGCTGATCTTCCTGGTCAGCAAGCCCATCGCCTACTGGTGTGCCGCCGCCAACGTGGACATCGACCTGCTGACCCGCGGCGCCGGCTTCGGTTACATCGGCTCCACGCTGACCTCGCTGATCTACGCCGCCTTCACCCTGATCTTCTTCGCCATCGAGACGGCCATCTGGGCGCAGGCGCTGCAACTCGGCTTCGGGCTGAACCTGGCGCTGGGCTACCTGATCTGCTCCCTGGTGATCCTGCCCATCGTGTTCTTCGGCGTCACCTGGATCAATCGCCTGCAGTCCTGGACCCAGCCGGTGTGGCTGCTGATGATGGTGCTGCCCTTCCTGTTCATCGTCGGCCGGGACCCGCAGGCGCTCCGCGCCTGGGTCGACTTCCCGGGCCGCGCCGGCACGGGCAGCGGCTTCGACCTGCTGACCTTCGGCGCGGCCTCCGGGGTCCTGTTCGCGCTCATCGCGCAGATCGGGGAACAGGCCGACTACCTGCGCTTCCTGCCGCCACGCACCGAGTCCAACCGCCGCTCGTGGTGGGCCGCCATGGTCGCCGCGGGCCCGGGCTGGATTGTGATCGGTGCCCTGAAAATTCTCGCCGGCGGGCTGCTGGCGGTGCTGGCCTTGCGCCTGGGCAGCACCGCGGCGCAGGCCACCGAGCCGGTGCGCATGTACTACCACGCCTACCGCGCGATGATGGCGTCGCCGGCGCTGGCGCTGGGGCTCGCGGTGGTGTTCGTCACCGTCTCGCAACTCAAGATCAATGTCACCAATGCCTACAGCGGCTCGCTGGCCTGGTCGAACTGTTTCGTGCGCCTGGCGCACTTCCATCCCGGGCGCGTGGTCTGGCTGGTGTTCAACGTGGTGGTGGCCCTGCTGCTGGCGCTGCTGGGGATCTTCGCCACCCTGCAGCTCGTGCTCTCGGTCTACGCCACCACGGCGATCGCGTGGATCGGCGCCCTGGTGGCCGACCTGGTGGTACTCAAGCGGGTCGGGATCAGCCCGCCCTACATCGAGTTCAAGCGCGCCCACCTGTACAACATCAATCCGGTGGGCTGCGGAGCCATGCTGCTGGCCAGCCTGGTCGGGATGCTGGCCTATGCCGGCTTGTTCGGCCGCGCCGCCTCGGCCTTCTTCGGCTATCTCACCCTGGCCACCGCCTTCTGCGCCGCCATCGGCATCGGCTACGCGACCCGGGGGCGTTACTACCTGGCGCGCCCCGACCTGCATTACCGCCATCGCGAGAGCGCCCAGCTGGTGCAATGCTGCATCTGCGAGCGCGAGTACGAGGCACCGGACATGACCGATTGCCCCTTCTACCGCGGCCCGATCTGCTCGCTGTGCTGCGGCCTCGACCTGCACTGCCATGATCTGTGCAAGACGCCGCAGGCACCCGCCGCCGCGGCCGGTGCTCCGGCGGCCGCGATCGGCTTCCAGCCCCATGTGCTGCGGCGGGTCGGGCGTTTCCTCGTCCTGTTCGCCGGCACCGCCGCGCTGCTGGGCGCCACCTTCGTGCTGACCTACCGCCTGATGGGCCTGGACCGGCAGGGGGCCGATGGCGCCATGGTCAACGTGCTGTGGCGCCTGTATCTGGCCACCCTGCTGCTGGCCTCGCTGGCCGTGTGGTGGGTGGTGCTGTTCCACGAGGGCAGCGAGCAGGCGGAGCGAGATCTGCTGGAGTCGATGGATGACCTGGAGCGCGCCCGTCGGCATCTGGTCGAATCGGAAAAACTCGCGGCGCTGGGCGGCCTGGTCGCGGGGGTGGCGCATGAAATCAATACGCCCGCGGGAATCGCCATCAGCACAGCGTCCTTTCTGGGCGACCGCACGCGGGACGTGCAGGAGCAGTTCGATCGCGGAAGCCTCGATCCGGGGGAACAGTCGCAGTACCTGCGCGACGCCGCCGACTCGGCCCGGCTTCTGCAGTCCAACGCCCAGCGCATCGGGCAGCTGGTGCGCAACTTCAAGCGTCTGGGGGTCGACCAGATCACCGAGTCGCGCAGGCGCTTCGAGCTGCGTGCGCACGTCGAACAAGTGCTGCGCGAGCTGGCGCCCCGGCTGCAGGCCGCCGGGGTCGAGGTGCGCCTGGACATGCCCGAGGGCATCGAGCTGCACAGCTATGCTCTGTCGCTGGAGCAGGTGATCAGCAACCTGGTGGTCAACTCCCTGCAGCATGGCTTCGTGCACGCCAGCGGGGGGCGCATCGACATCCAGGCACGTGTGGTCGAGGAGATCGTGGAATTGCATTACAGCGACAGCGGACCCGGCATCGACCCCGCGCTGCGAGCCAGGGTGTTCGAGCCTTTTTTCACCACCCAGCGCCTGGCGGGGGGCAGCGGCCTGGGACTGTTCATCGTGCACCAGGTGGTGACCCAGCAGCTCGGAGGCAGTGTCGAGCTGGGCGAGCCGGCGGGGCGGGGCGCGCATTTCCTGTTGCGCATCCCCCTGCAGGCCCGGCATTCGGGGCGCCTGGGCACGGCGCTGCGCTGGCAGGCGCCGGGAGGCGGCGATGCAGCCTGAGACCCAGACGACGACCGCGGCCTGCGCACCCTGGAAGGTGCTGCTGGTCGATGACGAACCCGCGGTGCACGAGGTCTCGCAACTGATCCTGCGGGGACTGCGCTTCGAGGGAGCCGCCGTGGACCTGCTGAGCGCGGCCTCGGCGGCGCAGGCGCGGGACCTGCTCGGGCGCCATCCGGACATCGCGCTGGTGCTGCTCGACGTGGTGATGGAGACCGACGACGCGGGCATGCACCTGGTCGAATTCGTGCGCCGCAAGCTCGGCAACCACGACATGCAGATCATCGTGCGCACCGGCCAGCCCGGCATGGCGCCCGAGCGCGAGGTGATCGTCGACTACGAGATCAACGGATACCTGCTCAAGACCGAGATCACCGCGCAACGCCTGCATTCGACGGTCATCGCGGCGCTGCGCGGCTACAGCCGCGCACGCTCGCTCGGCGGCCATGGCGGCCGAGGCGACGCCGAGGGGCGGGCGCGCGACCTGGAACTGGCCGGGGAGCTGGACGACGCCGCGCCCGAAGGGCGCATCGTCCTGCAGGCGCAGGCCCAGCTCCGGCTGGACTCGCTGAGCATGTACGGGGTCGAGCTGATCGCCAAGTGGAAGACTCGTCGCGGTCTGCTGTCGACCGAACAGGTGGCCGATCGTCTGGGCATGGGCGCGCCGCGGGTGCGCACGATGCGCTGGCTGCTCGGGCAAGGCGTGTCGTGGGCTCGCCATTGGCAGGCCCAGTTCGGCAGCGGGCTGCGGGTGAGCCTTCCGCTGATCGGGGAGTTCCTGGACGACCCCCCGTACCTGCAGCAATTGCTGCAGGCCCTGGGCGAGCTGAGCGCTCCCTCGCTGCAGATCGACCTGTGGCTGAGCCAGGCCGTGGTGCAGCGCGCCGAATCCAGTCTGCTCGAGGCCATGCAACGTCTGCGCCAGACGGGGGTCGGTTTCGTGTTTCGTGACTTCGGCGCGGCGACCATCGCGCTTCCCTACCTGAGCAGCCTGGGCTTCGAGTCGCTGCGACTGCCGCGGTGCTTTGTCGACGGCGTGGCCGAGGAGCCGCAACGCGCGGCCATGGCGCGCTCGCTGATCGCGCTGGCGCAGACCCTGGGGGCGCTCACCATCGCCGACGGCGTGGGCTCCGATGCCGACCTCCAGTTCCTGCGCTGGGAAGGCTGCGAGGTAGGCCAGGGGCCGGCCATGGCGCGCGCCAGCGCGCCCTCGGAGCTGGTCCACGACCTGAACGAAGGCTCGCGCACCGCCCACTGAGCGCCGTGCCGCCGGGGGAACCCGCCTGGCCATGCGGCAGACGTTACGAAACGTAAGAAACGTAAGATCATCTAATTGTCATTGCATGGGAAAATTTCCCATTTAAAGTGTGTTCCACGATGTGAAGCGGTGCTGTCCCATGCACCATCCCCTTGGAGGTCACGATGCAACAAGCCATTCTTCCCGGCACGGTCGACGCGATGCGAGCGCCGCCGGCCGCCCAACGATCCGGCGCCACCGCCGCCGAATCCACCTCCCAGGGCCTGCGCTCGGCGAAGGCGGCCTACACGGTGCGTCGCATCGCTCTCGAGCAACGGAAGGGACTGGCCCTGGTCGAGGCCTCTCCGCGTGCCGGCGACCTGGTCGTCGCCCGGGTCACGCAGCTGGGCATGCACCAGCACCTGGAATCGGCCGACGGACGCCGGCAACGCCTGTGGCCCGGCGACACCATCGTCGTCGCCTACGGCCAGCGCTACGCGCCGGACCAGTTCGAGGCGGTGATCCCCGAGGATCTTTCCCCCTGTCATCTGGTGGCCGGCGGAGGCGTGGCCGCCAGGGTCCTGAGCCGGCACGCCAGCATCAAGCCCGCCACGCAGATCACTCCCCTGGGCCTGCTGGCCGACTCCCAGGGCGTGCTCAACCTGCGGCGCGCTGCCCTGGGAGGCGCCCGCGGGCGTGCGCCCCTGTGCATCGCGGTGCTGGGCTCGAGCATGAACGCCGGCAAGACGACCACCGCCGCCCATCTCATCGCGGGACTGCAGCGCGCGGGGATGCGCGTGGGCGCGGCGAAGATCACCGGCACCGGCGCCGGCGGCGACCGCTGGCTCATGCAGGACGCCGGGGCGTCGCCCGTGCTGGACTTCACCGACATGGGCCACGCATCCACCGCGGGCCTGGATCCGGCGATCGTGGAGCGCATCCTGGGCGATCTCTCGGGACACCTGGCCTCCACCGGGGTCGATTGCGCGGTCATCGAAGTAGCCGATGGCCTGCTGCAGCGCGAAACCTCGGCGCTGGTGCAATCCCGCCTGTTCGCGAAGGTGGTCGATGCCGTGGTCTTCGCCGCGCCGGATGCCATGAGCGCCATCGCTGGAGTCGCCTGGCTCGAGCAGCGCGGCCTTCCCGTCGTGGCGGTCAGCGGCGTGCTCACGGCCTCCCCGCTGGCCACGCGGGAGGCCGGGGCCGCCTTGAAGGTTCCCACCTGCACCATCGAGGAACTCTCGACTCCGGCCGTGCTGTGCGGCGTGCTTCCCAAGCTGCCCGATCTTCTGGAGCGCCTGCGCCGGCGCGGCGAGTGATGCCCATGGCGAGCGACCCCGTTGCCGAGCCCGCGGCGCGACGCTTCGGAGCCCTGAACTACTGGTTTCAGCAGGCTCCAGGCGCCGCCCCGTGCGCGAGCCTGCTGATTGCCGTGCACGGAGTGCGCCGCAATGCACCCGAGCAACTGCGGGCTTTTTCCGCGCAGGCTCGCACGCGCGGCTGCCATCTGCTCGTGCCCTGCTTCGACGCCCGGCACTATCCCGACTATCAGCGTCTCGGGCGCCCGGGGCACGGTCAGCGAGCCGACCTGCACCTGATCGCACTGGTCGCGGATCTGGCCGGAGACCACGGCTTCGACCCCTGCGCCCTGCGCATGTTCGGCCATTCGGGCGGTGCGCAGTTCGTGCACAGGTTCGTCATGGCCCACCCCGACATGGTCCGGCGCTACGCCCTGAGCGCGCCCGGCTGGTACACATTCCCCGACGAGGCCCTCCACTTCCCCCTGGGTACCGCGCATCCCCCCGCGGAATTCCCCCGTCTGGAGGCCTGGCGCTATCTGCGCGTGCCGGGGCGCGTGTTCGTGGGCCAGCGCGAGCATGCGCACAGCAGGCTGCTGCGCCGCGACGAGCGACTCGACCAGGCCCAGGGGCGCACGCGCCTCGAGCGTGCGCGCAGCTGGGTGCAGGCCATGCTGGCGGCGGCGCGAGCGCAATCCCTCCAGGCCAGCCTGGACCTGATCGAACTCCCCGAGGGCGCGCATGGATTCGGCGGCCTCGTCAGACGCACCGCCCTGGTGTCCCAGGTCCTGGATTTCCTGGTTCCCGAAACCGGATCCCGCCCCAGCGGGCGGATCGTGGCCCCGCAAGCCCATGCCCCATCCACAGACCTTGCACGCGTTTGAACGCGATCGACGGCTGCTGATCGCTGCCCGCGGGTTCCGCAGCATCGCCCAGGGGGTCCTCGCAGCGGACTTCGCCCTGTTCCTGCGCGCCAGCGCCTGGGATGCCGCGCGCATCGGAGCCGTACTGGCCGGCGGCCTGGCCTTCGCCGTCGTGCTCACCCTGCTCGCGGCGGCCAGCGACCGCTGGGGGCGCAAGCGATTCCTGCTCGGCTACGAGATCCTGTACGTGCTGAGTTGTGCCGCGGCGAGCCTGCATCCCTCCGGAGCCGTGCTCTCGCTGGCGGCCATCACCGGGGCCTTCGGCCGGGGCGCGAACGGATCGGCCGGGCCCTTCGGATCCATCGAACAGGCCTGGCTGACCCAGGGGCTGCGCAAAAGCGAGCCACTCACCCGCCTGCTCAGTCTGAACACCAGCTTCGGCTTCGCGGGCATGGCCGTCGGCGCCGCTCTGGGCGCGCTGCCGGCGCTGGGCCACGTAGCGCCGACCCGCGCCGCCGACTACCACCTCATCTTTCCCCTCGCGCTCGTGTTCGCCCTGGCCTGTCTGGCCTGTGTGGCGCTGGCCCGCGACCGGCATGGGCGGGAGCGCGAAGCCATCGAGCCCGAGCCCGGACGCGAGCGCGACACGCGCAGGGGAGAGAACCGCCATCTTCGCAACCTGGGACTGGTGAATCTCCTGCAAGGCGCGGGCATCGGGCTGTCCGGGCCCCTGGTCTCCTACTGGTTCGCCAGGCGCTTCGGGCTCGGCCCGGGGCAGATCGCCCCCCTGATGGCGGCGGGCTTCGTCGCTGCCGCCCTGAGCGCGCCGCTGGGAGCGCGCCTGACTTCGCGCCTGGGCTTGATGGGGGCCATCGTTCCGCTGCGCGTGGCCGCGCTGGTGGCGCTGGTGCTCATGCCCCTGGCGCCCGGGCCGGCCTGGGCCATGGCCGCCTATCTCCTGCACAAGACCCTCAATCGCAGCACCAACGGACTTCGCGCCGCCGTCACCGCCCGGCTGGTGCGCAACCATCGCAGGGGTTTCGCGGGCGCGATCAGCTCCATCGCGCGCCAGGTCCCGCGCTCCCTCGGGCCCCTCGTCGCCGGAGTCATGATGGACAGCGGATGGTTGGCCGCGCCCTTCCTGCTGGGCGCCAGCTTCCAGGCCGCGTATCTGTACCTTTACCAATCCCGCTTCCGCGCCAGCGCCGCCGCCGAGACCGATCCCTACCCCGTCGGCCCCAAGCTGGAATCGTCCTGACGAGGGCTCAGCCCCCGGTGGCCGTGCCGGCAGTCCGGCTCGCCGAGCCGAGCTGCTCCAGCATGTGCTCCAGAGCTTGGGGTCGGGCAAGCAGGAATCCCTGGAACCTGCGACAGCCGCTTTCCATGAGAATGCGCCATTGCGCCTCGTTCTCGACGCCTTCGGCGATGACTCGCAATCCGAGCTTGTCCGCCAGGTCGATGATGGCCACGACAATCGCGCGGGTCTGCCCGTCCGTCTCCAGCGCGCGCACGAAGGCCTGGTCGATCTTGATCTCGTCGAAGGGGAAATGCCGCAGATACGCCAGGGAGGAAAAACCCGTCCCGAAGTCATCCAGGGATAGCTGAAAACCCATTTGCTTGAGCAGGCCCATGCGGCGAACCGTGTGCTCCGAGTTGCTGAGCAACATGCCCTCCGTGAGTTCAAGCTTGATCGACTCGGCCCTGGCGCCGGTGTCCTGCAGGATCTGCGACACCCTGGGCAGGAAGTCCTCGCGGTGGAACTCGCTCGCCGTGACGTTGACCGACAGCGGGGGCCATGGGTGCGCGGCGGGGCCTTCGCGGGGCATCGACCGAAGGTCCAGGCAGGCGCGGCGCAGCACCCAGCGGCCCACGGCGTCCATCTGGCCGCATTGTTCGGCCAGATCCAGGAAGGAGCCGGGCCCCAGCAGCCCCTGCTCGGGATGTTGCCAGCGCAGCAGAGCCTCGGCGCCGATCACCCGGCGCTCGTGGTCGAACTGCAATTGGTAATGCAGGCGGAACTGCTCGGCCCCGATGGCTTCGCGCAGCGCGCTTTCCGTGGCATGGCGCCGCACCACGGCATCGAGCATCCAGGCCTCGAACACCCCGATGGCCCGCGCGGAGTCCTGACGGGCATGGCGGGCGGCGATCGCCGCCCTTCGTACCAGTTCGTGCGCGTCGGTCTCCGAGCCCCGGAACACAACCATGCCCAGCGTGGTGCGAACGGGCACCAGCTGGCCGGCGACGAGTTGGGGATGAGCGATCGCCGCCTGCAGCGCGACCGCCTGCTCGAGTGCCTGCTCGCGTGCGTGTTCGATCGTCTGTTCGAGCACCTGATCCACGCCGGCCCCAGCTCCAGGCCGCAGCGGCAGCAAGACACCGAAGCGTGCGTTCTCGATGCGCGCGGGAGCGCCCCGCGCATCGGTGCAGGCGCGCAGGCGTCGCGCGAACCCACGCAGGAATTCGTCGCCCGCCGAGCGCCCATGGCCCTCGTTGATGGAACCCAGGCCCTCG
Source organism: Pseudomonadota bacterium (assembly GCA_021808525.1). Lineage (GTDB taxonomy): Bacteria > Pseudomonadota > Gammaproteobacteria > Burkholderiales > Burkholderiaceae_C > Thiomonas_A. The sequence goes on from JAKBBK010000002.1 coordinate 60,441, forward strand.
AGCTCCAGCAGCGCCACGCAGGCGAAGCCTCCCTGGGCGGCGCTGAGTTCGCCCTCGCGCGCCACGGCCTCCTCGAAGGCCCGGGCGTTGTACAGCTCCGTCAAGGCATCATGGCGTCGCAGGTGCTCGATGGCGTGCTGCTGCTGCTCGCGCTCGGACAGGTCGATGCCGATCATCAGATGGTTCGGCTCGCTGTCCATGTCCACATGCACTTGGCGCAAGGACACCAGCAGGGGGAAGCTCATGCCGTCGGAGCGCAGTCCCCGGGTGCGCAGCGCCGGCGCGGCGTGGTTCGGGTCGCAGCCTCCCTGCATCTGCCCGGCCACGGCGGCGCGCTGCCCGGCGTCGAGCAATCCCAGCAATTCGGTCCCCTCCAGCTCGCTGGCCTGCGAGTAGCCGAAGGCTTCCAGGAAAGCGGAGTTCACCGTGTGCAGCTTGCCGCGCCGGATCAGCGCGACACAGGCAGGTGCCTGCTCGAACATCGTGCGGAAAAGGCGCTCGCTTTGCAGGACCGCCAGCTCCAGTTGCTTGCGCTGGGTGATGTCGGCGATCATCACCGCGAAACTGCCGCGTCTCGGCGAGAACACCCGCACGTGGTACCAGCGGCCGAGCTCGGAGGAATAGTTCTCCAGCTCCCGGGCAGGCGCGCCCAGGGCCACCTCGCCGAAGGCCTGGATCCAGAAGGGCTCCGTGCCGGGAAGCAGTTCCAGCACGCGGCGCCCCACCAGGTCCCGCGCACGAAGCCCGGTCAGCGCCTCGTAGGCGGGGTTGACCTGGACGAAGCGGTAGTCCACGGGAGCGCCCTGCTCGTCGGTGAGGATTTCGTGCAGGGCAAAGCCGGTGGTCATGTTCTCGAACAACAGGTTCGGATCGACCAGCGGCGCCTCCTGCGCCGCGGGCTGCGCTGCACTGCGCAGTCGAGCCAGCCAGGCGCCGTTGGTGTTGCGCTCGAGCAGCTCCAAAAGCACCGTGCGACCGCAGGGAGCCAGGACATCGGGGCGCAGGGCCAGCAGCAGGGCCTGCCCGGGGCCGTCCGCCGGATCCTGCGCCAGGGCATGCCGCAGGGCCGCGCGCGAAGCCTCGTCCAAGCGATCATGCAGCCACATGGGGCCGAACTCGAGCGCCTCGGCGTCCAGCAGCAAAAGCGAACGCGCCTCGCGACTGGCGAAGGCCAGAGCCAGGCCCGGCTCGAGCACGACCATCGCGGAAGGCGCCAGATCCTCGCGCATGCCTGTTCTCCACCGTCAGCGCCCACGATGCGCCTGGTGCGGGAAATTGTGCCCGAGGGGCACGCGCAGGGCGTCCCGGGCTTTCCCGGGAGGCATTCGCCTTCGGCTTGCATCCTGCCCCAGGCGCTTGCGCCGGCTGAAACGCGGGCGTGGGAATCAGAACTGGTCGAACAGGCTTCGTGCCTCCACCGTGCAATAGGGACGCTCGTCGGTGTGATAGGCCTCCAGGCCCAGCGCCGGTCCCAGCGCCGAATCCACGGCCGCCTGGTAACCGGTGAAGGCGGCCTGGACCTGCGAGGCCATGGCCTGCATCGCGCTGTCCACCGCCGGGCTCAAGCCGTATTGCACGTAGGTTCCGGCGCTGCCGGAGCTGGTGTCCAGGTCGAGGGTGACGAAGCGCAGGGAAGGATCGCTGGCTTCCTTGCCGCGCAGCATCGCGGTCATCAGTCCGGCCCCCTGGTTCCACAGCACTTCGGGGTCGCCGTGTCCTCCGCACAGCAGAAGCGGCATGCTGGGTGTGTAGTTGCGCAGGTCATTGGCCTTCAGATCCTGGCGCAGCAGCAACTGCGGATCGGCCGCGACGGCCGGCGGAGTGCCCGCCAGGTCGGGTGCCGAGCCGTCGACCGGAGCCCCGCCATCCGGGTGGGCGTCGACATCGGCCACATAGGCGGCACGGAACGCCGTGCCGACCAGGTAGTCGGAGGCATCGAACCCGGCGCCATACAAGGGCGCCCCCTCGGGCAGCGAGGCCAGGGAGGGATAGGCCGAGGTGGAGAAGCCGGGCGCTCCGGGCGCCGCTGCCTGCGACTGGAACAAGGCGCTGGCCGGGATGTCGCCATTCGCCACCAGGCTCGCGAAGCCGCTGAAATCGGTAGTGCCCGGGAACAGCGTGTCGGCCTTCGGATAGCGGCTGCTGAACAGTTGCGAGGGGTCGATCGAGCCATGCCGGAGATGGGCGTAGGAATTCGCGAGCAACGGAAGGTAGGCCGTGCCGCCGACGTTCGGGTGGCCCAGGAAGATCTCGTCCCCCAGAGCCAGCATGGCATAGGGCCCGGACATCGCCGCGCCGGCCGTGGCCGGGCGACCCTGGGCATCGAGCGCCTGCAGCGTCGCCATGGACACGTACCCGCCCTCGGAGTATCCGGTGACGAACAGCTTGCCGTTGTCGCTGACCGGGCTTCCCGGCTGCAGCAGCAACTGGCGCGCGGCGCTCAGGCTGTCGAGCATGTCCTGGGACTGTTGCGCTTCATTCAGGTAGGGGTGGTAGGGCAGGGTGGACACGTCGTAGCCGGCGTAGTTCGGAGCCACCACGATGTAGCCATGCGCGGCGAAGATCAGCGCGACCCGGGTGGAGCTTGCATAGGCCGGATTCGTCGGGTCGTTGATCGCCGACATGTCCTCGGCGCGGTCGATGGCGGTGCCATGGGCATAGACCACGATGGGCCGCGGGCCCTGGCACTGCGTGCCCGCTCCGGTCGGCAGCATCAGCGCGCCCGAGGCGTCGGTGGTTTCGCCCTCGCCGCCCACCGTGGCGTAGACGAACTTGTCCACCTGAACGCCGCACTGCGGCGCGCCGATGAGTTGCTGCGCCGCCGTCTGCCCTGCGTAGCGCGTGGCAAGCAGGCTCTGCAACTGGCTGGTCGACAGCGCGGCCACGGCGTGGCTCGACATCAGCGTGTCGGTGCTTCCGCTCTCCGGCGACGAGGACCCGCCGCCGCAGCCGGCGAGCAGCGCCGCCGCGGCGATCGCGGTGAGCAGGGATTTGTGGGGCAGGCTAGGCACGATGCAATCTCCTCCTGGATCGGAAAGGTCCAGTCTAGGCAGGCAAGGATGCCGCGAGGCGTGCCGGAACCGCCAATCATCAAGCTGATTTCGCCAGGCAGCAATAGGCCATGCGCCACGCGGGCCTCCAAGATGTTTCCTCGTCGCAGGAGCTTCACCGGATACCATCGCGAAGCACGGAACGGGCGATTCTCGCCACGATACAAGCCGTTTTCGCCAACTCGGGGGTCCCGATGTCCGCACGCATCGATCTGCTGTACAGCCCAGGCTGCCTGGTAGGTTCCCTGTTCGGAGTGATCGACGTGCTGCGCATGTCCAATCGCATGTGGCGCATGCACCATCCCCGCAAGCGCGGCGCTCCGCTGAGCTGGCGGGTCATCGATGCCCAGGGCCGCGAGCTGCCCCTGCCCGAGTGGTGGGAGGCCTCCGATCGCCCGCCGCCCGTGGCGCCTCGCCTGCCTCCCCAGCGCACGGCCCTGGTCGTGCCCGGTGTCGACATGCGCAACGTTCCCCATCTGGTCCAGATGCTCAGGGATTCGGGCGATGTCATCCGGCTCATCCAGGAGCACAGGCGCGCGGGAGGGGCGCTGGCGTCGCTGTACAACGGCTCGGTCCTGCTGGCGCAAGCCGGGGTTCTGGACCGTCGGGAGGCCACGGTGGCCTGGCTGATCGCCGGATGGTTCGCCCGCAGCTACCCCGGGGTCGGACTGCGCATGGACGCCCCGGTGATCGTGGACCACGACATCTTCAGCGCGGGCGCGATGAGCGCGCACACCGAACTGGCCCTGGCCCTGGTACGGCATTTCGCGGGAGAGGAGCTGGCGCAGATCGGCGCCAACGCCCTGGTCTACGAGGCCACACGGTATCGGCAATCGGGAATCCATCTGTCCGGCGTGCATTCGGTGACCCGGGACAGCGTGGTCTACAAGGCCAGGCAGTGGATCGAGCACCATGCGCACGAGCCCTATGACCTGGACGCGCTGGCCGAGGTCGCCTCGGTCAGCACGCGCACGCTGCTGCGGCATTTCCGGGAGGTGGTGGGAATGAGTCCGCTGCGCTACCTGCAGAAGTTGCGGGTCGAGCGCGCCAGGCAGTTGCTGGAGGTCACCATGATGGACCTGGACAGCATCATGGAACATTGCGGTTATCGGGACGGAAGTGCCTTCCGGCGCCTGTTCCAGCGCGAGACCGGCTTGTCCCCTTCCCAGTACCGGGCTCGCTATGCGGTGCGGGCATCGCGGCGCTGGTGGCGCATCGACCCCTGAGGCCGCGGGGACGCGCCGAGCTCGGTGAGGGCTCGGTGAAAGGCAGGCTGCCGGCTGCACCCTTGCGCCTGATCGATGCGTGTCGCTTCGACAAGCCCGGTACACACGCCTATTGACAAGGGATTCGGTTGCGAATCAACATACTTCAGAATGCAACCAAAAATCGGCCTCGGCGCGAGGCGTCACGGGCCCTTCGATGACCTTCTCATGGAGCCATGAATTGAAACTCTCTTCCCTGATCCAAGGCCTGGCCCTCGGGCTTGTGCTCACCGCCGGTGTCAGCGTGGCCGCGCAGGCCGGTGAACTCGACACCATCAAGCACCGCGGCACCCTGATCGTCGGCGTGAAGGCGGACTACCCTCCCTTCGGGTTCCGCGCGCCGGACGGCAGCATCCAGGGCATCGAGCCCTCGCTGGCCGCCCAGGCCGCCAGGAAGCTCGGGGTCAAGGTTGAATATGTGCCGGTGACGGCTTCCAACCGCATGCAGTTCCTGGAGCAGGGCAAGATCGACCTGCTGATCGCCACCATGAACGTGACCCCCGAGCGTGCCAAGGACGTGTGGTTCGTCGAGCCCTACTACTACGCCTCGGGCTACAACGTGATGCTGTCCGACAAGGTCAAGGCGCACCAGTGGTCCGACCTCAAGGGGCAGTCGGTCTGCGGCATCCAGGGCACCTACTACAACAAGGATTCCGAGCAGAAGTACGGCGTGCACATCGTCGCGTTCACGGGAACCGCGGAGGCCCTCACGGCGCTCAAGCAGGGCCGTTGCATCGGCTTCATCTTCGACAACACCTTCATCCAGGGCAAGCTGCTGGACAAGGATTGGAGCGGCTACGACATGCCCCTGGAGACCCTGGATGCGAAGCCCTGGGGCATGGCCACGCGCCTCGGGGACAAGGATTTCCACGACTTCATGAACCAGATGTCGCTCGACTGGGCGAAGACCGGCGAGGTGCTGAAGCTCGAGACCCAGTTCGGCATCACCCAGCATTCCGCCTATGTGGAGAAACTGCACGAGCAGTACAAGAGCGCGAAGTAAGGCCGTCGGGTCCTGATCGCATGGCCACCCTCCGCCGTCCGCAGTCGGGGCATCCGCCCCCGCGGGCGGCGGCCACCCGACTCCCGGGGCTTGCCTGGGCGCACGCGTGATGAACGAGATCGTCGCCTGGTTCCGCCATCTGTCCCAGACCAGCGGAATCAACCTCACCATCGTCTACGACCCCTTCGACCGCGCCAGGTTCCTGCGCGGCTTCCTGGTGACCGCGGAGCTCTCGGTGGTCTGCGTGCTCGGCTCGGTGATCGTGGGGGTCGTGGGCGCCTGGCTCCAGGGCTCGAGGATGGTCTGGACCCGGCGCATCGTGCAGGGCTACATCCAGCTGTTCCGGAACACGCCCCCGCTGGTGCAGATGTATTTCTTCTATTTCGGCGTGAGCAACCTGCTGCCCAAGACCACCAACGCCATCGGGCTGCCGCAGCCCCTGGTCAGCGGCTTCATCTGGGCCTGTATCTCGCTGACCTTCTTCGCCGGAGCCTTCAACGTGGAGATCTTCCGCGCGGGCATCGAGGCGGTTCCGTCGGCCACCATCGAGGCCGCCGAGGCGCTGGGATACACGCGCTTCCAGTCCTACCGGCACATCGTGCTTCCGCTGGCGCTGCGCGTGAGCCTGCCGGCCCTGAACAACAACCTGGTGAACCTGATCAAGACCACCACGCTGGCCTATGCGATCGCCGTGCCCGAGCTGCTGTATGCCTCGGCGCAGATCTGGTCGGACGAGTCCAACGTCACGGTGATGATGGTCGTGCTGCTGTTCGCCTACGTGGCGCTGGTCGGGCTGCTGGTGTTCCTGATGCACAAGCTCGAGCACCGCCTGCGCCTGCCGGGCTATTCGCGATGAACATGCCGACGACACAGACCGGCAGGCCGTTGGCCGTGCTGGCGCCCCCCGCCGAAGCGCTCGCGAGGGCCGAGCCCTGGCAGGCGCCGAGGCTGCGCCTCTGGCATGGAGCCGCGCTGGTGCTGCTGGTGCTGATCGGCGGCGGCGTGGCCGATGCCGCGGCCACGCCGCAACAGGCCGGGGTGCTGGCCGTTCTGGTGCGCTGGACTCCGCTGCTGCTCCGGGGCTTCGGCTTCAACATCCTGATCAGCTTTCTTTCCATGGGCCTGGGCACGCTGCTGGGCGTGGCGCTGGGCCTGGGCCTGATCTCGCAGACCCACGGGACCCGGCGCCTGGCCTGGGTGCTGACCCAGTTCTTCCGCAATGCGCCCTGGCTGGTGCTGCTGTTCTTCGCCATTTTCCTGATCCCCTTCCAGCTGCGCGTGGGCGGGCTGACCATTCCCCTGCCGGGCTGGTTCAAGGCCGTGGTCGGGCTGAGCCTGCCGGTGATGGCCAACGTGGCGGAGATCCTGCGCGGGGCCGTGTCCTCGATTCCGTCGGGGCAGTGGGAGGCGGCCGAATCCCTGGCCTTCAGCCGCCGGCAGCAGTTGTGGCTGGTCATCCTGCCCCAGTGCGTCAAGCGCATGCTGCCGCCGTGGATGAACCTGTATTCGATTCTCACCACCTCCACCGTGCTCGCGTCCATCGTCGGGGTCAACGAGGTCATGACCCTGGCGTCGCAGGTCACGGCCGCCGAGGGCGGGCGCACCGACATCCTGGCCCCCTTGTACGGCTACATCATGTTGTGGTTCTTCGCGTACTGCTATCCCATCGCCCGCTACACCGTCCGTCTCGAGCGCCGCTTCGCGGTGAAGATCTGAGCTGCCCATCCATGACCATCTCCGGTGAAGTCGCCGTCGTCATCCAGGACCTGCGCAAATCCTATGGCGACACCGAAGTCCTCAAGGGCGTGTCGCTCACGGTGAAAAAGGGGGAGGTGGTCTGCATCATCGGGCCCTCGGGCTCCGGCAAGTCCACCCTGATCCGCTGCATCAACGCACTGACTCCCTTCGACAGCGGGTCGATCCGCGTGTTCGACATCGACGTGCATGACCCGCGCCTGGACAAGCTCGCCCTGCGCCGGCGCGTGGGCATGGTGTTCCAGCAGTACAACCTGTTCCCCCATCGAACGGCGCTGCAGAACGTGATGATGGCCCCCGTCCACGTGCTGGGCCAGGATCGTCGGCAGGTCGAGCAAAGGGCCTTCGCGCTGCTGAAGAAGGTTCGCCTGTCCGGTCGCGAGCATGCCTTCCCCGGGGAGATGTCCGGAGGGCAGCAGCAGCGCGTGGCCATCGCGCGTTCGCTGGCCATGAACCCCGACGTCATGCTGTTCGACGAGGTGACGGCGGCGCTGGATCCGGAGACCGTGGGCGAGGTGCTGCTGACCATCAAGGAACTGGCGGCCGAGGGCATGACCTGCATCCTGGTCACCCATGAGATGGGCTTCGCCCGGGAAGTGGCGGACCACGTGTACTTCACGGACCGCGGCGTGATCGTCGAGCATGGCCCGCCCTCGGAATTGTTCGGCGCGCCCAAGGACCCGCGGACCCGGGAGTTTCTCGGCAAGGTGATGTAGCGGGCCTCAGCCGGGGAGGGCGCCCGGCAGCGCGACCACGACCTTCCTGGCGGAGACCCCCCGGCGCAACGTGGCCATGGCCTCGGGGATGGCCTCGAGGCCGCTGCCGACCACCAGGGGCTGCGGCGCCGGCCGGAAGCGGCCCGAGGCCAGCGCCGGCTCCAGGAAGTCCTCGAACAGCCGGCTGCCCCAGGGATCCTGGACCACCGAGCTTCCCCAGATGGCGCTGGTGCGCACCCCCCCGCGGCGTGCGCGCAGGGCCAGGCCGGCGAAGCCCAGGGCCAGGCGTGCAAGCCGGCGCAGTTTCCAGCCGAACTGCCCCTCCAGCGGGGCGTCCGCGAGGGACACGGGGGTGCTGGCCATGGCCACCTTGCGGGGGCCCGGGCAGCGTGCGGCCACGTCGATGCAGGCGCCCGCCGCTCCGACGGCCAGGCACAGCACGCCCGCGAGCTCGCGGCGGCCCAGCGCGTCCACGATGCGCTCGCGCGCCGCGGGGTCGTGGTAGTCGACGCAGGCGCTCGCTCCCAGTCGGCGCGCGTGCTCGAACTGCCGTGCCGAGCAGATCGCGATGACGGCGTAACCGGCGGCGGCTACGAGCTGGACGGCGCAACTGCCCACGCTGGTCGAGGCGCCCCAGACCAGCACCGCCTGGTCGGCGGCCTGCTCGACCGAAGCGACCGAGGGACGGCGCAGCCCGAGGTGCCGGGGCAGGAACAGGCCGCAGGCCGCCGTGGCGAAGGCCAGGGGCAGCACGGCCGCCTGTTCGTAGGCCAGTCCGGGCGGGATGCGCGCGGTGCAGGCCTCGCGCAGGATCACATGCTCCTGGAACGCGCCCTCGGCCGCGTGGTTCGCCGCCTTCTCCACACCCAGGGCCAGGCCGACCACGCGATCGCCCGGGGCGAAGCGCGAAACCCCGGGGCCCACGGCCAGTACCTCTCCGGCCAGGTCCGAACCCAGCACCGCCGGGTAGCGCAGCCAGGGCGTCACCACGCTGCCCAGCGACTGCACGATGCCGTCGAAGGGATTGATGGCGATCGCGCGGTTCCGAACCAGGATCTGGCCGGGCCCAGGGGGCGTGGGCGGGGCCTCGCCGACGGTGAGTGACTGTCGGGCCGCGCGCAGCCAGGCGGCATGGTGGGGAGCTGATGTCATGGGGTGCGGGTACGAGGAAGTCGCTGCGGGAGTTCGCCGTCGGGCTTGGATGCGCAACTGTAGGTCGACGATCCCGATGCATCTATGATCGAGCGTCCCTTGTTTTTTGTGATTCGTTCAGACGCGCCAAGCCCCCATGGACGCACTCTCGGAGGTGATCCGCCTGTCGCGTCCGCGAGGCCAAGCGGTGGGCGCGACCGATGTGGGCGGCGACATCGCCATCGGCTTTCCGGCGCATGAAGGGATCTTTCTGTACTGCGTGGCCTCGGGTGAATGCCTGCTCCAGGTCGACGCGGTGGAGCAGGCGACCCGACTTCGGGCCGGCGACTGCGTGGTGCTGTGCAGCGGTCGGCCCTTCGTGCTGGCCAGTGATCTCGACTTGCCGCGCACCGAGGCCGCGGTGGTGTTCGCCAGTCGCAGCAATGGCTCCGTCGGCACCTGGAACGGGGGAGGCCGGTGCATGATGTTCGCGGCGCACCTGGAGTTCGAGAGCGGGTTCGCTGGCTTGCTGTTCGACGGGCTCGCGCCCGTCGTGCGGGTCGAGGACGCCTCCGCGCGTCGCGCGCTCAGGGCCTGCATCGAGCAGATGATGGAGGAACTGCAGGCGGCGCGGCCGGGCCACGAACTCGTGGTCGAGCATCTGGTTCACATCGCCTTGATCAAGGTGCTGCGCTTTCACCTGGCCGAGTCCGCCGGACACGTGGCCAGCTGGCTGGCGGCACTGGCCGACGCGCGCCTGAGCCCGGTGATCGAGGCGATGCAGGCAAGGCCCGCCCAGGCCTGGACCGTGGCCTCCCTGGCCGAGCTGGCCTGCCTGTCGCGCACGGCCTTCGCCACTCGGTTCAAGGCGGTGTCCGGGCTCGCGCCCCTGGACTTCCTGACCGTGCTGCGCATGCGCATCGCCGCGCGCATGCTCGAGCAGCCGCGTGTTCGCGTCTCGGAGGTGGCGCAGGCGGTGGGCTATGCCTCGCAGAGCGGCTTTTCCACCGCCTTCAGGCGGGTGCTGGGGGCCTCCCCGCGCCGATTCATGCGTCCCTGAAGGCTGCGGACCCCACCTGCGCACAAGCGCGATCAAGGCGATGAATAGGCGCGCCTCGTACATAACGCGCCCTGGACACTGCACCATGAAAATCAACCCAAAAATTGCAATTACCCTGGGACTGGTCCTTTTTACAGCGGCATGCATTGCTTTCGCCTTCGACGTCTTTCACCGGCAGTTCGGCGGATATGACCTCAGTCCGCTGATTGATTTTCAATACCGGTTGAGCACGGGTCAGATTCCTGGCCGCAGCTTCATCCTGACCTTTCCAGCCAGTCTCGGCCTGCTGTTGCAGGTCGAGAACTGGATCGCAGCGCCCACGTGGTTCGGTTTGTTGTGGGTGAACTGCGCGCTGTTCGCATTTTGTATCGCATGTCTGGGAGCATTCTGGCCGCGCGAATTCGAGCCGTGGAAGCTGGTCCTGACGTCCTTGTTGCTGGCGCTGCCACTGCTCTACACGAATCACATCTGGCATTCGGCGATGACGCAGTGGATCGCCATTGTCTATTGCGTCGTCTGCCTGTCTGCGTTGGGGAAAGATGGACGCGCCAAGATCGCCAGAATGCTTCTGGCCGCCGTGGCGGGTCTGTTGTTCTTCTCCAAACAGAATCTCGGAGCTCCGCTGGTCGTTGCGACGAGCTTCGCGCTGATGGGGCTCGGTTTCGTGCAACCCGCGAAGCGCAGGGTCTGCCTGCATGTTGTGGTAATTCAGGTTCTCGGCGTGCTCGCAACAGCCGTGGTCATCATGCTTTGCCTTCACATGGGCGTGGCGACCTTGGTGCATACATTCACCTATGTATTGGGCCGTGCTCGAGTCTCGAGGCAGCAAGAGGCCGCACTGCCGTTCAAGGCGCCGGTGATCTTGGCCGCGGTCGTGTTTTCCTTGGGCTACCTGTTGACTCGGGCAGTGAGGCGATCCCGGACCGAAGGGGTTGATCCCTTGATAGTTGCGCTGTTGGCCGCCGCACTGATCGGCATGGCGGTATATGAGAGAAACTACGACGCAATTCTCATGGCTGCAATTTGCCTGTTCCTTGGGGTCTTCCTGGTTTCAGCTGACCTGAGCGCCGAGCAGGACGTTTCAGCGTGGGCGATCTGGGGCACGGGCCTGCTGGTTTCGGTACTTCCCTTGATCACCGATTGGGATAGCAAGTACAACGATGCCGTGCTCCCCGCGGTGTCCATGATCTGTCTTTCCCGACCGAGGGCCGCCGTCACCCGGAATTTGTTGGTCGGTGGCGTCGTTGTCTCGCTGCTCGGGGCCGCGACAGGTGGCTGGGTGCGTCAGCGCATGCACGATGTCGGACCGGGCGTTTTTTGGGAGGACGCCCGGCTGATTACCATTCGCGAAGGATATTTCGACGGACTGGCCGTAGGTCCGCATATGATCGAAGTTCGCAAGGAGATGCTTCGGGCGCTGAGGGAGATTCCCCATCCAGACGGAGTTTTTTGCGGTCCGCGTATCGAGTTCTGTTACGCGGACCTCGGGCTTCGTTCCCCGCTGGGGCTTCCGCTGTGGTGGCATCCTGGAACTTCCTACCCGATGCAGGCGCAGGGTGCGGTTGTCCGAGCCTTCGCACGAGATCATTTTTCGCTGTTGATGTTTGTCAAGGGCGACCGAACTCGCATGCCTGCCGCGTTGCTGGCATTGATCGCACGGGATTACAGCTCGGTGGAAGGCTTCGAAGCGTTGGATGTATACGTACCCCGGCGTGAATCTGGCACGCTTGCCGCGAGCCGAGCAGATCAGCCTGCGCCCGCGCGCTGATCCGCGTCCGGGGAATCCGCGCAGCGTTCGCGGGCCATGCGCACGAAGGCGCTGGCCGGGGCCGACAGCGCGGCTTCGTCGCGCAGGACCAGCAGCAGCCCGCGTCGCGTGGGGATGCCGCTGAGGCGCCGCAGCGCCAGTCCCATGGACTTGACATGCGGCGCGGCGCCGGCGCGAGGCAGGATGCCGATGCCCAGTCCGGCCGCGATCATGCGGCAGACCTCGTCGAAGCCGCGCACCTGCACCCGGATACGCAGGTTCAGCCCCTTGGCGGCGGCGGCGGACGCCACCTGGCGCATCAGCGAGGTGGCGCGGCTCAGGCCGACGATGTCGTGCTCCAGCACCTCCTCGACCGGCACCAGGTCGAGCCTGGCCAGCGCATGCGCGGCGGGCAGCACCAGCATGAGCTCGTCGCTGTCGCAGGGCAGCGAACGCAGCTCGCCCAGGGGAGTGTTGTTGCCGATGACGCCCAGCTCGGCATTGCCGCGCGTGACCGCCCGCACCACTTCCTCGCTGAGGGCGTCTTCCAGGTCGAGCATGACCGCCGGGTAGGCGGCCGAGTAGCGCGCCAGCAACTGGGGCAGGAAACCCGTGAAGGCCGAGGTGTTGGCCCACAGGCGCAGGTGTCCGCCAGCTCCCCGGTGGTAGTCGACCATGGCCATCGAGAGTTGCTCGGTGCCGGCGACGATGCCGATGGCGTAGCGCAGGAAGGTCAGGCCCGGGGCGGTGGGGGTCACGCCCTTCTTGCTGCGTTGCAGCAGAACGCTTCCGATATGACTTTCCAGCGCGGCAAGACGCTTGCTGGCGGCGGGAAGGCTGAGGGCCATGCGCTCGGCGCCCAGGGTCAGGCTGCCGCTCTCCACGGCCGCGACGAACAGTCGCAGGGTGGTGAGATCGAAGCGGGCCGGGTTGATGGCGCGGTCCATGCTCGGTTTGACTTGAACAGAGGTTAAGGATAAGTCAACGACTTTCGAATCCACAAGGCGGTGGCGCGCCTAAGCTGTGGCCGAGACCCCGAGGGCGCTCGCCGCTGCAGCCCGGCGCCGCGCGGGGATCATGACTCACCGCTACAGGAGGAGCACGATGGAGACGAGAGACACAGCGACCCTGGGGGCCACCCCGGTGTCCTGGAGCACCGGCCTGACGGCCATGCACTGGCGCGTTCTGACGGGGGGATTCCTCGGCTGGGTGTTCGACGGCTACGAGGCGATCGCGCTGGTCATGGTGCTGGGGCCGATGCTGCACGCGCTGCTGGCTCCCGCGCAGCTGGCTTCCTTCCCGGTGTACGCGGGCACGGCCATCGGCATCACCCTGCTGGGTTGGGGCCTGGGCGGACTGGTCGGCGGGGTGCTGGCCGACTACATCGGGCGCAAGCGCATGATGCTGTGGTCGGTGTTCCTGTACGCCCTGTTCTCCGGGCTGACCGCCTTCGCCGACAGTTTCGTCACCCTGTGCGCGCTGCGCTTTCTGACCGGGCTGGCCCTGGGCAGCGAGTGGAGCACGGGCATTTCCCTGCTGGCGGAGACCTGGCCGCAGCATGCGCGGGCCAAGGGCGCCGGCTTCCTGCAATCGGGCTTCGGCTGGGGAACCCTGCTGGCCTCGGTGGCCTGGTATGTGTTGTCGACCACCCACCCCCTGGGCGCGCAGAGCTGGCGCCTGATGTTCGTGCTGGGCGCGCTGCCGGCGCTGTTCGTGCTGTATCTGCGCCGCGGCGTGGAGGAGTCCGAGAAGTGGCGCGAGGCCGTGCGCGCGCGGCGCTGGGGGCCGACCGAGCAGGCGGCCGGGGCGACGGGGGCGAGCGGGGCCGGCGCGCGGCGCCCCTTCTCGCTGATGCAATTGTTCCGCGACCCCGCGGCCCGGCGCCGCACGGTGATCACCACGGTGCTGTCCATCGTCACCACCACGGGCTGGTGGGCGATCTCGAGCTGGCTGCCCATTTTCACCATCGGGCTGGCCAAGGCGCAGGGGCTGGCCGGGGCTCCGGTCTGGGGCGCGCGGGTTTCCATCTCCTACACCGTCGGGGCCATCGTGGCCTACATGATCGCCGGCTTCGTCGCCGACGCCATCGGGCGCCGCCTGTTCATGTTCCTGACCTTCGTGGGCTGCCTGGTGACCACCGTGATCACCTACAAATACACCCACACGGTGGGGGCGATGATGGTGATCGCGCCCATCAACGGATTCTTCACCCTGGGTTGCGCCTATGTCTGGATGGCCATCTATCCGGTGGAGTTGTTCACCTCGACCGTGCGCTCCACGGCCATCAGCGTGGTGTTCAACGCCGCACGCCTGATCGCCTGGGTGTTCCCGATCATCGCCGGTACCCTGATCCGCTCCTTCGGGGGTATCAGCCAGGCGGCGCTGATCATCGGCCTGGTCTACCTGCTGGGTCTGGTGCTGCCCTGGATGCTGCCCGAGACCGTGAAGACCGGGCTTCCCGACTGAGAGCCCGGGGCCGCTCGTTTCCCGCCTGAAAACCCCATCATGACCGCTTCCCTGTTCCACCCCATCCGGCTCGGCGAGCTCGAGCTGGCCAATCGCATCGTCGTGGCGCCCATGTGTCAGTACTCCGCCATCGAGGGCTGTGCCACCGACTGGCATCTCATGCACCTCGGGCAGCTGGCCATTTCGGGTGCCGGGCTGCTGCTCCTGGAGGCCACCGCGGTCGAGCCCGAGGGGCGTATCACCCCCAGCGACCTGGGGTTGTGGAGCGATGCGAATGAAGCGGCGCTGGGCCGCGTGCTGCAGGCCGTGCGGGCCCATGCGCCCATCCGCATCGGCGTGCAGTTGTCGCACGCCGGGCGCAAGGCCTCGAGTCGCGTGCCCTGGGAGGGGGGTTCCCTGCTGCGGCCGGACGAGGGCGGCTGGCCCTGTCTGGCGCCCTCCGCCCTCGCCCATGGGGCCGGCGAGCCGGCGCCGCTCGCGCTCGACCGTGCCGGCCTGGCGCGGATCCGGGAAGCGTTCGTGGCCTCGGCGCTGCGCGCCGCGCGCCTGGGCCTGGAAGTGATCGAGCTGCACGCGGCGCATGGTTACCTGCTGCACCAGTTCCTGTCGCCGCTGTCCAACCAGCGCGACGATGCCTATGGCGGCGCGCTGGAAAACCGCATGCGCTATGTGCTCGAGGTCTTCGAGGCGGTGCGCGCGGCGACGCCCGCGCATGTGGCCGTCGGCCTGCGCCTGTCGGCCAGCGACTGGGTCGACGGCGGCTGGGACCTGGCCTCGAGCGTGGCCCTGTGCCAGGAGCTGGATGGCCGCGGCTGCGCCTACGTGCATGTGTCCAGCGGCGGGCTGTCGCCCCAGCAGGCCATTGCCGTGGGCCCGGGCTACCAGGTGGGTTTCGCCGAGGAGATCCGGCGCCATGTGCGCATGCCCGTGATCGCGGTGGGGATGATCACCCAGCCCGAGCAGGCCGAGGCCATCGTCGCCGAGGGTCGGGCCGACCTGGTGGCGCTGGCCCGCGCGATGCTGTACGACCCGCGCTGGCCCTGGCACGCCGCGGCGGCGCTGGGCGCGCAGGTGGCGGCTCCGCCGCAGTACTGGCGTTGCCAGCCCTCGACCCACAAGGGTCTGTTCGGCGCCACGCGCATGGGCCAGCGCTGAGGTCCATGCGGCCGCAGGCGTTGCCGCGACGGGGTGCCGCGGCCTACCATCGCGCACATCGAAGGGCCACGGCCCGGCGCCGTGTTCGAGGATCATGCGATGGCCACCCGCAGAACCGTCCCGCCGCGCGCGCCCGCCGCGGCCGCCGCAGCCGCCCCGGCGCGCATCGCCACGCCGGCCGAGCTGCGCGACTACTGGGTGGATGCGACGCAGCGCACCGCGCTGTTCTTCGAGGCCCTGCTCGACCGCGGCAATGCCTATCGGGAGCATCTCGAACGCGGAACCCCGGCGCTGCTCAAGTTCGAGCACGAGCTGGTGCTGGACGGCGCCAGCTTCGAGCGTCCCTGCAATTACGCGCTGCTGCGGGTGATCCCCCCGAAGGGCCTGCCGGCTCGCGAGGACCTGCGCCCGCTCGTGGTGGTCGATCCCCGCGCCGGCCACGGGCCGGGCATCGGCGGTTTCAAGAACGATTCCGAGGTGGGCGTGGCCATGCGCGCGGGGCACCCGGTGTACTTCGTGACCTTCCGGCCCCAGCCCGAGGAGGGCCAGACCCTGTCGGACGTGATGCATGCGCAGGCGCGCTTCCTGGAGGCCGTGATCGCTCGCCATGCGCATTGTCCGGACAAGCCGGTGGTCGTGGGCAATTGCCAGGCGGGCTGGGCGATGATGGCCCTGAACGCCACGCGGCCCGAGTTGTTCGGCCCCTTGATGGTGGTGGGCGCGCCCCTGTCCTACTGGGCCGGCGGCTCCAGGCTCAATCCCATGCGCTATGCGGGGGCCATGCTGGGCGGCACCTGGCTGGCCTCGCTGGCCGCCGACCTGGGGGCCGATCGCTTCGACGGCGCCCACCTGGTGGACAATTTCGAGAAACTCCATCCGGCCAATACCTGGTGGAGCCGCTACTACAAGCTCTGGGCCGAGGTGGACGGCGAGGCGGACCGCTTCCTGGACTTCGAGCGGTGGTGGGGGGGATATTTCCGCATGACCGGGGCCGAGATCGAGACCATCGTCGAGGACCTGTTCGTGGGCAACAAGCTGGCCCGGGGCGAGGTGCTCGACGCGGGGCGCCCCATCGACCTGCGGGCCATCCGCTCCCCCGTGGTGGTGTTCGCCTCGCATGGGGACAACATCACGCCGGTGCCGCAGGCGCTGAACTGGATCATCGACACCTGGGGTGACGAGCGTGCCATCGCGGCGGCCGGCCGCACCATCGTCTACGTGCTGCACGAAAGCGTCGGCCACCTCGGCATCTTCGTCGGCGGCGAGGTGGCGCGCAAGGAGCACGACCAGCTCGTGAGCTCCCTGGACGTGATCGAGAGCCTGCCGCCCGGTCTGTACGAGATGAGGCTCCAGGCCAAGGACGGCGTGGACGTGCCACGCTGGGACCGCCTGGAGCCGGGCGACTACAGCGTGCACTACGAACACCGCACCCTGCAGGACATCCTGGCGCTCAACCCCGAGGGACGCGACGAGGAAAGCCTGTTCTCGACCGTCGCCAAGGTGTCCGAGCTCAACGCGCGCTGGTACAAGGCCTGCCTGCGCCCCTGGGTGCGGGCGCTGGCCAACCGCGCCGCGGGCGATGCCCTGGGGCGTCTGCATCCGCTGCGCCTGCAGCGCGAGTTGCTCAGCGATGCCTCCCCCGCGGCTCCGACCATCCGGCGCCTCGCCGGCCAGGCGCGTGCGCGGCGCAGGCCCGCGCCGGCCGACAATCCCCTGCTCGACGCGCAACGCCGTGTCGACGCGGGCCTGCGCGCCAGCCTGGACCGACTGCGCGAGCAGCGCGATGCCCTCGCCGTCGCCTGGGCTCGCCAGCTCTACGGGCCCGCCGGGCTCGGTCGCTGGTTTCCCCCCGATGCGCCCGATGCCGGGCCGGCGCGTGCGCGCGCGCTGGAGCAGATCGAGCAGGCCCGCACGCAGGCCCTGGAGCAGGTGGATCAGGGCGGCTTCGCCGAGGCCGTGTGCCGCATCGTGCTGGCCGGCATGGCGTCCATCGGGGCCTTCGAGCGGCGCAGCCTGCGTCTGGCCTTGCTGCTGGCGAAGCTTCCCGCGCGGGGGCGTGGGGGCCCGCCGGCCCCCGTCGACTGGACCCGGCTGCTCAAGGAGCAGGCGCGCATCACCGCGGTGGCGCCCGTCGAGGCGCTCAACGCGCTGGAGAGCATGCTGCCGGATCGGCCCAGCCGCGAGCGCGCGCTGGCGCTGGCGGCGGCCGTCATGATGATCGAGCCCACGCTGGCCAATCCGCGCTCGGAGATCATCGAATTCCTCATGGACACCCTGGGGGCCGACCCGCAGCGCGTGATCGCGCTGGCCCGCAAGCTGACCGGCGCGCTGGAGGCGCCCACGCCCGGTCCGGGCCAGGCGCGGGGGGCGCGCCGCCGCCGCGCGAGCCCCGCGGGCTGAACCAACCCACGAGCTCACCGGGAACCTCGATGCCGACCCTCCGCAGCCTGCTGGATCAACCCCACAAGCTACCCACCGTGCCCAAGGTCGTACAGGAGCTGATGCGCAGCTTCGGCGACGAGCAGGTCTCCTTCACCCATGTGGCCGCGCAGATCTCGGCCGACCCGGTGCTCAGCGCCAAGCTGCTGCGCCTGGCCAATTCGGCCTATTTCCATTTCCCGCGCTCCATCGGCTCGGTCGACGATGCCCTGCGCATGCTGGGCTTCGTGATGGTGCGCAACCTGGTGCTGGGCAACGGCATGGCCGCCGCGTTTCGCAAGACCCCGGGCGTGGATCTGCCGGCCTTCTGGCGCTACAACCTGCACGTCGCCTGCGCCGCCCGCTGGCTGGCCGCCGAGGCGCAGGCGCAGCCCGATGAGGTGTTCACCGTCGGGCTGATGCACGGCATCGGCCAGCTGCACCTGCACGCAGCGGCTCCCGAGGCCATGGCGTCGCTGGACCGGAAGATGCCGGTGCTGGAAGCCGCGCGGGCCGAACTGGAACGCCGGGAACTGGGCTTCCACCATGGGGACGTGGCCGCGGAGCTGGCGCGCCTGTGGCGCTTTCCCGAGGCCATGGTGCTCGCGTTGCGCCAGGCGCCGATGCCGCTGGAGGGACGGGAGTTCTCCGACGCCGCCGCCTGCGTGCATCTGGGCGCATGGCGCGCACGCGCACAGCTGCATGGCTGGGAGGCCGAGCAGCGAGCTGCCGCCTTCCCCGCGGTGGTGGGGCGGCGCCTGGGTCTTTCCCTGGAGGCCATCGAGGCGGGCATGCCCGGGCTGGCCGAGCTCAGCGACGGCCTGCAGGCCATGCTCGAGTGAGACCCGGCCCGCGGCGCGGGGAGCCGCGCGGAGGAGGCAGCCGCCGGGCCGGGCCGCATTCAGCCTGGGGCGCTGCGGTAGGGTTCCTCGAAGGGCCGGAAGTCCTGCTCGGCCAGGGCCTGCTCGGTCCATTCGCGTACCGAAGCCAGCGCCAGTACGCGCCGCACATAGGCCTCGGTCCGGGAACCCAGGGGCAGTGCATAGGTCCGCAGGCGCATGCACACCGGGGCGAAGCAGGCGTCGGCGTTGCTGAAGGCGCCGAACAGCATGGGGCCGCCGTGCTCGGCGAGGGCGTCGTTCCACAATTGCTCGATGCGGGCCACGTCGGCCCGCACCGCGGGCTGGTCGCGCCAGATGTCGCGCCCCACCTCGGGCAGGCTGGCTTCCACGTTCATGGGGCAGTGCGAACGCAGGGCTTCGAAGCCGCTGTGCATTTCCGCGCACAGGCTCCGGGCCCTGGCGCGGGCGCGAGCATCGGTCGGCCACACCCCCGGGTGGGACTCATGGAGGTACTCGGCGATGGCCAGGGTGTCCCAGATCAGGAAGCCCTGGTCCACGAGCAGGGGCACCTTGCCCGCGCCGCCGACACGCCGCAGCGCGGACTTGAAGCCCGAGTCGGGCTCGAAGCCGTCGAAGCGCACCACCTGCTCCTCGAAGGCGATGCCGAGCTCGCGCATCAGCACCCAGCTGCGCATCGACCAGGACGAGTAGTTCTTGTTGCCGATCAGGAGCTTGAGCATGGCGGCCTCGGGAGGGGCTGGAGGGCGGGGGGTGCGGGACATCCTAGCGATTCGCGGGGTCCGGGGCGACGCCGGGCCGGGCGGCGTAGCATGCCGGGTGCCATGCCAGCAGTCTTCATCATCGCGCCCGGGGAAGTCGAGCTCAAGGCCATACGCGCCCAGGGCCCGGGCGGGCAGAACGTCAACAAGTTGTCCAGCGCGGTGCAACTGCGCTTCGACATCGCAGCCTCCTCGCTGCCGCCGGAGGTGAAGCAGCGCTTGCTGGCCCTGCGCGATCATCGCATCACCGAGGACGGGGTGGTGGTCATCAAGGCCCAGTCCCATCGCAGCCAGGAGCTGAACCGGGAAGACGCGATGCGTCGCCTGGAGCAACTGGTGGAATCGGTGGCGCGGGCCCCGATGCAGCGTCGCCCCACCCGACCCAGCTTCGCGGAGCGTCAGCGACGACTGCGGGGCAAGGCGCAGCGCTCGCAGATCAAGGCCACGCGCGCACGGGTGCATCGTTCCATCTGGTGAGGACCGAAGGAGTCGTGACATGGAAGCGAGGCCCGCGGTTTCGGTGCGGATTTTCATAGGGGGGGTGCGGCCGCTGCCGGCTTCCGGCAAGCTCAGCGGCATCTACAAGCTGCCCCTGACCGGCCCCGTGCAACTGGGCCCCGAGGGCTTCGAGGGGGATGTGCAGGCCGACCGCAGGGTGCACGGCGGGCCCGACAAGGCGGTGCAGGTCTACCCGCTCGAGCACCATGCGGCGCTCGAAACCCTGTTTCCCCAGCTTGCCGGCAGGCTCGGGCCGGGCGCGATCGGCGAGAACCTGTCCTGCGAAGGACTGGACGAGAGCGGTGTGCGCGTGGGCGACGTCTGGCGCCTGGGCGAGGCCTTGCTGCAAGTCTGCCAGCCGCGCAATCCCTGCTGGAAGATCGACGAGAAGCTCGACTGCGCGGGTGTGGCCGCAGCCATCGCGCAAAGCCGCCGCAACGGCTGGTATTGCCGGGTGCTTCGCACGGGGCGGGTGGTGCCCGACGATGCGCTGGAACTGGTCGAGCCCGGCGAGGCTGCATTCCGGCTCGATGCCATGCTGGAGCTCGTACAGCGCGAGGCGCCCGCGCCCCAGGCCTTGCAGCGCCTGGCGCTGGCACCGGGCATCGCGCAGAACTGGAGGCGCAAGATCGAACAGCGCATCGCCTGGCTGCGCGAGCAGGACGAGGCCGGAGCATGAGTCCGTCCCGGGGAAGCCTCGCGTCCAGGCTGGGCATTCGTCGTGCCCACGAGCCGCCGGACGCTGGCGACGGCTACCGCGTGCTGGTGGACCGACTGTGGCCGCGGGGCTTGCGTCGCGAGCAGGTGGCGGTCGACCTGTGGCTGAAGGACGTGGCCCCGTCCACGACCCTGCGCAAGTGGTTCGCGCACGATCCGGACAAGTGGACGGAATTCGTCGCCCGCTATCGCGCCGAGCTCGACGCCAACCCGCAGGCACTCAGGCGCCTGGAGGCCCTGTTGCGCGCCCACGATCGCCTGAGCCTGGTGTTCGCGGCGCGCGATCCGGTGCACAACCATGCCGTGGCGCTGCGGGAGTACCTGCGCCAGCCCGCCGGGGGCGGCGGCGTCGCCGCCCCCGGAGCGGAGCTCGAGGGCCTGCGCCAGCGCCTGTGGGGCGAGCACGCGCGCATGCTGTCGCTGATCGATGATGCCCGGCTGGCGCTGTTGCGCGGCCACGCGCAGGAGGCCCGCGAGGTGCTCGAGGCCATGGCCACCGTGCATGCGGCCCACGCGCGCCTCGAGGAAACCCTGCTGTTCCCCTCGCTGCCGCGGGCCGCGCGCTGGCCTCGGCGCACCTACGAGGCCGAGCATGAGGCGCTCGCGCGGGCGCTCGGGGCGCTGCGCGAGCGCCTGCGCGCCATGCCGGCCCGCATCCGCTCGGCGCGCCAGCGCCTGGAACTCATCGACGCCGCGCTGCCCCTGCGGCACCAGCTCGAGCATCACTTCGAGCGCGAGGAAAAGGGCCTGTTCGAGGAAGTCGGTCTCATTCCCGGCGCACCTGTTCCACCAGCCACTCCGTGAGCAGCGCGGCGTGGCGTTCGGCCTCCAGGCCCTCGAGCAGGCTGGCGTGCCAGCGCAGGGCCTGGGCGGCGGCCTGCCCCTGCTCGCGCAGATAGTCGCGCAAGGCCTCGTCTTCGCCGGCCCGATCCTGCGCCCCGCCGTCATGCAGGCGTCGCCAATGGTGCGCGAGGGCGCCCAGGGCGGTGTGGATGGCGCCGTTTCCCGGCGTGCGCGCGCAGGAGGTGAGCCAGGGCAGCAGCGCCTGCGGCTGCATCGGCCGGGCCAGGCCGTAGCCCTGCCCGTAGGTGGCGCCCAGGCGGGTCGCGGCCTCGATCATGCCCTCGTCCTCCAGGCCCTCGACCACGACGGTGCGCTCGAAGTCCTTGCCGATCTGGATGGCGCTGTGGATCAGGCTCAGGGTGCGTACCGGGTCCTCCCGAATGCGCACCAGCAGGCTCTGGTCGACCTTCACCGTGTCGAAAGGCAGCGAGGCCAGGCGCTGCAGGCTGCTGTAGCCCGAGCCGAAGTCATCCATGGACAGGCGCACTCCGGTCTGGGTCAGGCGTCGTATCGCCAGGTCCTGCATGCTGGATTCGATGTTCTGCGATTCCAGCAGTTCCAGGGTCAGGCGCCGGGGCGCGAGCCGGTGCTTGCGCAGGGCTTGCTCCACCCAATGGGGGCAGGCGGGGTCGAGCAGGGTGCTGGGCGCGATGTTGACTGCGACCTCGATGGTCAGCCCGCTGCGCTCCCAGCCCGCCAGCGAGGCCAGCGCGAGGTCGAGCCCGGCCCGGAACAGGCGGTCGAGCTCGGCCGTGCCCAGCAGCGGAAGGAACTCGCCGGGGCCGACGATGGTGCCGTCGGCCATCACCAGCCTGGCCAGCGCCTCCACGCGGGCCAGCGCCCCCGTGGCCAGGTCGACCACCGGCTGCACGTCCATGCGCAGGCCGCCCGCGCTGAACAGGCGGTCGCGGTAGGCGGTGGCCAGCCTGGCGGGGACGGCGTTCAGCGCGGGCTCCTTGCAGCGCAGCCACAGCGAGGTCCAGCGCTGTTGCAGGCCGACGGCGAACTGGCGCATCCAGTCGCTCTCGAACTGGTTCAGGCGCGCGCCCAGCAGACGCACCACCGCCACCGTGTGGCCGGCCGCCGAGAGCACGGGAAAGGCCATGGCACTGCGCACGCCCAGCTCGAGCACGGCCTGTGCCCACGAGGCCTCGCCTTCCGGGGCATAGGCCCTTCGGTAGGACGCCAGGGTGGCGATGGCCTGGCTGCGCCAGGCGCGTACCACCATGGTCTGCGCCTGCACCGGAGCCCCGGTGTCCGCGGGGGAATAGCGATGGTCCAGCACGATGGCCCGGACGGCCGCCCCTTGCGGCCCGGCATCGGCCTCGAGCTGGAACACGCCGGCCGAGTCGAGGCGGAAGCAGGCGGCGGAAAGGACCCCCGGCAAGGCCCCCAGACCTTCGATCTCCCGGCGCATGGCGTCGATCCACAGGGTGCCTGGAGGCGGCATGCCATGCGCGAGGATGCCCATGTAGTCGGCCACGGTCTGCTGGCTCGCGCGCAGCTGGGCATGCAGGTCGTCCTGCAGCCGGGCCTCGACCACCTGCAGCAGGCGCTGACGCTCGCGGGGCGGCATCATGGTGCGCCCCAGGCGCTGCGCCAGCAGGTTGCGATAGCTCATCTGGCTCTGGGCCAGCCAGGCGCCGCTCACGCCCGCCAGCGCATGCGCCTGCCCCAGCGCGGCGCCCGTGGTCTGCACCAGATCCTGGCCGGTGTCGGGGTCGAGCAGCAGGCGCAGGTGCGCGCGCTGGCGCTTTTTCAGCTCGGCCAGCTCCGCGGGGCTCAGCACCGACAGCAGGGCCTGCATGTCCGGGTTCTGGTGCAGGGTCGCGTAAAAGCCCTCGATGAAGTCCTCCTCGATGATCTCCAGGTGCAGCTGGGATTGGGCCAGCAGCAGGCGGGCCGGCTGCGCGTAGGGTTCCAGCACCGGGGCGACCGGGTCCTGTGCCTCGCCCGAGGCATGCGCTCGCCACCAGCTGCCTTCCGACTTGTACTGCTTGGTCAGGTACATCGCGGCATCGGCCTGGCGCAGCAGGGCGTCGGCGTCGGTGCCGTCATCGGGGCACAGCGCGATGCCCGCGCTGAGCCCGATGCTCACCGGGGGGGCCGAGTCGAGCTCGAAAGGCAGCTCGACCGCGCGATGCAGGCGCTTGAGCGCGGCGGCCACGCTGTGCAGCGGACGCCGGGCATCCAGGTCCTCGATCACCACCACGAACTCGTCGCCGCCCATGCGCGCCAGGAAATCCTGCGCCCTCAGCAGCCCCGACAGGCGCCTGGCCACCTCGACCAGCAGGCGGTCGCCGGCGATGTGGCCCCAGGTGTCGTTCACCGGCTTGAAGTCGTTCAGGTCCATCATGCCCACGGCCAGCGAGCGCCCGTGGCGCGTGGCGCGCGCGATCGCCGAATTCAGGTGCTGGGTCAGCGCCAGGCGATTGGGCAGGCCGGTGAGGGCGTCGTGCAGTGCCGCGTGGCGCAGGCGCTCCTCGGTGCGTTTGGACTCCGTGATGTCCAGCGCGGTGCCGACCGCGCGCTTCGCGCCGCCGTCGGCCTGGCGCTCGACCACCTTGCCCGCGCAGCGCAGCCAGCGCCAGGCTTCGTCGCCATCGCGCACGCGGAATTCGGCGTGGAAGCCGGGCTCGTCCCCCTTCAGCGCCCGCGTCGCCAGGCTGCGCACGCGGTGCAGATCCCGCGGATGCACCGAGGCCTCCAGTTCGGCCATGGGCACTCCACCCGCTGCCGGCAGCTGCCCCGGCAGCGAGCCCGTCGCGCCCTCGTCCAGGCGCAGGAGGGCGTGTTCGGCGTCGTAATCCCACAAGGTCAGCCCCGACGCGCTGATCGCCGTGGCCAGGCGCGCATTGACCAGCTCCAGCCGGGCAGCAGCCTGGTGCAGGGCTCGCTCAGCCTCGTATCGCTCGCTCAGATCCCTGTAGGAGCAGACGAATCCCCGGACCTCGCCGTGAGCGTCCCGCAGGACGTTCAGGGAGATCAGGACCGGAAACACCCGGCCGCTGCGCGAGCGGCGCAGCACCTCCCCGTGGAAGGAACCCCCCGCCACCGCCTCGCGTACCAGCGCGGCCGCGTCTCGCTCGGGGTCGCCATCGGGGGGACGCAGTGCCTCGGGGCCCTGGCCGACGATGTCCTCGGCGGTGTATTCGAACAGGCGCGTGAAGGCCGGATTGACGAAACGGTAGCGCAGATCGGGGTCCGCGATGGCGAAGGCATCCTGGGTCTGGCGCAGGGCCTGGTCGAACAGGCTGAGCTCGGACAACGCATGCAGCTCCTCGCGCAGGCGCCGGTTTTCCCGGGCCGCGGAGGCGGAGCGGGAGAACTCCCGGCCCAGGACCAGCACGGCGACCGAGGCGTTGTTGTAGCGGCTGACACCGTCGTCGGCCAGGCCGCCCTCGCCGAAGCTGCAAAAGCCCGCCAGCGGAGCCTGCGCGGCCAGGCGGGTCATGTGCGCGATCTCGGCCGCCGCGGTCTCGTCGCCGAGGATCGAGCTGCGAAGCGCGCAATCATGCACGAGCACGAAGGCGGGCTGGCTCGTGGCGCCGCGAAGCAGGGCCTTGCGCAGGGCGTCCGCACCGGCGTCGGGCGTGGCCTCGCCGGCCGACATGACATGCAGCGAGGCCCCGGGCGCCACCGGCTGGGTCAGCAGCACGCCATCGCGCCCGGTGGCGTAGCTGGCCACGTTGATGGAATATTGTTCCAGTGGATCGGGGGTCCCCAGCACGGTGCGGGTGCTCAGTGTGATGTGTTCGGCACGCAATGGCCGGACATCGCGGCCGAGACGCCTGGCCAGTGCCGGCAGCGCCGGCTCGCCGTCCAGCGACAGCAGCTCCCGGCCCGTGCTGGCCGTCACGCGCAGGGCCTGCGGGGACGGCTGGAATCCATGGCTCATGGCGATGCCGAAGCTCAGCTCGGTCTCGAACACCGCCACCAGCAGGCCGTCCGCATGCACGCGGGAACCGTGGAACACCGCATTGCCCTGCATGCGCCAGTCGTCGGCACTCGCGCCGGCGATGACCGGAATGCGCCCCAGGGTGCGTTGCTTGAAGGCCTCGACGATCTCGAAGCCGGGGGAGGGGTAGCGCAGCGTGTTCCCCGGCACCAGCAACATGGCGAAGAGCTGCGAGCCGCGCTCGGCGCGCGCGCGCACGAGTTCGTCATCCGGCGCCAGCGCGGCGCGCAGCGCCGGCGCCGCCAGCGCCTGATCCAGGGCGGCGCGCCAGTTCTCGCCGGCCTTGTCGCCCACGCCCACGCTGCCGCGCACATGGGGGGAGGCCCAGGCCGTGACGACCACGCTGGCGCGCAGCATGCCCTGGTCGATCTCCCCGCAGGTGCTCGCGCCGATCAGCAGCGTTTGCCCGAACTCCGCGCCCACCTCGGTCAGCACGGCCTCGAGATCATGCTGCACCGAGGCATGCACGAGCAGCACCGAGACCTTGTCGGAACGCAGCCGGGCGCGGCAGGCACGGGCCGCGGCGGCGCCCGCAGCGGCGCCGCTCGCGCTGCCCACCGCGATCTCGATCAATGCCGCCCCGGACGGGTCTTCGACCATGGCTTGCCGACCATGCTTGGCGAGTGGATGCCGGCAGGGTAGCGCCAATCCGCGCCGGCCAGCGCCCCGGGTTTCCCGCAGCGCTCAGCGCTCGCCGCGAATCCTGCTGCCCCAGAAGGCGGCGCCCACGATCATCAGCGTGGCCGCGATGATGGAGGCGTCGGGTCGCTGATGGTGCACCGCCATGAGCAGGCCGGTCGACAGCAGGGGCGTCAGAAAGGCCAACAGGCCGATGCGCCGCGGGTCCCCACGCTTGAGCGCCGCATCCCAGAGAAAGAAGGCCCCACCCAGCGGGCCCAGGCCGAGCAGCGCCAGCAGTTCCCACTGCGCCACCGACAGGCTGGCTGGCGCTTCGAGCAGGGCGTGGCACAGCAGCGCCAGCAGACCGGCGATCGCCGCGAAGCCCCCGACCGCGGCGGTGGGAAAGCGTGGCAGCCGGCGGGTCATCAGGGAATAGGAGGCCCAGGTCAGGGCAGCGCCGAAGGCGAAGCCGTAGCCCCAGTGGAAGCCCCCGCTCAGCATGGAGCCGCCGCCCGCGCGTCCCAGGATGGCGGTGGCCGCCCCGGCGAAGCCCAGCAGCGCGGCCGCGACATGGCCGGCCCGCACACGCATGCCGGGCAGGAACAGCGGCGCCATCACCACCATGCCCAGGGGCCACAGGTAGTTCACCAGATTGGCCTGCACCGCAGGCGCCAGGCGCAGGCCCATGAACAGCAGGAAGTGGTAGCCGAACAGCCCCCCCGCGCCCACCGCCAGCGTGGGCCCCGGCACGCGCCAGCGGCGCAGGTCGAAGCCGGAGAGCGGCAGCGCGATCAGGCTGCCGATCAGCAGCCCTGCGCCGGTGAGCAGGAAAGGCGGCACCTGGGCCAGGGCCACGCCCAGCGTGGCCAGGGAACTCCACAGCACGATGGCCGCGAGTGCGAGCAGATCGGAGGTCATGGCGGTAGCGTAGCGTGCCCGGCTCCTGGACCCGGCGAGCCTAAAGACCCTATGACTAGTCTGGGTATGCGACCCGCCTCGCATGGTTTTGTCGAACATGGAGTCGAATTGTCCTAGACAAAAAGGAAACGCCATGCGCATCCAACTCCCCTTCTCGAGCGCGCTGAGAGCCTGCGCGCTGCTGGCCGGCCTGGGCTTCGCCGTTCCCGCCCTGGCGGCGACCTGTCCCTCGTTGCTGGATCAGAGCTTTCGCTCCCTCGACACCGGCAAACCGGTGAACCTGTGCCGCTATGCCGGCAAGGTGATCCTGGTCGTGAACACGGCCAGCCACTGCGGCTTCAGTCCCCAGGAGAGGGAACTGCAGCACCTGCAGGCCGAGTACGGGCCCCAGGGCTTCGTGGTGCTGGGCTTCCCATCCAATGATTTTTTCCAGGAATTCTCGAACCCCCAGCGCATCGTGCCGTACTCGCAGGCGACCTACGGGGTGCAGTTTCCGCTGTTCGATCCCTCGCACGTGCACGGCTCCGACGCCAATCCGCTGTTCGCCCAGCTGATCCGCGAGTCCGGCACGAGCCCGAAGTGGAACTTCTACAAATACCTGATCAGTCGCGACGGGAAGGTGGTCGCGGCCTACTCCAGCCTGACCTCTCCCGACAACAAGGACCTGAACGCCAAGATTCGCAAGCTGCTCGCGCAGCATCCCTGATCCGCCGTCGCATCGCCCCGGCTCCGACCTGAAAGGATTCACCGTGAACTCCCCCGACCTGCTGATGCTGCGTGACCAGGGCGCTGCCCTGCCCGATGTCCAGTCCAGCCCCGATCGACGCAGCATCGCCATCCAGAAGGTGGGGGTGCGCGACGTGCGCTACCCGCTGCGCCTGCGCGGTGGTGCCGGCGATGCCCAGAGCACCGTCGGCACCTTCCAGATGACGGTCGCGCTGCCCGCGGAGGTCAAGGGAACCCATATGTCGCGCTTCCTCGAGGTGCTCGACGCGCATGCGGGCGAGATGGATGCGCAGGGCCTGGGCCGGCTTCTCGACACCATGCTGCCCCGCCTGGGCGCCAGCGAAGGCGCCATCACCCTGCGAGCCACCTATTTCCGGCGCAAGAGCGCTCCCGTGTCGGGGGTGTCCAGCCTGCTCGACTATGGCGTGAGCCTGCACGCCGAGACGCGCGCGGGCCGTCGGGTGCTGCGCCAGAGCGTGGAGGTGCCGGTGACCAGCCTGTGCCCCTGCTCGCGCGACATCTCCGATTACGGCGCGCACAACCAGCGCTCGATCATCAGCATCGGCGCCGAACTGCGCGACGTGTTCACCCTGGACGAGCAGATCGCCATCGCCGAGACGGCGGCATCCTGCCAGCTCTGGGGCCTGCTCAAGCGCCCGGACGAGAAGTTCGTGACCGAATACGCCTACGACCACCCCAAGTTCGTGGAGGATCTGGTGCGCGACGTGGCCGTGGCGCTGCGCGGCGAGCCCCGCGTGGCGGCCTACACGGTGGCCTCGGAGAACTTCGAGTCCATCCACAACCACTCGGCCTACGCGTGGCTGGAAGGCCGCAACGATTGAACGCGGGCCACCGCGGCAACAAATCCGGCCTGCCCAGCAAGCCCTGCCGGGTCTGCGGGCGTGCGATGAGCTGGCGCCGCGCGTGGGCGGCGAACTGGGAGCAGGTGCGCTATTGCTCCGAGGCCTGCCGCAAGCGCAAGGGCCGGGCTCGCGGCGCCGGGCCCGGCGGCGATTCGATCTGAGCCGGGGCAGGGCCCCGAGGGGGCGCCTCCGAAGGCCCGTACAGGACAACAGGAGCAGGCAGCATGGACACGCCCAAGGTCGTGATGGTCACCGGCGCCGCCGGAGGCATGGGACGGGCGCTGATGCGCCGGCTGCACGAGGCCGGCCACACCCTGGTGGCGGTGGGCCGCGACCCGCAGCGCCTGGCCGAGGTGCCGGCCGAGTTGCGCATCGTGGCCGACACCACGCAGGCGGCGCAGGCCCAGCAGGCGATGCAGGAATGCATTCGCGCCGTGGGGGTTCCGACGGCGCTGGCGCATCTGGTCGGCAGTACCCTCATCGCACCCCTGCACCGCACCCAGCCCGAGCAATGGGAGCAGATCCTGCGGGTCAACCTGGGCAGCGCGCTGGCCGTGTTGCGAGCCTGGACCTCGGCCCTGCGCGAGGCGCAGGCGCCGGGTGCGGCGGTGCTGGTCAGCTCCGTGGTGGCGCGGGTGGGCGCGGCCAACCACGAAGCCATCGCGGCGGCCAAGGGCGGCATCGAGGCCCTGGTGCGCAGCGCGGCGGCCACCTACGCGGGCTCGGGGCTGCGCATCAACGCCGTGGCGCCGGGGCTCACCCAGACCCCCATGACCGCCGGCATGCTCAAGCTGCCCGCGCAGCGCGAGGCCGCCGGTCGCCAGTACCCCTTGGGCGGCGTGCAAGGCGCCGACGAGGTCGCCGCGGCCATCGAGTGGCTGCTGTCGGACGGGGCCTCGCGGGTCACCGGGCAGGTGCTGCCGGTCGACGGCGGCTTCACGGCGGTGCGGCCCCTCGTGAAATGAGCCTGCGCCCGCGCCCGCCCTCGGCGGGGCGGGCCGGGCTCAGCGGGAAAACTGCGTGCCCATGGTGGCGCCCTTGGACAACTGCGTGAGGTAGGCCACCAGGTCGACCATCTCGGGGCTGTCGTAGGCGGGAGGCTTGCCCAGGATGCCGGCGCGCACGCAGTGCACGATCTGGCGCTCCAGGGTGTACACCGCCTGCTTCTTGCCCTTGAACTTGGGGTAGCGGGCGGCGGCACCGATCAGGCTGGGAATGTGCTGGCCGGCCGGCGTCGTGCCCTCGGGCCTGCCGCCGTCGGTGTGGCAGGCCGCGCAGGTCATCAGGTGGTTGCTGAAGGCGTTCGGCGGCACCCAGGTCTGGCGGGTGCCGAAGGTGTCGTTGGCGAACACCTGCGCGCCTTGCGCGGCCGCCTGTTCCAGGGACGAGACCTTGGCCGTGGCGCTGAACTTGCCCGCGGGTGCCGTGTCGGCCCTGGCGGGAAGGCAGCAGGCGGCGGCCAGCGCGATGCCCGCGACGCCGAGCAGGGGGTATCGCGAGCCCGCGGGCCCTGCCGGGGCACGCCCCCCCCGCGGGCTCGCGGGAGACGTGCTTGCCGAGAACGTACTTGCAGGAAGCGGGCGGGGCATGGCAGGTCTCCTCGGAAGGGTGGCGACGCGAAGGCTCCCCGCAGTATCCCCTGCGCGATCCCGCCCGGCAATGTCCGGGAGGTATCCAAGTGTTCGCGGGCGTGCCCTCGATGCGCATGCGATATATTCCGCCGTGCATAACCAAACGCCGGACAAGGCCCGGACTTCCCACGACGACAGGAGCTTCCCATGCAACGCAAGACCCTCGGCCTGCTGGCCGCCCGCCTCTCGGTGCTGGCCGCCGCGCTGTGCGCGAGCTTCGGCGCGCAGGCCGCGCAGCCGGTGCTGGAGGTGGCCTACGCGGGCTCCATGGGGGCGCTGATGGACAAGGCCCTGGGCCCGGCCATCGAGCACGGCGCGCATGTGCGCTTCCAGGGCCGGGGCGCCGGCGCCTATGGTCTGGCGCACCTGCTGGCGGACAGGCAGATCCAGGCCGACGTGTTCGTGTCCATCACCCCCGGTCCCATCGAGGTGCTGCAAAAGGCCGGCCTGGTCGGTACCGCCGTGCCGGTGGCCAGCACGCAGATGGTCATCGCCTACAGTCCCAAGGGTCCGCACGCGCAAGCCTTCCGCGAGGCGGCCGAGGGCAGGCGTGCCTGGTGGGAACTTCTGGAGCAGCCGGGCCTGCGATTCGGGCGCACCGACCCGAGCACCGACCCGCAGGGCCGCAACATCGTGTTCACCATGCTGCTCGCGCAGGATTACTACAAGCAGCCCGGCCTGGCCGCGAAGATCCTCGGGGACTACCAGCACAACAGCGCGCAGATCTTCGCCGAGCCTTCGCTGCTCAGTCGACTCGAAAGCGGCCAGATCGACGCTTCCTCGGGCTATCTCAGCGCGGTGATCTCGCACAAGCTGCCCTACATCAAGCTGCCGGCGCAGGTGAACCTCAGCGACCCCGCGATGAGCAGGGACTGGTACGGGCGCGTGCACTTCAGCATCGTCGCCCCCGACGGCAAGCCGCAGACCCTGTCGACCCAGCCCCTGGTGTTCTACGCCGCCGTGCTGCACAACGCGCCCCATCCGAAGGCGGCGCGCGAATTCGTGGAACTCATGCGCAGCCCGCAGGGCCGAAAGATGTTCCACGACTACGGCTACAGCGAGCCCAAGGGGCCGGACCTTCGAGCCCCTTGACGGGGCCCCGGGCCGCGTCGGCCATCCGCGGGCGGCTGGGTTTGACACCTGGGAAGCTTGGGCTTATGTTTGCTGCTTGCGAATTCGTTCGCGAATGTCAAACAACGCCCGACCCGGATTCTTCCCCATGGCCAAGACCTTTGCCTCCGCCGCCGATCTGGCGGAAAAGCGCGTGACCTTCGAGCAGCTCTCCGAGCATGCCTGGGCCTATACCGCCGAAGGCGATCCCAATACCGGGATCATCATCGGCGACGACGCGGTGCTGGTGGCCGACACCCAGGCCACGCCGGCCATGGCCGCCGACGTGATCCGGCGCATTCGAGAGATCACCGACAAGCCCATCCGCTACGTGGTGCTGACCCACTACCACGCGGTGCGGGTGCTCGGCGCCAGCGCCTACGCGCCGCAGCAGATCCTGGCCAGCCAGGACACCTACGACCTGATCGTCGAGCGTGGGGAAGCCGACAAGGCCAGCGAAATCGGTCGCTTCCCGCGCCTGTTCCGCGATGTCGAGACCGTGCCGCCCGGCCTGACCTGGCCGACCATGACCTTCCAGGGTCGCATGAGCCTGTGGATGGGCAAGCTCGAGGTGCAGTTGCTGCAGCTCGGGCGCGGGCACACCAAGGGCGACACCGTCGTGTGGCTGCCCGGCGAACGCACCCTGCTGTCCGGGGACCTGGTCGAGTTCGACGCCACGCCCTATGCGGGCGATGCCTATTTCCAGGACTGGCCCCAGACCCTGGACAGGCTGGCCGCGCTGCAGCCGCTGGCGCTGGTGCCCGGGCGCGGGCCCGCGCTCAAGGGCGAGGCCCAGGTGCAAAAGGGCCTGCAGGTCACGCGGGACTTCATCCGCGACGTCTGGACCCACGTGAAGGCGGGCGCAGACGCGGGCAAGGAACTGGGCCTCGTCTACCAGGAAACCTACGCGGCGCTCAAGCCCCGCTACGGACACTGGGTGATCTTCGACCACTGCATGCCCTTCGACGTCACCCGCTGCTACGACGAGGCGACCCGCTACCGCGATCCGCGGGTGTGGACCGCCGAGCGCGACCGCCAGATGTGGGAAAGCCTCGAAGCCTGAACTCCTGAACCACCAAGGGCCATGAGCACACGCAGCTACCTCGCCGGCTTCGGCAACCAGTTCAGCAGCGAGGCCGAGGCCGGCACGCTGCCCCAGGGACGCAACAGTCCCCAGCGCGCCCCGCGAGGCCTGTACGCCGAGCTCATCTCG
Source organism: Pseudomonadota bacterium (assembly GCA_021808525.1). Classification (GTDB taxonomy): domain Bacteria; phylum Pseudomonadota; class Gammaproteobacteria; order Burkholderiales; family Burkholderiaceae_C; genus Thiomonas_A. Next base: position 92,926 of record JAKBBK010000002.1, read on the forward strand.
GGCAGCGCCTTCACGGCGCCGCGACACCAGAACCAGCGAAGCTGGGTGTATCGCCGCCAGCCCTCGGTGGTCACTGGAGCCCATGTGCCCTACGACCAGCCCTACTGGAAAAGCGGTGGCGCGCAAGGCGAGGACGTAGCGCCCGACCCGCTGCGCTGGCACCCCATCGCCATTCCCGACCAGCCCCTGGATTTCGTCGACGGCCTGCGCACCATCGTGGTCAACGGCGACCCGGAGGCGCAGATCGGCGTGGCCGCGCACCTGGTGCTGATGAACCGGTCGATGCAGGCGCGCGCCCTGGTCAACGCCGACGCCGAAATGCTGCTGGTGCCCCAGCAGGGCGAGCTGAGCATCGTCACCGAATTCGGCATCCTGGACCTGCGCCCCGGGGAGATCGCGCTGCTGCCCCGGGGCATCGCCTTCAGCGTCAAGGTGCAGGGCCCCTCGCGGGTGTACGTGTGCGAGAACTACGGCGCGCCCTTCCGCCTGCCCGAGCTCGGTCCCATCGGCAGCAACGGCCTGGCCGCGGCGCGCGATTTCCTGGCGCCCGTGGCGGCCTTCGAGCAGCCGCAGGAGCAGCCCTACGAGATCGTGCGCAAGTTCGGCGGGCGCCTGTGGCGTGCCCGCCAGGCGCGCACCCCTTTCGACGTCGTGGCCTGGCATGGCAACCTGGTGCCGCTGAAGTACGACACCGCCAACTTCATGGTCATCGGCACCGTCAGCTTCGACCACCCCGATCCCAGCATCTTCACGGTGCTGACCAGCCCCAGCGACACGCCGGGCACCGCCAACTGCGATTTCGTGATCTTCCCGCCGCGCTGGATGGTGGCCGAGGACACCTTCCGGCCTCCCTGGTACCACCGCAATCTGATGAGCGAGTTCATGGGCCTGGTGTACGGCCAGTACGACGCCAAGCCCGAGGGCTTCAAGCCCGGCGGCATGAGCCTGCACGACTGCATGGTGCCCCACGGCCCGGATGCCGAGGCCTTCGACAAGGCCAGCGGGGCGCCGCTGGGCCCGCACAAGCTGGAAGGCACGCTGGCCTTCATGTTCGAGAGCCGCTGGCGCTTCAGGCCCACGGCCTACGCGATGCAGTGCGGTGCGCTGGATACGGCCTACGCCGAGTGCTGGGCGCCGCTGAAGGACGCCTTCCGATGAGCCCCGGAATCGACGCCACCCACGACCCGGCGCTGCGCAGCTGGGTGGATTCGGCCAACCAGCCGGATGGCGATTTCCCGATCCAGAACCTGCCCTTCGGCCGCTTCCGCCTGGGCGAGCAGCCCTGGCGCATGGGCGTGGCCATCGGCGATCAGGTGCTGGACCTGCGCCTGGCCCTCGAGGCCCGGGCGCTGCCGGAAGAGCTCGAGCCCGGGCTCCTGCCCCTGGCCGCGGGCGATCTCAATGCCTTCATGGCCCTGGGGCCGGGCGCGCGCTCGGCCCTGCGCAAGGCCCTGTCCGGCGCGCTGGCCGCCGGCAGCCAGGCGCAGGCTCGCCTGGCCGCCTGCCTGGTGCCTCAGGCGCGTGTGGAGCTGGGCCTGCCCTGCGTCATCGGCGACTACACCGATTTCTACGTGGGCATCCACCATGCCACCGCGGTGGGCAGGCTGTTCCGCCCCGACAACCCGCTGCTGCCCAACTACCCCTGGGTGCCCATCGCCTACCACGGGCGATCATCGACCATCCTGCCCAGCGGCCACGCCTTCTCACGTCCCTGGGGACAGGTCAGGCCGCCCGAGGCCGAGGTCCCCGAACTGCGTCCCACGGCGCGCCTGGATTTCGAGCTGGAAATGGGCATCGTGATCGGCGGGGCCAACGCCCTCGGCGAGGCCGTGCCCATCGAGCGGGCCGAGCAACAGGTCTTCGGCCTGACCCTGTTCAACGACTGGAGCGCGCGCGACGTGCAGGCCTGGGAATACCAGCCCCTGGGCCCCTTCCTGTCGAAGAACTTCGCCAGCACCCTCTCGCCCTGGGTGGTCACCCTGGAAGCGCTCGCGCCCTTTCGCCGCGCCTTGTCGCGTCCCGCCGGGCAGCCGCGGCCGCTGCCCTACCTGCATAGCGAGGCGGACGCGGCGGGCGGTGCCTTCGACGTGCAGCTGGAGGTCTGGCTGAGCACCGAGCGCATGCGCGCGCAGGGCCTGGGGGCGCACTGCATCAGTCGTTCCAACTTCGCCGACGCGGCCTGCTGGACGGTGGCGCAGATGGTGACCCACCACACCGTGGGTGGCTGCGCCCTTCGGCCTGGCGACCTGTTCGGCTCGGGCACGCTGTCGGGCCCGAGGCCCGAGCAGGCCGGCTCGCTGCTCGAGCTCTCGCAAGGCGGCAAGCGGCCGATCGAATTGCCGGGAGGCGAGCAGCGCAGCTTTCTCCAGGACGGCGACGAGATCACCCTGCGCGGCCTGTGCCACAGGCCGGGCGCGGCGCGCATCGGATTCGGCGCATGCACGGCCCGAGTGCTGCCCGCCGTCACGCGCTGAGCAGGAGGCTCGCGGGGCCGCGCCGCGGGGCGGACGCGCGCGACGGATCAGCGGGCCGGCGCAGCCCGCCCCAGGCGTTGGGAAATGCGCGCCGCGGCCGCGCGCACGGCGCGCGCCGTGGGCCCGTCCCAATCCGGCGAGAGCCGATCCGCATGGTCCAGCGCGGTGAGTACCAGCACCGCCGTGCCCTCATGGTCGAAGACCGCGGCGCTGAAGGCATTGACCCCGGGAAGGGGGCTGCCGGCGGCGCGCGTGACCCCATGGCTTGCCATCTCGGCGCGCACGGCCTGCAACTCGCGCGCCGAGGGCCCGCGCCCCGTCGGGCGCGCGCTCGATGCCAGCTCGCCGAAGGGGCCCGCGGGTTCGATCAGGCGCTCGGCCGGCAGCGTGGCCGCGAAGGCCCGGCCGGTGGCGGTTTCCAGCAAGGCCATCACGCTGCCCACGCGCAGGGCGATGTGCAGGGCCTGGCGGGCCTCGATCAGGCGCACCACCGTGGGCCCGAAATTGCCCCATACCGCCAGCATCACGGCATGCCCCGTCTGCGCGGCGAGTTCCTGGATCACCGGCTCGGCCTCGCGCATGGGATCGAGCTGGTGCAGGCAGGTCAGCCCGATGCGCAGCGCGGCCGGCCCCAGGCGATAGCGGGCGCCCAGCTGCTCCTGCTCGACCAGGCCCAGGCGCGCATAGCTGACCAGGTAGGGATGCGCGCGCGAGGCGCTCAGCCCGGCGCGCGCGGCCAGGTCCTTCAGCGCCAGCGGCTCGGGGCTGTCGGCCAGCACCAGCAGCAGGCGGCCTCCCACTTCGATGGACTGGATCGCGCGTTGTGCCTTGTCGCCCTGCTGCATCTGCGGGTCTCCGAAGGAGCAAAAGGATTGGGGAATGTGTTGATAGTAAATCAATTCACCATCAACAAATCATGAGCTCCCCAGGGCCAGCTGTCGCACCGGCGCCCACCGATCGCTCGCGAGGGCTCGATTCCGCCGAGGTGCAGCGTCGCGCGCTGCGCTTCGGGGCGAATGCGATCGAGCCCTCCGCCACCGCGTGGTGGCTGCAGTTGCTGGGCAAGTTGTGGGGCCCGGTGCCCTGGATGCTGGAGACGGTGATCGCCCTGCAGCTGCTGCTGCATCGCGACCAGGAGGCCCTGGTCATCGCCTTCCTGCTCGGGTTCAACGCCGTGGTGGCCTATGTGCAGGAGCGCCGCGCCAGCGACGCGCTGGCCCTGTTGCGCCGGCAACTGCAGGTCAACGCGCGGGTGCTGCGCGACGCGGCCTGGAGCCGCGTGCCGGCGGCCCAGCTGGTGCCCGGAGACATCGTGCACCTGCGCGCGGGAGACATCGTGCCCGCCGACCTGGCCTTGTTCGACGGCAGCGTCGCGCTGGATCAGTCGGCGCTCACCGGAGAATCCCTGGCCGTCGACGCGGCGCCCGGCCAGAGCGCCTACACCGGCTCGATCGTGCGCCAGGGCGAGGCCAGCGGCGAGGTGACGGCGACCGGGACCCGCACCTATTTCGGGCGCACGGCCGAGCTGGTACGCAGTTCCGCGGCGCCCAGCCATATGCAAAGGACCATCTTTTCCATCGTCAAGCGCCTCGTGGCCTTCGACCTGGTGCTGGTGCTGCTGGTGATCGCCTACGCCTTGCGCCACGCGCTGCCGCTGGGCGACACCCTGGTGTTCGCGCTCATGCTGCTGGTGGCCTCCGTGCCGGTGGCGCTTCCGGCCACCTACACCCTGGCCACCGCGGTGGCCGCCTCGCGCCTGGCGCGCCAGGGCGTGCTGGTCACCCGCCTGCCCGCGGTGGAGGAAGCCGCCGCGATGGACACGCTGCTGTCGGACAAGACCGGCACCCTGACCCAGAACGCCCTTAGCCTGGACGCCTGCAGGCCCCTGGACGGGGTAGCCGAGGCCGAGCTGCTGCGCGTGGCCGCGCTGGCCAGCGACGCCGCCACCCAGGACCCGTTGGACCTGGCCGTGCTGGCGGCCTGGGAGCAGCGCCGGCAGCAGGCGCCCGCTCCCGCCCGGACGCAGCCGGCGCGAACGTCCTTCCACCCCTTCGACCCGGCCACGCGCCTGAGCGAGGGCGTGTATGCCATCGACGGCAAGGACTGGCGGGCCTTGAAGGGAGCCCTGGGGGCCGTGCTCGAGCGCTGCGGCGCGCAGCCCGCGCAGCGCGCGCTGGCCGAGCAGGCCGAACAGCAACTCGCCGCTGCCGGCGCGCGCGTGCTCGCCGTCGCCGCGGGGCCGCAGGGCAGCCCGCGCCTGCTCGGGCTGATCGGGCTGTCGGACCCGCCGCGCCCGGACGCCGCGCAACTCATCGCCAGGCTGCGCGAGCTGGGGGTGCGCGTGAGCATGGCCACCGGGGACGCGCTGCAGACCGCGCGCGCCGTGGGCGAGCGCATCGGTCTGGGCACGCGGGTGTGCACGGCCGACGCCGGGCATCTGGAGCACCCCGAGGATTGCGACATCTACGCCCGCGTGCTGCCCCAGGACAAGCATGCCATCGTGCGCGCGCTGCAGCGCCTCGGGCATGTCACCGGCATGACCGGCGACGGGGTCAACGATGCCCCCGCGCTGCGCCAGGCCGAGCTGGGCATCGCCGTGGCCAGCGCCACCGACGTGGCCAAGGCGGCCGCCGGCGTGGTGCTCACCGACGCCGGCCTGGCGGGGGTGCTCACCGTGGTCGCCGCCGGCCGCGAGGTGCACAGGCGCATGCTCACCTACGTGCTCAACAAGGTCGTGAAGACCCTGGAGATCGTCGTGTTCCTCACCGCCGGGCTGTGGCTCACCGGCGGTTTCGTGATTTCCGCCCGGCTCATCGTGCTGCTGCTGTTCGCCAACGATTTCGTGACCATGAGCATCGCCGTCGATCGCGTGCGGCCGGCGCGGGCCCCGCAGCGCTGGCGCGTGGGGCAGCTCGTGGGGGCGGCGGCGCTGCTGGCGGCGGTCTCGCTGCTGTTCTCCATGTCGGTCTACGCCTGGGCGCGCGCTCGCTTCGGCCTCGACCCCGCGCAGATGCAGACCCTGGTGTTCCTGCTGCTGGTGTACACCACCCAGGCCAATGTGCATGTGCTGCGCGACGACGGGCGCATCGGGGCCTTCGCTCCCGGGCGCGCGCTGGCCGCGGCCAGCCTCGCCGACCTGCTGCTGGTCTCCGGCCTGGCCGCGAGCGCGACCCTGATGGCGGGGCTTCCCCTGGCGCTGATCGGCCTGCTGCTGCTGCTGGTGCTCGCCTTCGCGCTGGCGCTCGACCAGGCCAAGCGTCTGGTGTTCGCGCGCTTCGACCTGCACTGAATCCCCTGGTGGAAGGGGAGGGAACGTCGTCTTTTGGGCGTCGTGTTGTCACAACACCCAGGCGCTGCTTTACATCGCGACGCAATTTGCTGTCGTTATCCGCGGCCTGCCCCGGCGCCAAGTAGCGCGCCGCCCGCGCGGGTGCGGGCGATCCTGGATGCTCCCTTTCCCCCGCGAACAAGGGGGTGGGCTCTGTCGCCCGCCACTGGCTAAGTTCGCATTGACACGCTGCCCGGCTCGCCTAATCTGGGTAGAAGCCGGAAAGTGCATGACCTTCTGCGGCCATGCCGGATCCAAAAAAAACAATCCTTGGGGGAGCAGGTGGAGACGAACCCGCTGTTCTATCAATCGGTGGTCGCGCTCAACCGCGAACGGCACCGCGAGCTGCGGATGGACGATTCGCAGACCCGTTTCGCCTTCTGCAGGCAAACCCATGTGATTCCCGCGGTGGTCGACGAGTTCGCGGCGGCCCTGGCGCACCTGCCCATCGTGTTCGCCCCCGCGCAGCCCGTGCCGACCACGGTGTTCCTGGTCGGCGTGCGCCCGCAGCGCAACCTGCTGGTCGACGAGCAGGGGCGCTGGACCGGCGCCTATGTGCCGGCCTTCGTGCGGCGCTACCCCTTCATGCGCGGCGAGATCAGCGGCTCCACGCCGGTGACCTGCGTGGACGAACGCAGCAGCCTGCTGGGCCACGCCCAAGGCGGGCGCCTGTTCGACGACGAGGGCCGGGAGACCCCGCTGCTGGCGGGCTACGTGGACCTGGTGGACAAGTATTACCAGGCCGCTGCCCGGACCCAGGCCTTCCTGTCCGTGGTGCATGAGTTGCAGCTCTTGCGCAATGTCACCATCGAGACCACGGTCGGGCAGGGCGGGAGTTCGGTGATCCACGGTTTCATGACGGTCGACGAGGCCAGGCTCGACGCGCTGCCGGCCGAGCAGCTGCTGCGTCTTCGCGACGGCGGTTTCCTGGCCTTCATCTACGCGCATCTGTTCAGCCTGCGCGCGGTCGAGGTCCTGCGCAGGCAGGTGTCGGACGCGCCGGCTCCGGGCGAGGCCGAGCGGGAAGCGCAAGGCGAGGGCGTGGCGGGCTGAAGCCCGCACGGCGCCGCGGACCGCAGCCGGCAAGGGCGTGGCGGCCGTGGCGACCAGGAACAACGACAGGGCGCCACGAGCGCCGGGGGGACGGGAGATGGGGGGCACAGCCAGGATCCAGGGCGCCGTGCAGGCGTCGGGCAAGGGCTCGCGCCGCCGCCGGGCCCCCTCGGGCCCGCGCATGAACGCGCGCGCCCACGCGCTTCCCGCCGGCCAGGTGCTCGCGCCGGCCACCCTGGTGCTGGCGCTGGCCATGGGCTTCGCGCAGCCTTCCTGGGCCGGCGCCGCCGTGGCCCCCTCGGGCAACCTCATCGCCCCCGACGGTCGCACCGCGACCAGCGTGGTGAACCTGCCGGGGCAGGTCACCAACATCTCCACCGCGACCGTGCGCGCGGGAGTCGGCTACAACAGCTTCAGCCGTTTCGTGGTCGGCGCGGGCAACCAGGTCAACCTGCTGGTCCCGGCCAGCGCGGGCACTCTGCTCAACGTCGTGCGCGACGGCGCGGTGGACATCGAGGGCGCGCTGCGCTCGTACAAGAACGGTGCGCTGGGCGGCAACGTGGTGTTCGCCGACCCCAACGGGCTGATCGTCGGCCGCTCCGGCGTGGTCGACGTCGGCGGCTTCACCATGGTCACGCCGACCTCGGCGGTGCTGGATCAGTTGATCGACGCCTCCGGCCACATCGACACCGCGCTGTCGCGGCGCCTGATGGCTGGCGACGTCCCCTTGTCCAGCGACGGCTCGGTGCTCATCGAGGGCCGTGTGCGGGCGCGCGACGGGGTGCAGATCTATGCCCATGACGTGCTGGTCGCCGCGGCCAGTGCCCAGGCGCCGTCGGCGACGCAGCACGACGCGCTGTTCCAGGCCACCGTCAACACCCAGGGATTGGCGCAGGGTGGAGCCATCGTCTCCAGCGGCGGCAGCATCCGCATCGTCGCCGCGCAGGACGCCACCATCGACGGCACCCTCAGCGCGAAGGCCTCCAGCACGTCCGCGGGCGGCGTCAGCGTGGCCGCCGGACGCGACCTGCAGGTCAGCGGAAGCCTGCTCGCCGACGGCGCGCCGGGCGTCAAGGCCGGCGCCATCTCCCTGCATGCCGGGCGGGACATCGACCTGGCGGCCAGCAGCGTGCTGAGCGCGGCCGGCGTCGGTGCCGCCTCCGACGGCGGCTCCATCGCCGTGAAGGCCGAACACGACCTGCGCGTGGCCTCGGGGGCCACGCTGCGGGCGCAGGCCGGCTCCAGCGGCAACGCCGGGAGCATCGAGTTGTCGGCGCAGGACACGGCCACGCTGGGCAGCCTGAAGGTCGACCTCGGGGCCACCCAGGGTCGTGCCGGCACGCTGCTCATCGACCCCATCGACCTGGTCATCGACGCCACCAACGACAGTCCCTACACCACCAACGGCGGCAACGTGTCCTTGCTGGCCTCGCGCTCCATCACGGTGGATGCCGGCGGCATCATCGATACCGAGACCAGCGGGACGACGGGCGGCGGGAACATCTCGCTGAGCGCGCCGTCCATCACCATCGCGGGCGGCGCGCAACTGCTGACCGGATCCGGCGCGGGCGCCGGAAGCATCCAGCTCAGCGCCGACGCCACCGCGAGCACCTCGGCGCAGATCGCCATCGGCGACACCAGCGGGCAGACCGCGGTGCTGGAGGGGGGGAACATTTCCCTGCAGGCCACCTCGCAGCTGGCGCAGAGCTCCTACGACCACGCGGTGGTGAGCATCCAGGACGCCCACATCACGGCTTTTGGAACCCTCGGCGCGATGGCGGTGGCCAGTGGCGGCCAGCGGCTCACGGCCATCGGCGCCTCCGCGTCGGCGGACGTGCTCGCCTCGGTGCGCATCCTCGGGGACTCCAACCTCAGCTCCTCCGGCGCGATGACCCTGTCGGCCGACGCCACCGCCGCGGCGGCCACCACCACGGCGCTTCCGCTGGCGCTATCGCTGCCCGCCGACGCAGCGGCCGCCGTGAACCAGGTCAGCAGCGTGTCGAGCGTCGAGATCGGCGGCAGCTCGAAGGTGAGCACCACCGGCACCGGCAGCCTGCTGTCCCTGGGCGCCACCAACACCGTGAGCTCCTCGGCCACCGCGGATGCCTCGGGCGCATCGGCCGGCGCCAGCGTGGCGGTCAACATCGTGAAGGTGCAGACCACCGCGGAAATCGACGGATCCGCCAGCGTGCACTCGGCCGGGGACCTCATGCTGTCGGGCAAGACCGTGCTGACCATGAGCACCGCGGCCACGGCTTCGCAAGGCGGCGCCTCCTCCAGTCCGGATCCGGGCAGCCAGGCCGCGCAATACCTGTCCGACCCCAGCTACACGCCCTACCTGTCCACCTCGGACGGCAGCGTGGGCGCTGCCGCGGCCCTGGCCATCAGCGACCTGCATTCGGCGACCCAGGTGGACATGTCCTCCACCAGCCAGGCCACGGCGGCCGGGCAGGTCTCCCTGAACGGCAGCGCGGCCAACGGCGCCTCGGCCCTGGCCGACGGTTCGCCGGCCGGGGATTCCACCTCCAAGCTGGGCATCGGCGCCGCGGTGGCGCTGAACCTGGCCCATGTGTCGGACGACGCCACCGTGGCCCAGGACATCCAGGCCGGCAGCCTGAGCCTGTCCGCGGACATGAGCGGCGGCGTCGCCGGCAACGCCTTCAGCGCCCAGGCCGTGTCGGGCGCGGGCGCATCCAACGTGGGGGTGGCCGGCTCGCTGGCCACCGATCTGCTGGACAGCGAGGCCGAGGCCAGGGTCGCCTCGGGCACGCTGAGCCTGCTCAGCGGCGGAGGCAGCGGCGCAAACAGTGGTGCGCTGAACCTGAGCTCCGACGACCTGAGTTCGAGCGTGGTCGCGGCCCTGCCCGAAGGGACGGGCGCCTCCGGCGGCAAGGTCGGGGTGGGGGCCTCGGTGGGGCTGAACATCGTGGCCACGCGTTCCTACGCGCAGTTGGCCGACGGGGTGAGCGTGTCGGGCGCGGGGGCGGTGAACCTGCAGGCCGATGCCACGCATGTGCTGAGCACCCAGGCCGACCAGGGTTCGGCGGGCGGGGTGTCGGTGACGCCGGTGGTGGCGCTGTCGCTGGTCAACGACCAGACCCAGGCGAGCATCGGGGCGCTGAGCGGCGGGCTGCAGGCCACGGGCGACGTGCAGGTGACGGCGGACCAGACGGCCACCGAGGCGACGCAGGCCAGCGGGACGGCGGCGGGCTCGAAGGCGGCGGTGGGCGCGGCGCTGGCGGTGTCGGTGATCAACGACTCGGTGGTGGCGACGACCTCGACCAGCGTGGGCACCACGGGCGCGGTGGGTTTCAGCGCGACGGGGGTGTCGGAGAGCGTGGCCAGCGCCACGGCCAGCGCCAGCGGGGGC
>JAKBBK010000002.1:103160-114706 GCA_021808525.1 Pseudomonadota bacterium
GTCGGTGATCAACGACTCGGTGGTGGCGACGACCTCGACCAGCGTGGGCACCACGGGCGCGGTGGGTTTCAGCGCGACGGGGGTGTCGGAGAGCGTGGCCAGCGCCACGGCCAGCGCCAGCGGGGGCGATTCCACGGACAGCAGCGGTGGTGCGCCGTCGGGGCAGGAGTCGAACGTCGACTCGAAGGTGCAGGCGCAGTCGAGCTCGGCGCAGGGCAAGGCCAGCGCGGCCGGCGTGGGCAGCAGCTCCCAGCGGTCGCAGGACAGTACCTCCTCGGGCAGCGAGAGCGGCAAGGGCTCGACCAAGGAAGGTTCGGTGGCGGTGGCCGCGGCGATCGCGGTGGACGTGGCGAATTCCACGGTGCAGGCCTATGTGCCGGCTGCGGTGGGCATCAAGGCGGGCGGCGCGCTGAGCGTGGCCGCGGTGTCCAACATGGACGCGCGCACGCAGGCCGACGGCAGCCAGGTGGCGGGGGGCGGCACGTCGGTGGGCATCGGCGCGGCGGTCGCGGTCACGCTGGCGCACCAGGTCAACGACGCGACCCTGGGCGGGGGCTCGGCGCTGTCGGCGGCGCCGACCGCGGGCATGCTGGCGGCCGGACAGTACGAGGCCGGCTCGCTGAGCCTGACGGCGCTGCAGACGGATCAGGGCGTGGCCTCGCCGGCGGTGCCGGGCTCGAGCAGCTCGGGGCCCGCCACGGTGGACCTGAGCCAGAACGGCGTGAATCAGCGGGAGGACCTGTTCTCGGCCTCGGCCACCTCGGGCGCCGGAGCCTCCAAGGTCGGGCTGGCCGGCTCCCTGGCGGTCAATGTCATCCAGAGCGAAAGCAGCGCGAGCGTGCAGGGCTCGGGCACGCTGCTGCGCATCGACGGCGGCGCGGTGGATATCGGCGCGGCCAATCTGATGCAGGCCGACGCCAGCGCCACGCCTTCGGCCACGGGCGCCTCCGGGGGCAAGCTCGGCGTGGGCGCTTCGGTGGCCCTGAACACCATCACCGAGACCAGCCAGGCCTCCATCGCCGACCAGGTATCGCTGGCCGGCACGCTGGGTTCGCTGGACGTGGGTGCCAGTTCGACCACCGACACCAGCAGCACGGCGCAGGCCGGTGCCGCGGGCGGGGTCGCGGTCGACGCGGTGGTGGCCATGTCCATCCTCAGCGAGACGACGACCGCGACCGTGGGCTCGGGCAACGGCTTCACCACCACGGGCGGAGTCGACATCTCGGCCAGCAGCGAGGGAACCAATACGGCGACGGCCACCGCATCGGTCAAGGGATCGGGCAGCAGCGTGGCCATCGGCGGGTCGGTGGCGTTGATCACCGGCCCCGGAATCCTCGGCGCCACCAGCGGGGGCAGCGCGATCACCTCGCAGACCACCGCCAGCCTGAACCGCGATGCCACGATCGGCGCGGGCCTGCAGATCCTCGCGAGCTCCAGCCGCAGCTACGACGCCGAGTCGACGGCCTCGGCCAGCGGCAACCAGTTCAGCAGCGCGATGCAAAGCGGCAACGACTCCACCTCGGGTGGAGGTTCGGTGGCCAGCGGCGACACCCTGAACACTTCGCAGGCGCAATCGGCGATGAGCCAGGGGGCGAGCGATTCCGGCACGACGCAGAGCAAGGCCAGTGGAAGCTCGGGCAGCCAGGGGAAGGTGTCGGTGGCCGCGGCGGTGGGGGCGGCGATCGTCGGCGACCAGGTCCAGGCGAGCATAGGCGGCGGCGCCCAGGGCGCGCGGCGCACCATCAGCGTCGGCGGCGCGGTGCAGGTGTCCGCGGGCAACCAGGGCGACGTGTACACCGAGGGCGACGGCTCCACCGACACCAGTTCGAAAGTGGGTGTCGGCGTGGGCGTCGCGCTGAGCCTGGTCGACAACGCAAGCTCGGCGAGCATCGGCAGTCACACCAACCTGTACACCCCGGGCGCGGTGTCCGTGCAGGCGACTTCCTCGGAGAACCAGGATCCCGGCTTCGTCGACGGGCGCGCCTCCGCGGTGGCGATGTCGGGCGCATCGGCGGGCAAGGTCGCAGTGGCGGGATCCATCGCCGTGGCCGCCTCGCTGTCGTCGACCTCGGCCAGCATCGGCGACGAGGTGCAGATCGGCCAACCCGGCACCAGCGGCATGGGAGCCGCGGGCGACCTGTCGGTGCAGGCCGACAACACCAGCAGCTGGGCAGCCAACGCCTGGAGCGGCAGTTCGTCGAACCAGGGGGTGGGCGTCGGCGCGTCGATCGCCGCGGTGATTTCCACCGACAGCTACACCGCCGCCGTCGGCCAGAACGACGACCTGCATGGCGCCAGCCTCAGCGTGACGGCGACCAACCACAAGGTCGACAACCCGCTGAGCGGGGTGACCCAACTGGCCAGCGATGCCTCCTCGGCCGCCAGCGCGACCTCGAGCAAGCTGGGCACCTCGCTGAGCCAGGACGCCAGCACGCTGCAGACCACGCTGAGCAGCCTGGCCGGCCAGGGCCTGCGACTGGCGCTGCTCGGTCAGACCAATTTCCTCGCCGAAGCCGGCGCCGGCGCGGCCTCGGGCAACAGCGCCGCCATCGCAGGCGCTTTCGCGGTCGAGGTCGCGGACAACACGGTGAGCGCCGGCATCGGCGCCTCCACCACGGTTCACAGCACGGGCAGCGTGTTGGTGAAGGCGGCTGACGATACCGTGGCCAAGGCCCTGCTCGGCGGCGCCGCCGCCTCGGCGGGCTCGGCGGGGGTGGGCGTGGCCGGCGCCTTCCTGTACGACGACAGCAGCATCCAGAGCCAGCTCGGCACCGGGGTGGACATCGCGTCCTCGGCCGCGCTCGACGTCGGCGCCGCGGCCAGCCAGGACGTGCAGCTGTTCGGCTTCAGCGCCGGTGCCGCCGACGAGGCGGGTGTCGCCGGGGTCATCGGGCTGATCACCTCGCAGCGCGATGTGGGCGCCACGGTGGGCGCGGGCGGCAGCATCCAGTCCAGCGGCGCCGTCGACGTGTCGGCGAGCAACGACTTCAGCGGCCTGAACATCGGCGGCAGCCTCGGCGCCGGCGGCTCGGCCGGAGTCGGCGCGACGCTGATCGCCACCACCATCACCGACGGTGCCACGGCGCTGCTCGACTCCAGCCAGGCCGACCCGACCCAGGTGCTGGGCGCGGCGTCGCTGAACGTGGGCGCGAACACCTCGGAGAACGTGATCAACGTCGCCGTCGCCGGAGCGGCGGGCGGGGACGTGGCGATTTCCGGGGCGGCCACGCCGCTGACCGAAGTCATCACCACCGCCGCGAACATCGGCTCCAACGCCTCGATCACGACCTCGGGCGAGCTCGAGGTCGATGCCGCGGACCAGTCGCAGGTGGTCAACGTCGGCGGCGGAGTCGCCGCGGCGGGATCGGTGGGCGTGGGCCTGACGGCGGCGGTCACCACCCTCGACAACTCCATCACCGCGGGCATCGGTTCCGGCGCGCAGCTCACCGCGGGTGCGCTGGACGTGCAGGCCGATGCGTCGACGGTGGCCTACAACATCGCCGTGGCCGGCGGCGTCGGCGGGGACGTGGGCGTGTCCGGGGTGCTGACCCCGGTGACCCAGACCGACACCGTCAGCGCCAGCATCGGGCAGGGCGCCGGCATCACGACCACCGACGCGGCCACGGGTTTCGTCGACGTCAACGCCAGCAACAACACCCATATCCTGAACGTCGGCGGCGCCATCGGAGTCGGCGGCGCGGCGGGCGTGGGCGGCTCGGCTGCCGCCTCGGTGCTCGACGACACCACGCAGGCCACGATCCTCGACGGCACCAGCGTGAGCGCCGCGGGCGCGGTGCAGGTCGGCGCGAATGCCGTCGAGAACGTCAGCACGGCGGTGATCACCGGCGGCGCCGGGGGCAGCGCCGGGGTCGCGGTGGCGCTGGCTTCCAGCGATATCGTCGACACCACGCAGGCCTACATCGGTTACGGCGCGACGGTCGACGCCGCCTCGGTGGACGTGGCGGCCAGCGACCTGTCGACCATCAGCGACATCGCCGGCGCCGCCGGCGGAGGCGGCGCTGCCGGCGTGGGCGCCGGCGTCGACGTGAACGTGCTGAAAAAGAACACCGACGCCTGGATCGGAATCGAGGCCGTGGGCGCGCAGGGCACGGCCGCCATCGTGCACGCGAGCTCGGGCGACGTCACCGTGCAGGCCGGCAGCAGCGAGACCCTGAACTCGGTGGTGGCCGGCGCCGCCGTCGGCGGCGCGGCCGGCGTGGCCGGCGCCGTGCAGACCTATGTGCTGCTCGGCGACACCGAGGCCGGAATCGGCGCGGGCGACACCGTGACCGCCCATGGCAACGTCGCCGTGCTCGCCTCGGACGACGACAGCCTGGGCGCGGTCGTCGGCGGCGCCGCGGGGGGAGGTGCCGCCGGAGTCGGCGCCTCGATCGGCGTTTCCGTGGTGCAGCAGACCACCCTGGCGGGGATCGGCGCCGGCGCGCAGGTCAGCGCGCTGGGCAACGGCAACTCGCAGTCCCTGACCAGCGGCTTCGCCGACCAGTTCAACGGCCAGCAGGCGCTGCAGCCTACGACCTCCGACGGCGCGCTGACCGAGGGCAACGACCTGCTCGGGAGCAACCAGGGAAGCCTGGTCACGCGCACGGTGGCTCCGATCACCCGCGACGTGCACGGCGTGCTGGTGAACGCCGTGGCCACCGGCTCGCTCGACGCGGCCGCGGTCAGCGGCGCGGTGGGTGGCGCCGTGGGCGCGGCCATCTCGGGCGCGGTGCCGGTGGTCATCAGCGACACCGAGGCCAGCATCGGCTCGGGCGCCGTCATCGATGGCGGCGCGAACAGCGGCGCCAAGGCGGCGCAGTCGGTGGCGGTGGCCGCCGCCAGCAATCTGTACGTGCGCGCAATCACCGGCGCCGGGGGCGGCGGTGGCGCGGTCGGCGTCGGTGCCGGGCTGCTCACCAATGTCATCGACAACACGACCAAGGCCTTCATCGATGCAGGCGCCAGCGTCGCGGCGCAGTCCAACGTCGATGTCACCGCCAACGCCGGCGAGGACTTCTCGGGCCTCACGGCCAGCGCCGGCCTGGGCGGCGTGGCGGGCATCGCCGGCGGGGCCACCGTGCTCGTGGTCGACGACACCACCCTCGCGACCATCGACGGCACGGTCGATGCCGGCGGCAGCGTGGTCGCGAGCGCCGACGACCAGACCAACGCGGCCCTCACCGCCGGCTCGGCGGGAATCGGGGGCGCCGCCGGAGTCGGCGCCGGCATCGGCGTGGCGGTGCTGATCAAGGACACCGAGGCCCATGTCGGATCGGCCGCGGTGATCAACGCGGGCGGCCAGGGCAGCGACTCCGCCTTCAATCTCTACACCGCGGGTGATTCCGCGGCGACCAGCGCCGGCCAGGGACTGCTGGTCTCGGCCGATTCCGCGCAAAGCCTGGATTCGCTGGCGCTGGCCGGAGCCGGCGGCGCCTATGCCGGCGTGGCCGGGGCGGTGTCGGTGCAGGCCGTGTCCACCACGACCGTCGCGTCCATCGACGGCGGCGCCCGGATCAACACCCAGACGCCCGGCGCGGGCAGCGCCCAGAACGTCGACGTGGTCGCGCGCGACAACACCGCGCTGTACGCGGTCGACGCATCGGCCGGGGTCGGCATCGCCGGTGTCGGCGGCTCCGTCAACGTGGGGGTGCTGACCAGCAACACCCAGGCGTCGATCGGCGACGGCGCGGTGGTCGACGCGGCCGGCGCGGTATCGGTCGCCGCGTATTCGAACAAGGCGGTCGATGCCAGCGTGTTCGGCGTGGGCGGCGGGGTGTTCGGGCTCGGTGCCTCCATCAACGTGCTGGCGATCTCCAACGGCCAGAACGCCAACGGCAGCAACGGCTCCGACACCCAGACCATCGGCGCGCTGACCACCACGCCGGGCGGACAGTCGGTTGGCGACAACGCCAACTCGCAGATGCACGACAACACCATCGGCAACGACTATCTGTCGCAGTCGAGCAATTCCGACGTCAGCTCGGCGAGCGCGTCGGCACAAAGCACCCAGGATTCAACCAGCGCCAGCGCGGTGCTCTCGGGCCAGGGCCAGACCGGGACCTCGGCGAGCATCGGCAACGCCACGGTGCACGCCGGGGGCTCGATCACGGTCGCCTCGGACGACAAGGTGACGGTGTCCAACCTGTCGGGCGCGTTGGGCGCCGGCGGCGTCGGCATCGGCGCGGGCGTCGGCGTGGCCATCGACAACACCAGCAACTCGGCGAGCGTCTCGGGCGCCGCCGGCAGTGGCGCAAGCCTTTCCGGCAGCCAGCTCGAGGTAAGCGCGGACACCCAGCACACCCTGGGCGTGCAGAGCTACGCCGGCGGCGTCGGGCTGCTCGCCGGGGCGGATGCGGTCGTCGCCTACACCGGCGACAGTTCGCAGACCCAGGCCTCGGTGTCCGAGGCGAGCGTGTCCAGCCCCGGGAAGGTGGACATCACCGCGACCTCGAATCGCGCGCTGAACTCCACCGGTTCGGGCGCCGCCGCCGGCGGCATGGCGGCCGGAGCGGCGGTGTCCATCGCCCAGCTCAGTGGCAGCGAGCAGGCCTCGGCCGACGCTGCCACCTTCGGCACGTCGACCGCGCGGGTCGGCAGCGTGGACATCCAGGCCAACTCCACCGATTCGGCCGACGCGAGCTCGCTGGCGGTCTCGGCCGGCATCGGCATCGCCCTGGAGGGATCGGTGGCGACGGCCACGCTGAGCCCGCAGGTGCAGGCCTTTTTCGACAACGGCGGCATCGACAGCGCCGGCGCGGTGAACATCGGCGCCGAGGCCGACAACCTGAGCTCGGCGAATGCCTCGGGCGGCAGCGTGGCCCTGCTGGGAGCGGCCGGAGCCTCGGTGGCCACCGCCGACGACGGCGCGCAGGTCAGCGCCGATGCCGACGCGGCCGACATCACCGCTTCCGCGTTGACCATCCAGGCCGGCGTGGGTCAGGTGGCGACCGACCCCAGCGGAGTCGGCGCGACGGCCAGCGGCATTTCGGGGGCGCTGTTCGTCGGCGCCAATGCCTCCGCGGCCACGGCGACCAACGAGTCGAGCGCGATCGCATCGGCCGAGGGCGGCGGCTTCAACGTCACCGGGGCCATCGACATCGAGGGCCTGTCGCAGACCAACCAGTCCGCGCAGTCGACCGGGGTCGCCGTGGGCGGTCTGCTGGCGCTCGGCGCCGACGTCGCCACCGCCGGATCGAGGACCGTGACCCACGCCTTGCTGTCCGATGTGGGCAGCCTGCAGGCCGGGCAGCTGAGCCTCGATGCCAACGGCGCCGACAGCAACGTCGCGCAGGCGACCGCGGGCAGCGGCGGTGCCTTCGATGGCGCGGCCGCGGCGGCCACGACCTCGTCGCAGGCCAACACGGTGGCCGGCATCGAGAACGCTCCGACATCCGGGTCGGGAACCCTGTTGCCCTCGCAGATCGACGTGCACGCCGGCATGGTCGGCATCACGGCCACGCATACCGCGAGCTTCGGCGGCGGCGTGGACAGCACGAACGCGGCTGTCGTCGGCGCCAGCGGCGCGCAGTTGCAGAACACGGTGGACAGCATGGTCGCGGCCGAGCTCGGGCCGCAGGTGCAGGTCACGGCGACGAACTTCGCGCTGGACGCGCGCAATCTGACGGCCAACCCCTTCGTCGGCGAGACGCCGGCCAACTCCGCGGGCTTCAATCCGGACAACGGGGGATGGAACGTCAATTCCGGATCCGGCGGCCTGATCAACCTGCCCGCGGCGTCCAGCAGCACGCAGCTCACCCTGGATACGACTGCCGACGTGGGGGATGGTGCGAGCGTGCACCTGATCGCGCCGGTCGACCCGAACCAGGTGTCGACCCTGAGCATCGAGGCCTACAACGACCCGGTGGTGCAGCAGAAGGTGCAGATGAACTCGGGCGGCGCGGTGGCGCTGGCCGCGGTATCCGACAATGTCACGGTCGACGACTCGGCCACCGTGAGCATCGGCAACGACAGCACGCTGCTGGTCGACGTCGGCCAGGTCGAGATCTCCGCCTGGGGCAATGCGGACCTGTACGCGCTCGCCGCGGCGACCACCTACGGCGTGGCCGGAGCGCCCACCGGGCAGGCGCACATCGACTACACCGGCAACAACCTGGTCTCGGTGGGCACCGATGCCCAGGTGCAGGCCACCGACGGCCTGTACCCGTCGAACAGCGCGACGCCGATCTACGGCACGGTGGCGATCAGCGCCGGCGACGGACTCGACGGAACGCGCTCGTCCATCGCCCTCGATTCGGAAGTCGACCTGTACAACAACACGGCGATTCCCATTCCGACGCCGCCGGATGCGCAATCCAACGCCACCAGCAACGCCCTCGCGGTGATCGCGGCCGATCCGGGCCAGGTCACGAGCGGAGGCAATGTCACGCACTACGGGGTCAACGCGGCCGGAGACATCAACATCAACGCCGACCAGGGATCGATGTCCACCATCGCCCACGGCACCGGCACCAACATCTACCTGCAGGCGCTGTCCAAGGTCGCCAGTGCGCTGAGCAACCTGTTCGGCGGCGGCAACATCTCCTTCAACATCACCGGAGGGTCTTCCTCCCAGGGCGGCAGCAGCGCGATCGTCGCCGACGGCCTGGTCGATACGGGGATCCAGCGCTACAAGTCGCTGACCATCAGCTACGCCACGCAGAGCACGTCGACCTGCGACGCCACGGCCTCGCCCTGCCTGGCGGCGCCCACGCCGGGGCAGATCGGGTACACCACCACGAGCATCCCCCAGGGCGGCGACCTGCTGCAACGCCTGACACAGCTCGAACAGCTCAAGAGCGAATACGCCAGCGACCCGATCGCGGTGGGCGCCTACCAGAACGAGATCCATTTCATGCAGATGGAGCTCGTCGGGCTCGGCATGGGGACCATCGACAGCAATGGCGTGTTCCGCCTCAACAGCGACGTCCAGCAGAGCCCCCAGGCGCTGGCCAAGCAGCTGAGCCTGGATACCCAGAGCCTGAGCACCAGCATCACCAACCTGGCCGACGCGCTGTCGCCCCTGGCGGGCACCGCGGTGCAGTTCGGCAATGAGATGGTGACCGTGGTCAACGGAGCCACCGGCTATGCGCAGGACGCCGTGGCCGCGCTGGCCGACTCGGCCCTCGGAACCATCCAGAGCCTCAGCGGCTACAACGGGTACGTCACGCCGCCGCAGGGCCAGAGCTCGAGCACCGGGTCGCTGCAGCTTGCCGACGAGGGCACGCAGAAGAAGCTGGTCGGTTCCTACACCACGAGCCTGCAGACCGACGTGGGCAACATCTCGAGCGCGCAGACCGACATCAACAGCCAGGTCGGCAGCATCAGCACGGCGGCGACGGCCCTGGGCAACGCCACCTCGCAGACCGTGGGCACGGTCAGTGGCAACTTCTCCCAGGCGCTGTCGAACGCGCAGGGCAGCATCACCGCCGATCTGGGGACCATCAACACCAACGTGTCGTCGGAGAACGCGGACGCGGGCCATCTCTACGACGCGGCGAACAACCTGTACAACGACCTGCTGGCCCTGGCCGAGGGAAGCGCAAGTTCGAGCTCGAGCGCCGACGGCTCGGCGCTGAGCGCTCTGCTCAAGTACAACCCGCCGAACGGCACCACCCCCCCATCCGGCGGATCCCTCGGCCTGCTCGGTTCCGCGGCGCTGCCGGCCCTGTCCGCCGACCAGAAGGCCATCGACGCCAACTACGTGGGCGAGACCACGCAGTACGCGGCGCTCAACGCGTCGGCGGCCACGCTTGGCTCGGTGGGCAACTACGTCTCGCTGATCGCCAGCGCCGCCTCGGTCGTGGCGGCCGACATCGAAAGCGCCAGCGGATCGGCGGCGTTGGTGCAGGAAATCAGCGTCGACCCGGTGGTCGCGCGCCTTGGGGATATCAACCTGAACGCCGGGCTGCTCACTTCCGACGCCAGCCTGCTGCCGACCGACCTGGCCAGCCTGGTGCCGGCGGGCCTGAGCCTGGGCGACCACCAGGGGCAGTTGCAGGCCCCGGGCGACGCCAGCATCATCATCACCAACAACACCGCCGACCCGCTGTTGCTGTCGAGCCTGACCATTCCCACCTATCGGGCCGGCTTGATCTTCTTCAACGGCAGCCTGGTGAACTCGGCGCAGGACATCAGCGCGATCAATCCCGGCGGGACCTCCTCGGATTTCCTGGAGCTGACGACCGCGGCGGGGAGTCCGGCACCGTCGATCGACATCACCAGCAACTACGTGCCGCCGGCCGATCCCGCCACGAGCGGCCTGTACTACCAGACGCACGTCATGATCGCGCCCGACATCACCGTGGCGCAGGGTGCGACCATCAGCAACCCCAACGGCTCGGTGACCATCCTGAGCGATGCGGGCAACATCTACCAGGACGGCACCATCGATGCGCAGTCCCTGTCGGTGACCGCGCGCAACGGCGACTACGCCTCCAGCTACATCCAGGGCATCGACAGCATCGCCGGCGATCCGAGCACGCAGAGCCCGGCGACCACCAACGCGACCTGCCCGACCACGACCGGATTCGTCGGACCCTGCGCAAGCCAGTCCGGCCTCGGCCAGGGGCTGATCATCAATGGCAATGTCTCGATCGCCGCGCGCTACCTGAATGTCAACGGACTGATCCAGAGCGGCATCGCCAGCAATACGCTGACCATCGATTCCACCGACATGCTGACCACCGCCGATCCCAGCCTGATCGGCGCCGGCTCCAGCACCCTGCTGAACACGATCCAGAACGACGAGAAAGCCTATCTCAACAATCCGTCGATCGTGGGTGCCAACGGGCTGATCCAGGTCACCGCGGACGCCTACGGCACGCTCTTTCTCAACCCCATCAACGGACAGCTCGAGTTCAGCGTCGACTACGCGGACAACTACTACACCTCGCAGAACGGCGCGGCCGGCAATTACGCCTACCAACTGGTCGACGCCGCCGGCAGCAACATGCTGGCCAACTACGACGCGGCCTCCAGGCGCTATCTGGTGGACTGGACGGCGGTGCACGGCGGCTACATCCAGCTCTACGGACAGATCCTCGACACCTCGCCGTCGGCTGGGCAGCTCAAGGTGCTCAACGGCTACGGCAGCATCGACGTGGTCAACCACACCACGAACCCGCTGGTGCTGTCGAATCTGGAAACCGGCCCCTCGGGAACCGCCGGGGTGGCCACCCAGGGCCAGATCGACATCACCGACGTGCACCTGGCCAGCGCGGCCGACAGCAACCTCAGCGCCAGCGCGGGTCGCGTGGTCGACGTGACGCATACCCTCTACAGCTATGACCCCACGGGCGATGGAGGGCAGGGTCAGGTCACCGAGACCCAGACCTACGGCACCTTGAACGCCGACGGCTCGATCCAGGTCCTGGGCAGCAATTCCCCGATCTACACCACCGGCGCGACGGGCAGCTACACCCCGGTGCTGCCCGAGCGCTTCGTCTGGCAGACGGCGACGAACAACAGCGTGACCACCAACTTCACGACCAGTTCGGTCAATGTGTTCCATTCCTCCAGCCTGGCGGTGGACCAGCAGAGCCAGTGGC
>JAKBBK010000025.1 GCA_021808525.1 Pseudomonadota bacterium
TCACGTCGCCATGCGCGAAGTTGATCAGGTTGACGATCCCGTAGACCATCGTGTATCCCAGTGCCACCAGGGCATACATGCTGCCCAGCACCAGGCCGTTCACCAACTGCTGAATAAAGGTTTGCATCCCGAAAGTCCTTGTGGGTACGGTGCACGCGATGCGGTTACCCATGCGACCTCGGGGTTTCGCGGGAGGTGATCCCGCGCTTCCCCCGCCGGGGCTCCGCCCGTGCCTGGTGGGCTCGGACGGGACTCCGGCATGCCGATGAGTCTCCTGATGGCAGACCACTCAGGCGCACCCGTGATCTTGCCGACTTTGTAGGTTTAACCGGTAATGATAACCACGGGGATTAACCCGTCTCCCCCACAGGCCGGGGGCAAGACCTGTTGCACGATGTTCCCGATCTGTGCTCGGCGCCGGCACGCGAGCGTGCGCCGCGCCGGGAGCCGCCGCGCGCGAGGCCCCGCCCCCCGTGCGGGGAGCAAGATGCATGCCCGCATGCTGCAGCGCAGGAAAGCGCGAGGCCGCGCCGGCGCGCGATTGCGTTCGCGCGGCAGGCTCAATCCCCCGGGAACTCGCCGGGCTGCTGCAACGGGGGGGGCGTGGAAAGGCCCGTGGATTCGTCGCCACGCGCGCCGGGCGCGCCCGAACGCGCCTGCCGGTTCAAGCGCCGCAACTCGGCCAGGCGCTCGCCCAGGCGCGCCTCCAGGCCGCGGGGCGTGGGGCGGTACAGCCGGGCCTCCGGCATGCCCTGGGGGAAGTAGCGCTCGCCGGCGGCGAAGGCACCGGGCTCGTCATGGGCATAGCGGTACTCGGCGCCCGCACCGATTTCGCGCATCAGGCGCGTGGGTGCATTGCGCAGGTGCATGGGCACCGGGGCGCTGCCATGCCGGCGCACCAGTTCGCGCGCCTCGCCGGCGGCCAGGTAGGCGGCGTTGGACTTGGGTGCCAGCGCCAGGTACAGCACGGCCTGCGCCAGCGCCAGCTCGCCCTCGGGGCTGCCCAGGCGCTCGTAGGCGGCCATCGCGTCCAGGCTGAGCGACAGCGCCCGGGGATCGGCCAGGCCGATGTCCTCGCTGGCCATGCGGATGAGGCGCCTGCCGATGTAGGCGGCGTCCACGCCGCCGTCGACCATGCGCGAGAACCAGTACAGGGCGGCGTCGGGATCGCTGCCGCGCACCGACTTGTGCAAGGCCGAGATGACGTCGTAGAACTGGTCGCCCCCCTTGTCGTAGCGCCGCAGGGACTCCGCCAGCGCGGATTGCAGCAGGGCCATGTCCACGCTGGCGCTGCCCGTCGCCCGGGCCGTGGCGGCCACCGCCTCGACGGCGTTGAGCAGTCGCCTGCCGTCGCCGTCGGCGTGCTCGGCCAGCAGGCGCAAGGCCTCGGCGTCGATGTCCAGCCCGCCGCAGGCCTGCAGGCCGCGGCGGGCCAGCAACTCCAGCTCCTGCGGCTGCAGCGATTGCAGCACGTACACGGTGGCGCGCGACAGCAGGGCGCTGTTGACCTCGAAGGAGGGATTCTCGGTGGTCGCGCCGATGAAGGTGAACAGACCCGACTCGACATGCGGCAGGAAGGCGTCCTGCTGGCTCTTGTTGAAGCGGTGCACCTCGTCGACGAACACCAGCGTGGGCTGCCCGGCGGCGCGCGCGGCCTGCGCCTGCACCACGGCCTCGCGAATTTCCTTGACCCCCGCGAGCACGGCGGAAATGGCGATGAAATGGGCGCCGAAACGCTGGGCGATGAGCCGCGCCAGCGTGGTCTTGCCCACGCCAGGGGGCCCCCACAGGATCATGGAATGCAGGCGCCTGGTATCGAAGGCCAGGCGCAGGGGCTTGCCGGGCGCCAGCAGGTGCGCCTGACCGATCACCTCGTCGATGCCGCGCGGGCGCAGGCGCTCGGCCAGCGGCGCCTCGGCCGCGGCCGCGCCGGAGTCTCCCGCGTGCACGGGATCCTGCGGGTCGGGGTCGAACAGGTCGGCGCTGCGGGCCATGGCCGGCTCGCGCGAGGCCTCAGGCCCCACCCGGGCGAATCACCGCGGCCCCCAGGGGCGGCGTGAACTCGAAGGTCCCGGCGGGAAAACGCGGATTCGCCTGCTGCGCGCTGAAGCGGATGGTCGAGGTTCGGCGGAAGGCGTCGCGCAGCACCATCTCGTCCAGCTGCGGGCCCCGCGCGCCCTCGCGCAGGCCCAGGCGCACCCAGACGAAGGAACTGTCGGCGCTGCGCGGAGTGGCCTGCACCCATTGCAGGCCCCCTTGCTCCGGCAGGGCCTGGAGCCGGAACACCTTCTGCACGTCGGCACCCGACAACAGGGCCGCCGGGGTGTTGCCCAAGGCCTGGGTCTGGGTGCTGATGGTCACCTGGTCGAGGTCGTGGTCGTAGGTCCAGATGGTGGTTCCGTCGCTGACGATGTCCTGGCGGTAGGGCTTGAGGTAGACCCAGCGGAAACGCCCCGGGCGCTCGAAGGAGAAGCTGCCGGAGGACAGCTGCGGCGCGCCGCCCTTGGCGGTCTGCACGCTTTGCGTGAACTCGGCCTGCGCGCCGCGGGTATCGTGCAGCCACTGTTGCAGCAGCGCCAACCCGTCGGAAGGCGCGGCCACGGCCAGCGGCAGCGTGGCGCCGAACAGGGCCAGGCCCAGCAGCAGGCGCCGGCGGGCGGGAAGGTGAACCGGGAAGCGGGACATCACGGGTGCCTCTGGGGAACGGAAGTCGTGGAACATGGGGATGCGATGGCGCCTGCAGGCCCCGCGCGGAACTCAGGATTCCCCGCGCGCGGGCACCAGGATGTCGCGGTTGCCGTTGCTCGAAAGGGCCGAGACCAGGCCGGCCTTCTCCATCTGGTCCAGCAGGCGCGCCGATCGGTTGTAGCCGATGCGCAGGTGGCGCTGCACCAGGGAGATCGAGGCCTTGCGGCTCTGCAGCACGATCTGCACCGCCTGGTCGTACAGCGGGTCGCTCTCGGCATCGCCCCCGGCGCCGTCGAATCCCCCGCCCTCGCCATCGGCGCCGAGCTCGGGCTCGAGCAGGCCGGGCACGTAATCGGGCTCGCCCTGCGTCTTGAGCTGTTCGACCACGCGATGCACCTCGGAGTCGGAGACGAAGGCTCCATGCACGCGCTGCGGCGCGCCCGAGCCGGGTGGCAGGTACAGCATGTCGCCCATGCCCAGCAGGCTCTCGGCGCCCATCTGGTCGAGGATGGTGCGGGAGTCGACCTTGCTGGACACCTGGAAGGCGATACGCGTGGGGATGTTGGCCTTGATCAGGCCGGTGATCACGTCGACGCTGGGGCGCTGCGTGGCCAGGATCAGGTGGATGCCCGCGGCGCGCGCCTTTTGCGCCAGGCGGGCGATGAGCTCCTCGATCTTCTTGCCCACCACCATCATCAGGTCGGCCAGCTCGTCGATGACCACCACGATGAAGGGCATGTGCTCCAGGGGCTCCGGGCTCTCCGGGGTCAGCGACAGGGGGTTGGGCACGTGCTCGCCGCGCTGCGCGGCCTCGGCGATGCGCGCGTTGTAGCTGGCCAGGTTGCGCACGCCCAGCTTGCTCATGACCTTGTAGCGCCGGTCCATCTCGCCCACGCACCAGTTCAGCGCATGCGCGGCCTGCTTCATGTCGGTGACCACGGGCGCCAGCAGGTGCGGGATGCCCTCGTACACGCTGAGCTCGAGCATCTTCGGGTCGATCATGATCAGCCGCACCTGGCGCGCCTCGGCCTTGTACAGCAGGCTGAGGATCATGGCGTTGACACCCACCGACTTGCCGGATCCGGTGGTGCCCGCCACCAGCAGATGCGGCATGCGCCCCAGGTCGGCCACCACCGGGTTGCCCACGATGTCCTTGCCCAGGCCCATGCTGAGCATGGACTGCGCGTCGTTGTAGACCTGCGAGCCCAGGATCTCGCCCAGCCCGATGGTCTGGCGCTTGGCGTTGGGAAGTTCCAGCGCCATCGTGTTCTTGCCGGGGATGGTTTCCACCACCCGGATGCTCACCAGGGACAGCGCGCGCGCCAGGTCGCGGGACAGCCCCACCACCTGCGCGCCCTTCACGCCGGGTTCGGGCTCCACCTCGTAGCGCGTGATCACCGGGCCGGGAAGCGCCGCGACCACGCGCACCGACACGCCGAAGTCCTTGAGCTTCTTCTCGATCAGGCGGGAGGTGAACTCCAGGGTCTCGGCGGACACCGCGTCGCGCGCCGCCTGCGCCTGATCGAGCAGGTCCAGCGTGGGCAGGGCCGAGTTGGGCATGTCCTGGAACAGCGCCTTCTGGCGCTCGCGCTGCACCCGCGGCGACTGCGCCACCTGCACGACGGCCGGCTCGATGAACACGGGCGCGAACACCTCCTCCGCCTCTCGCGCGGCCTGGTCCTGCACGTCGGCCTCGCGCTCGCGCAGGGCCTGCTGGCCGGCCTCGCGATCCTGGCGCAGGGCCCGACGCTCGCGCAGGCGGGTCCAGGCCCATTCGATGCCCGTGCCCGTGCGCTCGGCGGCGTCGACCCAGCTGAAGCGCCCGAACCACGACAGCGCCAGCAGGAAGACCCCCAGCAGCACGATGGCGCTTCCGGTGAAGCCCAGCAGATGCTGCAGCGCCCCGCCCAGCCAGGAGCCGATGACCCCGCCGGCCTGGCCCGGGAGCAGCGCTCCCAGATGCCACAGCCGGGTCGCTTCGAGCGCCGCGCTGGACAGGGGCAGCAGCGCCAGCCCGGCCGCGAAACCCAGGCGACGCCACCAGCGCGGGGGCTCGGCCGGCTCGGCCGGCTCCAAGGCCGCCGGATGGGCGTTGCGCCAGGCCCGCAGCAGGCCGTACAGGCCCATGGGCAGGATCCACAGCGCGGAAAAACCGAACAGGAAGTACAGGATGTCGGCGGCCCAGGCGCCGGCCGTGCCCACCAGATTGGCCGTGGCATGCGAGGCGGAGCCGGAAGTCGACCACGAGGGATCGTCGCGGTGGTAGCTGAGCAGGGCCAGCAACAGCAGCAGCCAGGCGATGGCGCCGCTGGCCAGACGCAGTTCGGCGAGCAGGCGGCTCTTGCGCGCGGCCGGGCGTCGCGCCTCGTTGCGCGCACCGATCCAGGGCAGGGAAAAACGACTCAAGGTTGCAACGGGGAAGTACGCCGTCGGTGCGCGTCGGCGCGGCTCAGGTCATGTTGGCGATGCGATCGCGCACCACCAGCGAGCCGTCGTCGCGCTCGACCACCAGCGACTGTTGTTCGAAATCCTTCATCACGCGGCTGACCATCTCGCGGGAGGCGCCGACCATCTTGGCCAGGTCCTGGCGTGACGGCTTGTTGCGCACGATGCGCTCGGCGCCGTCGGCCTCGCTCATTTCCAGCAGGGCGCGCGCAACGCGCCCATAGACGTCCAGCAGGGCCAGCGACTCGATCTTGCGATCGGCTCCGCGCAGGCGGTGCACCAGGCCGCGCATGATGGAAAAACTCATGCTCGTGTTCTCGGGCAGACTTTGCAGGAAGGCCACGCGCCCGAGCATCAGCACGTCGGTCTGCACCTCGGCGATGACGGAGGCCGAGTGCGGCTGGCCGTCGATCAGGCTCATCTCGCCCACGTGGTCGCCGGGGTGCAGCACCGCCAGGATCACCTCGCGCCCGCGCGAATCCACGCTGATCACCCGCGCGCGCCCGGCGAGGATGATGAACAGCGCGTTCGAGCGGCCGCCCTGCTCGACCAGGCATTCGCCGCGCTTGTAGCGCTTCTTGACGATGGACTGAGACAGCGTCCAGGCTTGCGCCTCGGTGAGCACCGAGAACATCGGCACGCGCCGTACCAGATCGATATTCGAGATCGCAACCATGTCGTGTCCGCCGCTGTTGCCCATGTGCATGCTAACCCAGCGCGGCGCCGGCCGAGCGGCCCCGGCGCCCTCGGGGGCCGCGCCCTAGAATCGCGGATTGCCGGGCGGACGGGCGCGCGGGCGCGATCCGCCCTGCCCCCGCCCGGTGCTCCTTCCACCATCTCACGGGATTTCCATGAGCACCCGACATGCCAAAGTCCTCATCCTCGGCTCCGGCCCGGCCGGCTATTCGGCCGCGGTCTACGCCGCGCGCGCCAACCTCAAGCCCCTGCTGATCACCGGCATGGCGCAGGGCGGCCAGCTGATGACGACCACCGAGGTCGACAACTGGCCGGCCGACGTGCAAGGCGTGCAGGGCCCCGACCTGATGGCCCGGTTCGAGGCCCATGCCCGACGCTTCGACACCGAGATCGTGTTCGACCACATCCACACGGTGGATCTGAAGTCCCGCCCCCTGGTGCTGCAGGGCGACAGCGGCACCTACACCTGCGACGCGCTGATCATCGCGACGGGCGCCTCGGCCAAGTACCTGGGTCTGCCCAGCGAGCAGTCCTTCATGGGCCGCGGCGTGTCGGGCTGCGCCACCTGCGACGGCTTTTTCTACCGCGACCAGGAGGTGTGCGTGGTCGGCGGCGGCAATACCGCGGTCGAGGAGGCGCTGTACCTGACCGGCATCGCGCGCAAGGTGACGGTGATCCACCGGCGCGATCGCTTCCGCGCGGAGCCGATCCTGATCGACCGCCTGATGCAGCGCGTGGCCGAGGGCAAGGCCGAGCTGCGCCTGTGGAGCGAACTCGACGAGGTGCTGGGCGACGCCAGCGGGGTCACCGGCGTGCGGGTGCGTGACAATCGCAGCGGGCAGACCAGCGACATCGCGCTGTCGGGTTGTTTCATCGCCATCGGCCACCAGCCGAACACCGCGATCTTCGAGGGCCAGCTGGCGATGAAGGACGGCTACATCGTCACCCGCAGCGGGCTCGAGGGCATGGCCACCGCCACCAGCGTGCCCGGCGTGTTCGCCGCGGGCGACGTGCAGGACCATGTCTACCGCCAGGCCATCACCAGCGCCGGCACGGGCTGCATGGCCGCGCTCGATGCGCAGCGCTACCTGGAGAACCAGGCCGGGGCGGCCTGAGTCCGGCCGCCCGGGTCCGGCGCCCCCGGCGCGGCGCCCTCAGCCCTGGGCGGGCGGCGGGGCGTTCAGGAAATGCGCCCGGTAGTGCAGCAGCTCGTCGATGGACTCGTGGATGTCGGCCAGCGCGGTGTGCTCCTGGCGCTTCTTGAACGACGCGTGCACCTCCGGACGCCAGCGCCGGGCCAGTTCCTTGAGGGTGCTGACGTCCAGGTTGCGGTAGTGGAAAAAAGCCTCCAGGCGGGGCATCCAGCGCGCCATGAAGCGCCGATCCTGGCAGATGCTGTTGCCGCACATGGGGCTCTTGCCCGCCGGCACGTAGCGGGCCGCGAAATCGATCATCGCCTGCTCGGCCTGGCGCTCGTCCACGGTGCTGGCCGCCACCCGCGCGGTCAGACCCGAGCGCCCGTGGGTCCCCTGGTTCCAGGCGTCCATCGCGGCCATCACCTCGGCCGGCTGGTGCACCGCCACCACGGGCCCCTCGACCCGGCGCGTGACCTGGGCGTCGGTGACCACCAGCGCCACCTCGATGATGCGGTCGTTCAGCGGGTCCAGTCCGGTCATCTCCATGTCGACCCACAGGAGATTGGATTCATGCAAAGGCAGATCGGGGGCGTTCGGGAGGGTGCTCATGCGCGCGAGGCGGGGGGCCGGGCCCGCGGCACATCGCGGCCGCGCGCCGACACCACGCGAATGGGATAATGGGCACGCCGCGCGAATCGCGCGCGGCGCATCGAATCCGCATTCTCGCATGCCCCCTGCCCACGCCCGACGGCCCGCCGCCCGGACCCTCCCATGAGCGCCTCCCGCATTTCCCTGATGCTCAGCTGGGGCTTCGCCATCGCCCTGCTGCTGGCCACGGCGCTGCGCCTGTGGCTGGGCCTGCGCCAGATCCGCCACGTGCAGCGCCACCGCGATCGCGTGCCCGAGGCCTTCGCCGGGGTGATCGGGGCCGAGGCCCACCGCAAGGCGGCCGACTACACCAGCGCGCGCCAGCGCCAGGGCCTGTGGCATGTGCTGTTCTCCGCCGCCGTCGTGCTGGGCTGGACCCTGCTGGGCGGCTTGCAGGCGCTGGCAAGGCTGAATTCCGCGATGTTCGGCGCCGGTCTGGGCGCCCAGTTGCTGCTGCTGGCGGAATTCGCCCTGATCGGCGCGCTGCTGGACCTGCCCTGGGACATCTGGCGCACCTTCGGGCTGGAGTCGCGCTTCGGCTTCAACCGCAGCACGCCGGCGCTGTTCGCGCTCGACCAGGTCAAGGGCCTGCTGCTGGGCGCGGTGCTGATGGCTCCGCTGGCCTGGCTGGTGCTGTGGCTGATGGGGACCAGCACCCTGTGGTGGCTCTGGGCCTGGGCCGGCTTCGCGGCTTTCAGCCTGGCCATGATGGTGATTTTTCCCACCTGGATCGCGCCGCTGTTCAACCGCTTCCAGCCCCTGCCGGACGGCGAGGTCAAGACCCGCGCGCAGGCGCTGATGCAGCGCTGCGGTTTCGCGCTGCAGGGCCTGTACGTGATGGACGGCTCGCGGCGCAGCGCGCACGCCAACGCCTATTTCACGGGCATCGGCTCGGCGCGGCGCGTGGTGCTGTTCGACACCCTGCTGGGGCAGCTCGACGCCACGCAGATCGAGGCCGTGCTGGCGCACGAGGTCGGTCACTACAAGCGGCGCCACATCCAGCAGCGCCTGGTGCTGACCCTGGCGATGAGCCTGGCCGGATTCGCCCTGCTGGGGCTGCTGGCCTCGCGCAGCTGGTTCTACACCGGGCTGGGATTCGAGCCCGAGCTGCTGGGCAGCAACGCGGCCGCGGCGCTGCTGCTGTTCAGCCTGGCGTTGCCCGTGTTCGGGGTGTTCGTCACGCCGCTGAGCGCCGCCTGGTCGCGCCGCCACGAGTTCGAGGCCGACGCCTACGCGGCGCGGCACAGCGACGCGCGGGCGCTGGGCAGCGCGCTGCTGCGCATGTACCGGGACAACGCGTCCACGCTCACGCCCGACCCCTGGTTCGTGCGCTTCTACTACAGCCATCCGCCCGCGCTGCAGCGCCTGGCGCGCCTGGGGCTTCCCGCGGCGTCGCCCGCGCTCGGCTGATCCGGCCCTCGTGCGCAGGCCTTCGCCCCCGCGCGCCGCGCCGGCATCGCAGCCGGCGGCCGGCGTGCGCGCGCGCATCGTCGGCGCCTTCGGCCGTAATTACCTGGCCGACGACGGCTCCGCGGTACCCGTGGCCTGCGTGACCCGCGCCAAACGCAGCGACGTGGTCTGCGGAGACCAGGTGCTGCTGCAGCCCGGCGACCCCGCGCTCATCCTGCAGGTGCTGCCCAGGCGCAACGTGCTGTGGCGCGAGGACGCCTGGCGCAGCAAGGTGTTCGCGGCCAACCTGGACCTGCTGATGGTGGTCACCGCGCCGGAGCCCGCGCCCAACCTGGATCTGGTGGGCCGTGCCCTGATCGCCGCGCGGGCCGAGGGCATCGACACCCTGGTGCTGCTCAACAAATGCGAACTCGCCAGCGCCGCGGCGCTGCGCGAGCGCCTGCGCCCGCTGCAGGCCTGCGGGCAGGCGCTGCTGGAGCTTTCGGCGCGCGAGCATCCGGCGCAGGCCCTGGAACGGCTGCGCCCGTGGCTGAGCGAGCGCACCTGCATGCTGATCGGCGCCTCCGGCGTGGGCAAGTCCACGCTGGCCAATGCGCTGGTGCCGGGGCTGCAGGCGCAGACCCAGGCCCTGAGCGAGGCGCTCAACGCCGGGCGGCATACGACCACCAGCACGCGGCTGTGGAGCCTGCCCGGTTTCCCCGAGGGCAGCGCCCTGCTGGACTCGCCGGGTTTCCAGGCCTTCGGCCTGCATCACCTGAGCCTCACCCAGTTGCAGCACGCCCTTCCCGAACTGGCACTGCGCATGGGCCAGTGCCGGTTCCAGAACTGCACCCATCGCCAGGAGCCCGGCTGCGTGGTGCGCGAAGCCGTGCAGGCCGGCCAGATCGACCCGGAGCGCTACGCGCTGTACCTGCGGGTACTCGACGAACTGCTCGCGCCGCGGCACTGAGCCCGGCGCGGCAGGAGTGCGGGGTGGAGGGTGGGGGGCGCGGGCTCAGTCGGGAAGCTGGCCCAGCAGCATGAATTCCATCAGCGCCTTCTGCACGTGCAGCCGGTTCTCGGCCTCGTCCCACACCACGCTTTGCGGACCGTCGATGACCTCGCCCTGCACCTCCTCGCCGCGGTGCGCGGGCAGGCAGTGCATGAACAGGGCCCGCGCGTCGGCCCGCGCCATCATGCGGGTGTCGACCATGAAGCCCTGGAAGGCCTGCATGCGCTGTGCGTTCTCGGCCTCGTAGCCCATGCTGGTCCACACGTCGGTGGTGACCAGGTGGGCGCCCTCGCAGGCCTGCAGGGGATCGTCGAAACAGCGCAGGCAGGCGCGCTCGGCCTCGCTCACCGGATAGCCTGCGCGCTGCAGATCCACCCCATAGCCCTCGGGGCCGCTGAAGTGGACCTTGAAGCCGAGGATGGCCCCGGCCTGCAGCCAGGTGTAGAGCATGTTGTTGGCATCGCCCACCCAGGCCACGGTCTTGCCGGCGATGTCGCCGCGGTGCTCGATGTAGGTGAACACGTCGGCCAGCACCTGGCAGGGATGGAATTCGTTGGTCAACCCGTTGATCACCGGCACCCGCGAATGGGCGGCGAAACGCTCGACGATGTCGTGGCCGTAGGTGCGGATCATGACCAGGTCGACCATGCGGGAAAACACCTGCGCGGCGTCCTCGATGGGCTCGCCGCGACCGAGCTGGCTGTCGCGGGTGTTGATGTAGATGGCGGCGCCGCCCAGCTGGTGCATGCCGGCCTCGAAACTCAGCCGGGTGCGGGTGGAGTGCTTCTCGAAAATCATCGCCAGCGTGCGGTCGACCAGGGGCTGGTGCATCTCGTAGCGCTTGAAGCGCGCCTTGATCAGGGAGCTGCGACGGAACAGGTAGGCGTATTCCTCGCGGTCGAGGTCGCTGAACTGCAGATAGTGGCGAGGCGCTTGGTGGCTCATCTCGGAGGCTCCTCAGGCGACGGCCACGAAACGTTGCACCAGCGGCACCAGCAGCGCCAGCAACTGCTCGGCTTCCTCGCGCCGCAGCACCAGCGCCGGCAGCAGCCGGATCACCGTGTCGTGGGTGACGTTGATCAGCAGGCCGGCCTGGCGCGCCTGCTCCACGAGTTCGCCGCAGGGCCGATCGAGCTCGATGCCGATCATCAGGCCGCTGCCGCGCACGTCACGCACGCCGGGCAGGCCGCCCAGGCGCTCGCGCAACTGCTCGATCATCCAGCCGCCCACGCGGGCCGCGTTGTCCAGCAGGCCTTCGTCCTCGACGATGGCCAGGGTCTCCAGCGCCGCGCGACAGGCCAGCGGGTTGCCGCCGAAGGTGCTGCCGTGCTGCCCGGGGCCGAACACCCGCGCCGCCTCGCCGTAGCCCAGCAGGGCGCCGATGGGCACGCCGGAGGCCAGGCCCTTGGCCATCGCCACCACGTCGGGGCGCAGCTCGGCCCACTGGTGCGCCAGCCACCTTCCGGTGCGGCCCATGCCGCACTGCACCTCGTCGATCATCAGCAGCCAGCCCTGCTGGTCGCAGACGCGGCGCAGGAAGCGCAGGAACTCGAGCTGCGCCGGGCGGATGCCCCCCTCGCCCTGAATGGCCTCGATGAACACCGCGCTCAGGCCCGGGTTGTCCCGCGCGGCGCGCTCCACCGCCGCCTGGTCGTTGAGTTCCACGCGCACGAATCCCTCGACCAGGGGCTCGAAACCCTTTTGCACCTTGGGGTTTCCGGTGGCCGACAGCGTGGCCAGCGAACGTCCGTGGAAGGCGCCCTCGAACACCAGGATCTGCGGCAGCGCATGGCCGCGGCGATGCCCCCAGAGCCGCGCCAGCTTGATGGCGGCCTCGTTGGCCTCGAGGCCCGAGTTGCAGAAAAACGCCGCGTCGGCCCCGGAAATCTCGCACAGGCGGTCGGCCAGCCGCTCCTGCAGCGGGATCTGGTAGACGTTGGAGCAGTGGATGAGCTTGGCGACCTGGTCGCGCAGCGCCGCCACCAGGCGCGGGTGCGCGTGGCCGACGGTGTTGACCGCGATGCCGCTGAGGGCGTCCAGGTAGCGCCGGCCCTCGCCATCCCAGACCCACACGCCTTCGCCGTGGCTCAGAGCCAGCGGCTGGCGGGAATAGTTCTGCATCAGGTGGCCGGGCATGGGCTGTTCCTCGATGATGGGCCATGGGCAGGCATCGGCGGCTGCGGGTACCGTCCTGCGCTGGCGTGCTTCGGAAGGGATGCGCGCCACGGAGACGGCGCGGCGGCCCGCCCGCATGCTTCGGGCCGCCTTCGCACCGCCCGCGGTTTCGCGCGGATCGACCGATTATAGGAAGCGCTGCTCGCGCATCCAGGCGGCCAGGGCGTCGGCGGGCATCGGGCGGGCGAAGCGATACCCCTGGGCGAAGTCGCAATCGTGCCGGCGCAGGAAGTCCAGCTGCGCCTGGGTCTCCACGCCCTCGGCCACCACGCGCAGTCCCAGGCCATGCGCCATGGTGACGATCGCAGCGACGATGGCCCGGTCGCTGGCGTGCTCCTCGATGCCGCTGACAAAGCTGCGGTCGATCTTGAGTTCGTCGACGGCGAAACGCTTGAGGTAGGACAGGGAGGAAAAGCCCGTGCCGAAATCGTCGATGCTGACCGCGAAGCCCGCGGCCTTGAGCTGGTCCACCTTGGCGCCGCAAGCCAGGGGGTCGGCCATGGCGCTCTCGGTGAGTTCCAGGCAGATGCGCTGCGGGGCGACCTGGTGCTGGCGCACGATGGCCAGCAGGCAATCCACCATGTCGTCATCCTGGAAATGCACGGCCGACAGGTTCAGGCTCAGCAGGCCGGTCCGCAGCCCCTGCTCGTCCCAGGCGCGCAACTGGCGACAGGCCTCGTGCAAGACCCACTCGGTCAGCTCGCCGATCAGGCCGCAAGCCTCGGCCACCGGCACGAAGGTCGCCGGGGACACCAGCGTGCCCTCGTCGCGGCGCCAGCGCAGCAAGGCCTCGCAACCATGCAGCCGGGCGTCGCCGGCCCGCAACTGCGGCTGGTAGGCGAGAAACAGATCCCCGCCCCGCGCGATCGCGCGGCGCAAGGCCTGTTCCAGGTCGAAACGCTCGCGCAGGTCCTGCACCAGGCTCGGGCTGTAGCGCTGCACGGGGTCCGTGCCCGGCTGGCGCGCGCGCTGCAGCGCGGACTCCGCCTGCAGCAGCAGATCCTCGGCGTCGTCGCCTTCCCGCACCCCCAGGCTCAGGCCCACGGCGACGTCCAGCACCGACTGCCCGCCGCCCATCTCGAAAGGCTCGGCCAGGGCGTGCTGCAGGCGCTCGCCCAGCGGGCGCAGCTCGGACTCCGATGCGAGTTCCCCGAGCACGGCGAAGCGCGCCTCGGAGATGCGCGCGACCAGGAAATGCGCGGCACACAGGCCGCGCAGGCGCTGCGCCGCATGGCGCAAGGCCTGGCGCGCCAGGCTGTTGCCGGCCACGCTGGCCAGGCCCTGGCGCTCGCCCAGGGCCAGCACCAGCACGCCGATCGGTGGCCCGCCGGCGTCGCGGCCTTGCAGCCCCTGGCGCAAGTGCTCGATGAACGAGGCCCGGTTGGGCAGGCTGGTCACCTCGTCGTGGGTGCCGCGGTAGAGCAACTGCGCCTCGCGGGACTTGCGCTCGGTGATGTCGCGCACCACCTCCCAGATGCCCACCGCCTCGCCGGCGGCGTCGCGGCGCAGCATGGCCGAGGCCTCGACCCAGCGCGGCGAACCGTCCGCCACGCGCACATGCCCCTCATAGGGCCCGAGGGTCTGCCACAGCAGGCAGTCGCCGCGCAGGCCCTGCCAGTCGGGGCCGGCAGCAGGGTCGAAGGCATGGGCCTCGTCGTGCCAGCCGTGGGTGCGCCCGCCGAACATGCCCACGTAGCGGTCATTGCATTGCTGGATGGAGCCGTCCAGCGCGTACAGGGCGACGGCCTCGTCCAGATGCTCGAAAAAATCCCGCAGCTTGTGCTCCTCCGCCTGCAGCTGCTGCTGCAGCCCGACCTCCACCGACACATCCTCGAACAGCCAGGCCCAGGTGAGGGAGCGCCCGCGCACGGGAGCCAGGGTCACGCGCAGGGCGCGCGGGCTGCCCTGGGGGAAATGCCACAGCCGCGTGCTGCCGGGAACCGGCGCGTCGGCCTCGAGCATGGCCCTCGCCTGCTCGTGGATCTCCCGGGCGTCGCTGGATCGCCCGATCATCTCCCGCAAGGCCCGCGCCAGCTCCGGCACCGCGATCTCGCCCACCGGCAGGCCCAGCAACGCCGCCGCGTTGGCGTTCACGTAGCCCAGCGCCCCCTCGGGGTGCACCAGGGCCATGGCCTGGGGCAGCGATTCGGCCAGCGCACGCATCTGCGCATCGGCCAGGTCCTGCAGCGGCGTGGCCTCGGCGCTGCGCACCAGCACGTCGAGCACCAGCTCGATCAGGCCCTCCTGGCGCAGCACCTCGGGCGGCACGTCCCGCGCCCGATCCCAGGCCACGAACACGCCCAGGGCCCCGCCCCCGGCCAGGGAACGCCGCAGGTACAGCAAGGCCGCCGGAGCGGCCCGCAGGCGCGCGCGCAAGGCCATGGGCAGCAGCGCGAGAATGCGCGCCGGATCGTGCAGCAGCTCGATGCCCTCCGCGCAGCCCGGAGCCAGGAAGGCCCCGTCGATCCACCCGGCGGGCAGGCACAGCACGGGACGCGCCGCCCGGCGCTCGTCGGCGCGCCAGAAACACACCCCCGAGGCCTGCAGATAGTGCAGCAGCTCGGCGACGTAGCGCAGGCGACTAGGCATCGTCGGGGTCCGACAGGCACTCCCGCAGCGCCTCGGCCACCGGCTCGGGCGTGGTCATGTGGGGGAAATGGCCGTGGGCGTCGATCCACAGCAGGCGCTTCGCGCGGCCCTGCTCGGCCAGCCACTGCGAGGCGCTCACGGGCACCACCGGGTCGCGCTGCGCGGCGATCACGTACAGGGGGGTGGCCAGGCGGCGCACGTCCTCGCGATGGTCGGACAGCAGGGTCGCGCGCAGCATGCCCAGGGCGATGTCCGGGCGCAGCGCCAGCAGGCAGTCGGTGAATTCGGAGGCGCCGAAATGGGCGCCGCGGGCGCCCACCACGTTGCGCGCGAATCCGTTGGCCCAGGCCACGTAGTCGGCCCCCATGCCCGCCAGCAGGGCCTCGGCCCCGGCGCGGCTGAGCCCGCCGACATAGCCCTCGTCGGGGTCGTCCACGTAGCGGGCCGAGGCGCCGATGGCGATCACGCGCGAGAACAGTCCCGGCACCGCGTTGGCCGCCAGCAGCCCGACCATGGCACCCAGCGAATGCCCGACATAGACGGCCCGCGACACACCGAGCTCCTGCGCCAGCATGACCAGGTCCTCGGCGAAGCCGAACAGATTGCGATGGCGCTCGGGGTGAAACCACGCCTGGGTGTGCGGGGTCGCGCCGGCGAGGTCGTAGCGCAGCACCTGCCGGCCCGTGCCCAGCAGGCCGGGCAACTGGGCATCCCAGCTGCTCTGGTCGGCGCCGAAGCCATGGCCCAGCACCATCCAGCGCGCCCCACTGCCGCGCACGGTGGCGTTCAGGCCCTCGGCCCAGGTCCTCGTGCCCGGCATGTCCCCCTCACGCGCTGTGGGCGTGCCGGAGCCGGCTCGGCCCGCGACACGATTTGTCATGTTGCACGCAAACACTCGCAGCTTTTGCGCGCATGCCTCGCATGATGCTTGCCGGAAAGAACTTTGTGAAGCCTTGTGCGACGAACGTTGCAACACTCTTGTGAGGAGCCGCACGACGCGCAGCAAAAAGCCCGCACAGGGCGGGCTTTTTGCTGTGATGCTTCGGCAGGAACCCCGCACACGGCGGGACCCTGCGCCGACCCGGGCCGACTCAGGCCCCCATCGCCCTCAGCGCGGCGTTCAGGCGGCTCTTGTCGCGGGCCGCCTTGTTGGGGTGGAACAGGCCCTTGCGGGCGATGGAGTCCAGCACCGGCACGGCCGCCTTGAAGGCTTCCGCGGCGCGCTCCTTGTCGCCGGCGGCGATGGCCTTGCGCACCGACTTCACCGCGGTGCGAAAGCGCGAACGCATCGCCGAGTTCGCGGCATTGAGCTTGATGTCCTGACGCGCGCGCTTGCGCCCGGAGGGCGTGCGGGCGCTCTTCTTTTTCGCTTGCGCGGATGTCGCCATGGAAATTGACCTCGAAAAAATTCCGGGAAAAGTGTCGAGTATAGCTGCAAAGGCCCTTTGCGCAAAGGCCGTGGGGCTCCAGAAGGGAGTTTCGCCGCGGCTCCCCCCTATAATCCGTCCCCGTGAACCTGCTGCGCGCCGCCTACACCGTCTCGCTGATGACCCTGGTGTCGCGCATCACGGGCCTGGCGCGCGAGGTGCTGATCGCCCGCTATTTCGGGGCCACGGCGTGGACCGACGCGTTCAATGTCGCCTTCCGCCTGCCCAACCTGTTGCGACGCCTGTTCGCCGAGGGCGCATTCTCGCAGGCTTTCATCCCCATCCTGGCGGCGT
Organism: Pseudomonadota bacterium; assembly: GCA_021808525.1. Lineage (GTDB taxonomy): Bacteria > Pseudomonadota > Gammaproteobacteria > Burkholderiales > Burkholderiaceae_C > Thiomonas_A. Next base: position 16,500 of record JAKBBK010000025.1, read on the forward strand.
CGCGCGAGAACGACAGCGCGGAGGACAACCGGCGCCTGATCGACGACGTCGCCACGGCGCTGGCCTGGATCCTCGCGGGGGTCAGCGTGGCGGGAATGATCGCGGCGCCGCTGCTGGTGCTGCTCACGGCCTCCGGCCTGCACCCGGCCGCCTTCGACGCGGCGGCCTGGATGACCCGCCTGATGTTCCCCTACGCGGGCATCATTTCCCTGGTGGCGCTGTCGGCGGGCATTCTCAATACCTGGAAGCACTTCACGGTGTCCTCGCTGACCCCGGCGCTGCTCAACCTGAGCGTGATCGCCGCGGCGGTGCTGCTGCACGGGCTCATGCACCCGCCGGTGTACGCGCTGGCGCTGGGGGTGATGGCGGGGGGCGTCGTGCAACTGGCCGTGCAGGTGCCGGCGCTGCGGCGTTATGCCATCCTGCCGCGCCTGCACCTGAACTTCCTGGCGGCCTGGCGCTCTCCCGGGGTGCGCCGGGTGGTCAAGCAGATGCTGCCGGCCAGCCTGTCGGTCTCGGTGGCGCAGGTCTCGCTGGTGATCAACACCCAGATCGCCTCCCACCTGCGTCCGGGCAGCGTGTCCTGGCTGGCCTACGCCGACCGCCTGATGGAATTCCCCACGGCCCTGCTGGGCGTGGCCCTGGGCTCGGTGCTGCTGCCCAGCCTGTCGCGCGCCCACGCGGCCAGCGATGCCCGGCGCTACAGCTCGCTGCTGGACTGGGGGCTGCGTCTGGCGCTGCTGCTGGCGCTGCCGGCGGCCATCGCACTGGGCGTGTTCGCCACCCCGCTGGTGGCCATCCTGTTCCAGTATGGGCATTTCAACGCCGCCGACGTGGAACAGACCACACGCGCGCTGCGCTGCTACGGGGTCGGGCTGCTGGGCCTGGTCGGGGTCAAGATCCTGGCGCCGGGCTTCTACGCCCGGCGCGACATCCGCACCCCGGTGAAAATGGCCCTGGTCGTGCTGGTGTGCACCCAGTTGCTCAACATCGTGTTCGTGCCCCGCCTGGAACATGCGGGCCTGGCGCTGGCCATTTCCTGCGGTGCGCTGCTCAATGCCAGCCTGCTGCTGGGCGGCCTGTGGCGGCGCGGCAGCTACCGTGCGCAACCGGGCTGGGCCGGCTTCGGAAGCCGCGTGCTGCTGGCCCAGGTTCCGCTGACCCTGGTCCTCGGCTGGGGTGCGGCGCGTCTGCCCTGGCTGGACTGGCCCGGCGCCCATGCCCACCTGCTGCGCCTGGGCGCCGCCTTCGGCCTGCTGGCGGCGGCGGCGCTGGCCTATTTCGCCACCCTGGCGCTGCTGGGCCTGCGACCCGGGCATTTCCGCCACGCGGAGTGAGCAGCCTGCTTGCCGCGGATCAAGGACCGCGCAGCCGGGCACGGCCACAATCGGCTCCAGGACGGCCCCCGCCGTCGCCGGAGACCGCCATGCCCCTCAGCCCGCAGGACCTGCAACGCATCGAACAGGAACTCCGCGGCCGGCGCGCCGCCGTGCTCGAGGAACTGCGGCGCGAGACCCGCGACGAGGACGGCCTGCTGAGCCTGCCCAGCCACCGGGGCGAGAGCGACCGCGGCGTGGATTTCGAGATGGAGGCCGTGGACCTGGCGCAAAGCCTGCGCGACGCGGGGGAGATCCAGGCCATCGACGCCGCCCTGCGGCGCCTGCGAGACGGCCACTACGGACAATGCGCCGATTGCGGCGAGGCCATCGAGACCGCGCGCCTGCTGGCGCAGCCCGCCGCGCCACGCTGCGCCGCCTGCCAGCAGCACTTCGAGCGCACCCACGCCAGCGCCTGAGCCCGGCGGCGCCCGCGGCGCCTCAGCGCGCGACCACCGCGGCCTGGCCCTCGGGACGCGGGGCGATGTGCCCGATGCGCGCGCAGGTCTCGCCCGCCGCCTGCAGCGCCTGTTGCGCCGCATCGGCGTGTTCGGGCGCCAGCACCAGCACGTAGCCGATGCCGCAGTTGAAGGTGCGCAGCATCTCGTGTTCGTCGATGCCGCCTTCGCGCTGCAGCCAGTCGAAGACCTCGGGGCGGCGCCACGAGCCCTGCTCCAGCACGCATTGCAGCCCCTCGGGAAGCACGCGGGGAATGTTCTCCAGCAACCCGCCGCCGGTGATGTGGGCCATGGCCCGCACCTCGGTGTCGGCCAGCAGCGCCAGCACCGGGCGGCAGTAGATGCGCGTGGGCATCATCACCGCATCGCGGAAATCCATGCCGTCCAGGCGCTCGGGCAGGCGCGACTGCGCGCGCTCGATGATCTTGCGCACCAGGGAATAGCCGTTGGAGTGCACCCCGCTGGAGGCCAGGCCCAGCACCACGTCGCCGGCGCGGGTTTCGCGGCCGGAGATCAGGCGCGACTTCTCCGCCGCGCCCACGCAGAAGCCCGCCAGGTCGTATTCGCCATCCGGGTACATGCCGGGCATCTCGGCCGTCTCGCCCCCGATCAGCGCGCAGCCCGCGATCTCGCAGCCGCGGGCGATGCCCCCGACCACGCGCGCGGCCACGCCCACTTCCAGCTTGCCGCAGGCGAAGTAGTCGAGGAAGAACAACGGCTCGGCCCCCTGCACCAGCACGTCGTTGACGCTCATGGCCACGAGATCGATGCCCACGCTGTCGTGGCGCTGCCAGGCGAAGGCCAGGCGCAGCTTGGTGCCCACGCCGTCGGTGCCGGACACCAGCACCGGCTCGCGGTAGCGCCGCGGCACCTCGAACAACGCGCCGAAGCCGCCGATGCCCGCCAGCACGCCCTCGCGCATGGTGCGGGCCGCCAGGGGCTTGATGGCATCGACCAGCGCGTCGCCGGCGTCGATGTCGACCCCGGCGTCGCGATAGCTCAGGCCGGTGCGGGAGGATTCGTTCTGGGAGGACATATCGGGGTGGTCTTGGCCGCGCGCGCCGGCCCGGCGGGCCGCGACGCCTAAAATAGCCTGGCATTGTAGGGTGCGCGTCGGAGCGCCGACACGCTGATCGGCCAACGCGTAGGTACGCCGGGCCGCCCCGCACCGTCCGCCCCTCCGCCACGACCCGTGCCGATTTCCCAACGCCTCCAGATCCGCATCACCTGGCTGCTGCTGCTCGCCGCGCTGCTGGCCGCCGGCTGGCTGCTCGGCGCGGTGCTGATGCCCTTCCTGCTCGCCCTCACCATGGCCTACGCGCTGCATCCCGCGGTGGAGCGCATGGCGCGCTGGCACATTCCCCGGCTGCTCGGCGCCAGCGTGGCCCTGGTCCTGCTGGCCGTGGCGCTGGTGGCGCTGGGCAGCCTGATCGTGTCGGTGCTCGACACCACGCTGCCGCAGTTGCAGCGCCAGGTGCCGGGCCTGCTGGGCAAGCTCACCGACTGGCTGGGCGCCGTGGCGGCCCGCATGGGCCTGCAGACCCATTTCGACCTGGCCACCGTGGGCGCCGCGCTGAGCCGCAGCATCTCGGGCGACCCGCAGCGCTGGGCGATGCAGCTGCTGAGTTCCGCGCGCACCGGGGGCAGCACCCTGCTGAGCCTGCTGGGCAACGCGGTGCTGGTGCCGGTGCTCACGCTGTACCTGCTGCTGGACTGGCGCGAACTCATGCAGCGCGCCACCAGCCTGGTGCCGCCGCGGCATCGGGAGCGCCTGGGCGGGCTGCTCAACGAATGCGACGAGGTGCTGGGGCGCTACCTGCGCGGCCAGCTCACGGTGATGCTGCTGCTGGCCGCCTTCTACGCGGTGGGCCTGAGCCTGGCCGGCTTCCAGCTGGCCGTGCCCATCGGCGTGTTCACCGGGCTGGCGGTGGCCGTGCCCTTCATCGGCTTCGGCATCGGGCTGCTGCTGGCGCTGCTGGCCGGGGCGCTGCAGTTCCAGAGCTTGTACGCGCTGGGCGCGGTGGCCGTGGTCTACGGCCTCGGCCAGGTGCTGGAAAGCTCGTACCTGACGCCGCGCCTGCTGGGCCGGCGCATCGGCCTGCACCCGCTGTTCGTGATCTTCCTGCTGCTGGCCTTCGGCGATCTGTTCGGCTTCGTCGGCGTGCTGCTGGCGCTGCCGGCGGGGGCGCTGATGCTGGTGGTGGCCCGGCACCTGGTGCACGGCTACCGTGCCAGCGCCCTGTACCTGCAGTGAAGCGCCCGCAGTGAGCCCTTCCTCCCCGCGACCCCCGGCGCGCCAACTCCTGCTGGAACTCCAGTGGAGCGACGAGCCGACCCTGGAGAACTTCGAGCCCGGCGCGAATGCCATGGCCCTGCAGGCGCTGCGCGATCTGCTGGCGGGCGAGACCGGAGCCGGGCGGGCGCTGTATCTGTGGGGAGGCGCCGCCAGCGGCAAGACCCACCTGCTGCGCGCGGCCTGCGCGGCCATGCAGGCGCAGGGCCATGCGGCCTGGCTGCTGGGGCCGCACAGCCTGCCCTCGCACTGGCCTTCGCTGGAACAGCTCGCGCAGGCCGGGCGCCAGGCCCTGCTGGCGGTGGACGACGTACAGGATTGCAACGACTGGCAACAGGACTGGCTGTTCGGCCTGTACAACGCGGCGCGCCAGAGCGCCTGCGCCTTCCTGGCCGCGGCCGACCGCGCTCCGGCGGAGCTGACGCTGCGCGAAGACCTGCGCACGCGCATGGCCTGGGGCCTGGGCCTGCGCCTGCAGCCGCTGGACGACGCGGCCAAGCAACGCGTGCTGGCGCGCATCGCCGCCGCGCACGGCCTGCAGCTGCGCGACGAGCTGAGCCGCTATATTCTGGATCACCACGCCCGGGACATGGCCTCGCTGGTGGAGCTGCTGCGCCGGCTCGACGCCTTCGCGCTGCGCCACGGCCGTGCCGCCAGCATTCCGCTGCTCAAGTCGATGCTGAACGAGACGGCCGCCGATTCCGGGGCCCTGCCGCAGCCTTGCGCGGCCCAACCCTGATTCCTCGCGCGCATGCCGCACCGCAACCTGGCCCTGTTCGATCTCGACAACACGCTGCTGCCCTTCGACTCGGACCATGCCTGGGGGGAATTCTGCGTGCGCCTGGGCTGGGTCGACGGCGAACAGCACCGCGCGGCCAACGACCGCTTCTACGCCGAATACCGCGCCGGCACCCTGGACCTGCCCGCCTACCTGCGCTTCACCCTGGCGCCGCTGGTCGGGCGCTCCCCGCTGGAACTGGAACGGGCGCATGCGCAGTTCATGGCCGAGGTGGTGCTGCCCCAGCTGCGCCCGCAGGCGCTGGAGCTGGTGCGCAGGCACCAGGCGCAGGGCGACCTGTGCGCCATCGTCACCGCGACCAATGATTTCGTCACCGCGCCGATCGCCCGGGCCTTTGGCGTGGAACACCTGATCGCGGTGCAGACCGAGCGTGACGCGCTGGGCCGATACACCGGCGGCTGGGTGGGGGTGCCGTCCTTCCGCGAAGGCAAGGTGCAACGCACCACCGACTGGCTGCGCCAGCAGTCGCTGCAATGGGCCGACGTGGCCCGTTCGTGGTTCTATTCGGACTCGATCAACGACCGGCCGCTGCTCGAGCACGTCAGCCATCCCGTCGCGGTGCACCCGGACCCGCTGCTGGCCGAACTGGCAGCGCAGCGCGGCTGGCCCGTCCTGACCCTTTTCCCATGATCCGAAAACTCATCGATCGCCTGTTTTCCTCCAAGAAGTCCGCCGGCGCGCTGGGCAAGCGGGTCGAGACGCCGGGCGCCAGCCTGGGCATCGACCCCTCGCGTCTGCCCAACTCGGCGCAGACCGTGGTGCGCACCCTGCAGCAGGCCGGCTTCGAGGCCTACATCGTGGGCGGCGCGGTGCGCGACATGCTGCTGGGGCTCAAGCCCAAGGACTTCGACGTGGCCACCAACGCCACGCCGGAACAGGTCAAGCCGCTGTTCCGCCGCGCCCTGCTCATCGGGCGGCGATTCCGCATCGTGCACGTGCTGTTCGGGCGCGAGGTCATCGAGGTGTCGACCTTCCGCGCCAGTCCGGACAGCGCCGCCGCCGCGGTCGAGGGCGACGAGCGCGACACCCACAAGCTGGCCGGGCGCCATCACGCGGTGGACACCAGCGGCCGCGTGCTGCGCGACAACGTCTGGGGCAGCCAGGACGAGGACGCCGCGCGGCGCGACTTCACGGTCAACGCCCTGTACTACGACCCCTCCCGGGACCTGGTGGTCGACTACCACCATGGGCTGCGTGACCTGAAGGCACGCACCCTGCGCATGATCGGCGAACCCTCGCGACGCTATCGCGAGGATCCGGTGCGCCTGCTGCGCGTCGCGCGCTTCGCCGCCAAGCTGGGTTTCGAGATCGCGCCGGGCACCCTGCACCCGATCGCCTCGCACGCCGAGCTGCTGCGCAACGTCCCGTCGGCGCGCCTGTTCGACGAGACCATCAAGCTGCTGCAGACCGGCCATGCGCTGGCTTCGCTGGACAACCTGCGGCGCCTGGGCCTGCACAAGGGCCTGCTGCCCCTGATCGACCTGGCGCTGAGCCAGCCTCGGGGCGAGGCCTTCGTGATGGCCGCGCTGGGCGACACCGACGCGCGCATCGCCAGCGGCAAGACGGCCAGCCCGGCCTTCCTGTTCGCCTGCCTGCTGTGGCCGCAGGTGGGCCAGCGCTGGGCCCAGCTGCAGGTCGAGGGCGTGCCGCTGATCGCCGCGCTGGACCAGGCCGCCGACGAGGTGCTGGCGGCCCAGGCCGAGCGCCTGGCCATCCAGCGGCGCATCAGCGTGGACATGCGCGAGATCTGGGCCCTGCAGCCGCGCCTGGCGCGGCGCAGCTCGCGCTATGCCTACGGCGCGCTCGAGCACCCGCGCTTTCGCGCCGGCTTCGATTTCCTGCTGCTGCGCGCGCGCACCGGCGAGGCGCCCCCCGAGCTGGCCCAGTGGTGGCAGGATTTCCAGGACGCCGATGAGGCGGCACGCGCCGAGCTGCTGGAGCAGGCGGCCCGAGGAACGCCCGAACCCGCCGCGAAAAAACGCCGCCGTCGCCGGCGCAAACCCTCCGCGGGCGGCGCCGATGGCGCGGGCTCCGAGGGGCCGGGCGACGCGGCCGCGCCGCAGGATTGACGGCGGGGTCGCCCGCAGCACGCGATGTACCCGCGGCACGCGATGTACCGGCAGCGCCCCAGGCACCCGCGGCGGCCATGACGCCGGCACAGGCAAGGGCGCCTGCCGGCCCGACCCGGGCGCTGGTCGGCCTGGGCGCCAACCTGGGCGACGCCCGGGCCACGCTGCGCGCCGCGCTGCGCGAACTGGGCGCCTGCCCCGGCTGCGCCCTGCTAGGCTGCTCGGGCCTGTGGAGCAGCGCCCCGGTCGATGCCGAGGGCCCCGATTTTCACAATGCGGTGGCCGAATTGCGCTGCGACTGCGAGCCCCTGGAGCTGCTGCGGCAGCTGCAGCGCATCGAGCAGCGCCACGGGCGCCTGCGTCCCGACGGCGTGCGCAACGCACCGCGCACCCTGGACCTGGACCTGCTGTGCTTCGGCGAACTGCGGCTGCACAGCCCCGAGCTCAGCCTGCCGCACCCGCGCATGCACCTGCGCGCCTTCGTGCTCGCGCCGCTGGCCGAGCTGTACCCGCACTGGCGCCTGCCCGATGGCGAGCCCATCGCCCAGGCCCTGCGCCGCCTGGAGTGCGGCGGCCAGCGCCTGCGACGCGTCGGATCCCTGGATCCCTAGCAGGCTGGAAGGGTCCTTGCGGCCGGTGCGGCACAAAAACCGGGAGTCGCGCCGGCTTGGGGCTATAATGAAATGTTTCCCGGCGAGCTGGCCTGTACGCAAGCCTGAGTGTGCATGTGTGTTCATGCGCGCCCATGTCGATCACGTCGATCACGTTGAGCGTGTCGAGCAGGCGAACCCGGCCGGGGCCACCGATTTCTCGCAGCAATCGATTCGAAGCAATCGCAGGAATTCCGATCATGGTCGTCATTCGTCTGTCCCGCGCCGGCGCCAAGGGCCGCCCGTTCTACCACATCGTCGCCACCGACTCGCGCAATCGCCGCGACGGTCGCTACATCGAGCGACTGGGCTTCTACAACCCGGTGGCCCGCGGCCAGGAAGAAGGCCTGCGCCTGTCGCTGGAGCGCCTGCAGTACTGGACCGGCGTCGGCGCCCAGCTGTCCGACACCGTGCAGCGCCTGGTCAAGCAACAGGCCAAGCAACCGGCCCAGCAAGCGGCCGCCGCCGCGGCCTGATGCCCGGCTCGACGCGGCCGCGCCCTGGCGCGGCCGTGCCAGGCGCGATGAGCCCCGTCCCGCGCAAGACCTCCCCGACGGCCCCTGCCGCCGCGGCCCTCCCCGGCGAGCCGGGCGTGGCGCCCACGGGGCCCTGGCCGGAGGGCTTGATCGAGGTGGGCCACGTGCTGGACGCCTGGGGCACCCGTGGCTGGATCAAGGTCGCGCCCGACGCGACCGAGCCGGCCGCACTGCTCAAGGCTCCCACCTGGTGGCTGCAGCCCCCCCCGCTGCGCGGCAGCGCGCGGCGCCTGGAACTGCCGCGGCGCCTGGCGCGCCGACATGGCCAGAGCGTGGTGGCGCTGCTCGAGGGAGTTGCCGGGCGCGACCAGGCCGAGGCCCTCAGGGGATGGAGCATCCACCTGCGGCGTGAGGACTTTCCCCCTCCCGCGGCGGACGAGTTCTACTGGGTCGACCTGATCGGCTGCGAGGTGAGCAATCGCGAAGGCGTGGCCCTGGGCCATGTGCTCGGGCTGCTCGACAGCGGCGCGCAATCGGTGCTGCGCCTGCGGCGCCCGCCATCGCAGGCATCCGACCCTTCCCCCACGCAAGGCGGGGAACGCCTGATCCCCTTCGTCGACGCCTACATCGTCTCGGTCGACCTGCAGGCCCGGCGCATCGTCGCCGACTGGCAGCCGGACTACGACTGAGCCGGGTCGATGCCGCGCTTCGACGTCCTCACGCTGTTCGCCGGCTATTTCGAGCCGCTGCGCAGCCAGGGAATCTGCCGCCGCGCCTTCGACAGCGGCGCGCTGCAACTGCACACCTGGAATCCGCGCGACCATGCCAGCGGCGCGCATCGCAGCGTGGACGACCGCCCCTACGGTGGCGGCCCGGGCATGGTGATGCTGGCCGAACCGCTGCTGGGAGCGCTGCGTGCCGCGCAGTCCGCGCGCGCAGGCGCCGGGCTGGCGGCGGCCCCCGTGCTGTTGTTCAGCCCCGCCGGACGCGTGCTGCGCCAGCCCGAGGTGCAGCGCCTGGCGGACTCCGAGGGCGCCGTGCTGGTGTGCGGACGCTACGAAGGCGTCGACCAGCGCTTCATCGACCGCTACGTGGACGAGGAGGTCAGCCTGGGCGATTTCGTGCTTTCCGGCGGAGAGATCCCGGCCATGGCCCTGCTGGACGCGGTGGCCCGGCTGCTGCCCGGCGTGCTGGGCGACGAACTCTCGGCGCAACAGGACAGTTTCTCCGACGGGCTGCTGGATTGCCCCCACTACACCCGCCCGCCGGTGTTCGAGACCAGCGAGGTGCCGCAGGTGCTGCTGGGTGGCGACCATGCGCGCATCGCGCGCTGGCGCCGCGACCGCATGCTCGAGCTGAGCTGGCTGCGGCGCCCCGAGCTGGTGCTGGAACTCGAGCGCGCGGGGCGCCTGGACCGTCAGGACCTGCGCATGCTGGCCCTGTTGCGGGCGCGGGACGCCGAGCAGGCCGGATCGGCGCCCGAGCGGGACTGAACGGCCCGGCCCTGCCGGCCTGGGGTATACTTGAGCGTTTTTCGCGATCCTCTGCCCGGCACAACAACCCGCGGGCTGCGCGCGGCATGCGCCCTGCGCTTTGCCCCGACACCCATTCCCAGCGCGGCGCAAGATCCCAGGAGCCTTTCATGAGCACCCATCTGATCCAGCAACTCGAGCAGGAAGAAATCCAGCGCCTGACCCAGGGCAAGGAGATCCCGGCTTTCGCCCCCGGCGACACCGTGGTGGTCAACGTCAACGTGGTCGAAGGCTCGCGCAAGCGCGCGCAGGCCTACGAAGGCGTGGTGATCGCCCGCAGCAACCGCGGCCTGAACTCCAGCTTCATCGTGCGCAAGATCTCCTCCGGCGAGGGCGTCGAGCGTACCTTCCAGCTGTACTCGCCGATGATCGCCTCCATTCAGGTCAAGCGCCGCGGCGACGTGCGCCGCGCCAAGCTGTACTACCTGCGCGGCCGCACCGGCAAGTCGGCCCGCATCAAGGAAAAGCTGGCCTGATCATCGCCGCGACGATGCCCCCGGCATCCCGCCCGATGCGCAGCCGACCCGAGGGTCGGCTGTTTGCTTTTGGGTGTGCCCCATGAGCCTGCCCACGATTCCTTCCACGAGCGCCCCGCCCCCCCTGCCCACGGCCCAGGCCGAGCAGGCCCCGGTGCTGGAGCGCCACGGGCATCTGCCCGCGGTGCCGGCGCATCGCCTGCGGGCCGAGGCGCTGCGCGAGACCTTCGCGCGCTGGCACGGCCTCGGCGCGCCGGACTGGCTGCCCGAGCGCGCGGGCGACCTGGCCACCCCCGAGCGCCTCGCCACCCGCCAGGCCTCGGTGCTGGTGCCCCTGGTGGCGCGCGAGCAGGGCCTGCAACTGCTGCTCACCCGGCGCGACGCGCGCCTGTCCGTGCATGCCGGGCAGATCAGCTTTCCCGGCGGCGGGCGCGACCCCGGTGACCGCGACGCCGTGCACACCGCGCTGCGCGAGGCCGAGGAGGAGATCGGCCTGGACCCCGCGCTGGTGGAGGTGCTGGGCTGCATGCCGATCTACACCACCGTCACGGGCTTCGCGGTGACCCCGGTGGTGGCGCTGGTCGACCCGCGCGCCCGCTGGCGCCTGCAGCAAAGCGAGGTCGCCGAGGTGTTCGAGGTCCCGCTGGAATTCCTCATGAACCCCGCGCACCACGAGCTGCGCGGCTGGGATCTGCCACAGGACGGGAAGGGCGCCGCGGGCACGGCCTTGCAGCGGCGGGTGTTCTACGCCATGCCCTGGCACGACGAGCGCGGCGGCCACCAGTACTTCATCTGGGGCGCCACCGCCGCCATGATCCGAAACCTGTACCGGCTGATCGCTTAGCATGCGCACATGGCGTTCTTCTCCGTCCTGCTTTCGTTGCTGCTGGAACAGGTCAAGCCCCTCGGGCGCCTGAGCCTGGTCTATACCCTGCGCACCTGGGTCGCCGACTTCGCGTCGCGCAATTTCGACGCCGGCGAGCGCCGCCACGGCCTGGCCGCCTGGTTCATCGCCGTGGTGCTGCCGGCCCTGCTCACCCTGGGGGTGTACTGGGCCGCGCTGCGCGTGAACGTGCTGCTGGCCTTCGCGTGGAACGTGGCGGTGCTGTACTTCACGCTGGGTTTTCGGCAGTTCTCCCACTACTTCACCGACATCAGCGATGCGCTCAACCGCGGCGACGTACCCGGCGCGCGGGCCATCCTGCGCCAGTGGAAATCCCTGGACACGCTGGAGATGTCGGCCGACGACGTGGTCCAGCAGACCATCGAGCATGCGCTGGTGGCCGCGCAGCGCTACGTGCTGGGCGTGTTCTTCTGGTTCCTGCTTCCGCTGGGCCCGGCCGGCGCGGTGCTCTACCGCATGGCCGAATTCACCGCCGGCAAGTGGAACTCCAGCGGCTCCGAGGCCAGCCCCTGGCTGCGCGAGTTCGCCAGCCGCGCCTTTTTCGTGCTCGACTGGCTGCCGGCGCGCCTGACCGCGGTGGGCTATGCCGTGGTGGGCAATTTCGAGGAAGCCGCCGACATGTGGCGCAACTACGCGCGGCTGTGGCCCGACGGCAATACCGGCGCCATGCTGGCGTCGGCGGCGGGCGCGGTGGGCATCCGCCTGGGCGCCACCGCCAACCCCGTGCCCCCCGAGGGCCCGGAGCCGGGCGAACATACCTGGGGCGAGGCCATCGACGCCGAACCCCTGATGGCTCCGCAGATGCCCGGCGCCGTGCCCCAGCCGGGGCATCTGCGCAGCGTGGTCGGTCTGGTGTGGCGCTCGGTGCTGCTGTGGATGCTGCTGCTGGCCGTCGTCACCATCACCATGTGGGTGTCCTGAGCGCCCGGGCGCCCAGGACACCGAGGCTCAGGCCACCGCGCGCAGCAGCCAGCGGTTGACCCGCTGGACGTAGGCGGCGGGATCCTCCGGCAGTCCCCCCTCGGCCAGCAGCGCCTGGTCGAACAGGATGCGGCTGAGTTCGGTGAAGGCCTCGGCCTGCGCATCCCCCGCGGCAGCCTGCGTCTGCAGACGCTTGACCAGCTCGTGCTCGGGGTTGATTTCCAGGATCGGCTCGGCGCGCGGAGCCTGCTGACCGGCCTGGCGCAGCAGACGCGCCAGATGCGAGCTGAGCTCGCCCTCGTCGGCCACCAGACAGGCCGGCGACTCGACCAGGCGCGAGCTGATGCGCACGTCCTTGGCCAGGCCCTGCAGCGCGGTCTTCATGCGCTCCAGCAGATCCTTGAAGGTCTGCGCGGCCTCCTCGGCCTGGCGCTTGTCCTGCTCGTCCTGCAGCGCGCCCAGGTCGGCGCCGCCCCGCGCCACCGATTGCAGGGGCTTGCCGCCGAACTCGTGCAGCGAGCCCAGCATCCATTCATCCACGCGATCGGTCAGCAGCAGCACCTCCACGCCCTTGCGCCGGAACATCTCCAGCTGCGGGCTCGAGCGCGCGGCGCGCGCATTGTCGGCGGTGACGTAGTAGATGGCCGTCTGCTCCGGCTTCATGCGGGCCACGTAGTCGGCCAGGGACACGTCCTGCTCGTCGGAGTCCTTGTGGGTGGAGGCGAAGCGCAGCAGCCCGGCCAGGCGCTCACGATGGGCGAAGTCCTCGGCCACGCCCTCCTTGAGCACCTGTCCGAACTCGCTCCAGAAGCTCGCGTACTTGTCGCGCTGGGCCTGCTCCTCGCTGCCCGCCATGTCCTCGAGCATCTGCAGCACGCGGCGCGTGCTGCCGTCGCGGATGGCGCGCATGTCGCGGCTTTCCTGCAACAGCTCCCGCGACACGTTCAGCGGCAGGTCCGCGCTGTCGATCACCCCGCGCACGAAACGCAGGTAGCCGGGCAGCAGGCTGCTGGCATCGTCGAGGATGAACACCCGCTTGACATACAGCTTGACCCCGGGCTGGCTGTCGCGGTTGTACAGGTCGAAGGGGGCCTTGGCCGGCACGTAGAGCAATTGGGTGTATTCGCTGCGCCCCTCCACGCGGTTGTGGGTCCAGGCCAGCGGGGCCTGGTCGTCGTGGGCGATCTGGCGGTAGAAATCGACGTACTGCTGCTCGTCGAGCTCGGACTTGGGTCGCGCCCACAGCGCCGCCGCCTTGTTCACCTGCTCCCACTCGTCGCGCACCACGTCCTGCTTCTTCTCGGCGTCCCATTCGCGCTTGCGCATCTCGATGGGCAGGGAGATGTGGTCGGAATAGCGCCCGATGATGCTCTTGAGCTTCCACTGCGCCAGCAGGTCGCTGAACTGCTGCTCCTCGGCGTCGGCGCGCAGGTGCAGGATCACGTCGGTGCCGCGGCCGGCGCGTTCGATGGCCTCGACGCTGAACTCACCCGTGCCGTCCGAGGACCAGCGCACCCCCTGGGAGGCCGGCAGGCCGGCGCGGCGGCTTTGCACGACGATGCGCTCGGCGACGATGAAGCCGGAGTAGAAACCCACGCCGAACTGGCCGATCAGGCTGGCGTCGCCCTTGCGCTCCTCGCCCAGGCGCTGCATGAACTCGCGGGTGCCCGACTTGGCGATCGTGCCCAGGTGCTCGATGGCATCCTCCATGGACAGGCCGATGCCGTTGTCGCTGACCGTCAGGGTGCGCGCCTCGGGATCGAAATCGACGCGGATGCGCAATTGCGGATCGCCTTCCCACAGCGCGCCGTCGTCGATGGCCAGGTAGCGCAGCTTGTCGCAGGCGTCCGAGGCGTTGGACACGAGTTCGCGCAGGAAGATGTCCCGGTTGGAGTACAGGGAATGCGCGACCAGATGCAGCAGTTGCCGCACCTCGGCCTGGAAGGCATGGGTGTGCGACGCGCCGGCCTGCGGCGGATTCGGGGTGGATGTGCTCATGGTGGGCGGTTCGGAATCAGGAAAACAGGAACGGGAAAGCGAACATGGAACAGTGAAAGCGCCAGGGCGATGCGCCCGGGAACCCGCAGGCGCGGCGCGGGCCGCGATGCACCCACGAGGACGCCCTCGTCACGCCGAAGATGGGGACGCCCGGCCGGATTTCAAGCCGGCGGCGCCGCGCCGCCACCCGCCAGCAGCGCGCCCAGGCGCGGCAGCACACGCCGCGCGTTGTCGCCGGTGACCGCCGCCGTGTGCTCGGGGGTCCAGGCGCGCAGGCCGGCCAGCACCGCTCCGATGCGCGGCAATTCGGCCGGCTCGTTGGGGCGGGGCTCGGAGCCGTGGGCGATCCATTGCGGGGCCATGTCGGGGGAGTCGGTCTCCAGCACCAGGGCCTGCTCGGGCAGGCCCTGCGCCAGGCGCCGGATGTTGCGCGAACGCTCGAAACTCAAGGTGCCGCCGAATCCCAGGCACAGCCCCAGGGCCAGGAAGGCCCGCGCCTGCTGCTCACTGCCGTTGAAGGCGTGGGCGATGCCCCCTCGGCCGCGCGCCCCCCAGTCGCGGCGCCGCAGGGCCGCGGCCACCGCGTCCTGCGCGCGGCGCACATGCAGCAGCACCGGCAACCCGAACTCGCTGGCCAGCTCCAGCTGCCGCTCCAGCCACCAGGCCTGCTCCGCGCGCGCGCCGGCGTCCTGCTCGACGAAATGGTCCAGTCCGATCTCGCCCACGGCCACCAGGCGCGGATCGTCGATGCGCCGACCCAGCTCCTCGCGCAACAGGCCCAGGTCCTCGCGGCGCAGGCGCCCGACGTACAGCGGGTGCACGCCCAGCGCGTAGGCGTGGCCGTGCACATGGGCCAGCTCGCGCACGGCGGCGAAATTCGCCGGCTCCACCGCCGGCACCACCACGCAGCCGACTCCCGCCCGCGCGGCGCGCTCGAGCATGGCCTCGCGCCCCGGGTCGAACTCGGCGGCGTCGAGATGGGCATGGGTGTCGATCCACATGAGGGGAAAGCCTCGCCGGGTGTGCAATAATGGATGGCTGTATTGTGCTGCAGGCGCCGGGCTTGGGCTGCCTGCACGGACGCACATGGAGACGTGACCGAGAGGCCGAAGGTGCTCCCCTGCTAAGGGAGTATGCGGTGTAGAGCCGCATCGTGGGTTCGAATCCCACCGTCTCCGCCAGCAACCTAGAAAAATCAACAGGTTGCCGGAATAACCCCACGATTCATCCCACAAAACGGTATCAGGACGCCTAGTTATCCACAGGGCGGCGCCGGTTCCCTCGCTGTTCTCAGCGCGAAGGAACAAGCGCGGCGCAATCGGTGCTCGTAGGTCTTTGTTCGATGCGCTGCGCGTGGCGTGAATGCGCGCAGCGAACCACACTGGCCCCGAGTCATGCGCAGTGCACCGTGAGGTGCACTGCGCAGCGTTGACAGGGGTACGTGCGGGCCAGCCATTGAGCCGCGAAAGAATTTTGGATCCGGGTGCCGACCTCGTCCGATTCACGGAAGGCAAATGGGCTGCGCGCGCCATCGCAAGCGCGCGACCGACCCGGCCTGGTCGCAGAACCTGGCACGCACGCTCCTTGCTCGGGAACCGGGAAATCTCCAGCCCGACCGTCGGCGCCTGTCATGGCCCGGCGGTCCGCATCGGAAAGGCGAGGAGCCGTAGCCGATGACGCACGGGCTGGAGAAGTCAGACCCCGTCGTAGGAGCGACGAAGCCTGCGAACAAGGCCGGCCTGCCGGCGGCGAAGTGGGTGGAGCCAAGGACGGGGACCAAGGGGAACGCGGAAGACTCTCGCACGCGCCGGACTCAGAGCCGGGCAAGCGTATCCCAGGGGCTCGACCGCGTACGGCAGGCTGCAAGGCTGAGGAAGAAACAACAGTTCACCGCCTTGCTGCACCATGTCACCGTTGACCTGCTTCGGGATGCGTTCCTGGCGCTCAAGCGTCGTGCCGAGCCCGGGGTCGATGGCGTGACATGGCAGGATTACGAGCAAGGACCTGAAGAGCGCCTTGGCGATCCTCACGCTCTTATCCACTGCGGCGGGCGCCGGGCGCTGCCGGTTCGACGACGCTTCATTCCGAAGCCGCAAGGTCGCCAGCGTCCGCTGGGCATTGCCGCGCGGGAGGGCAAGATCGTCCAGCGTGCAGTCGTCGCCGTGCTCAATGCGATCTACGAGGAAGACTTCCTCGACTTCTCGTACGGGTTCTGGCCCGGGCGCGGGCAGCACGACGCATTGGACGCCCTGTGCGTGGCGATCAAGGGCGAGCGGGTGAACTGGGTTCTCGACGCCGACATCAAGGGTTTCTTCGACGCGGTCATGCGAGCATCCCTGCGCAAGGGGAGTGGCTGCACTCGGTGGTGACCGGCTGCTTCGCCTACCACGCGGTGCCTACCAACTCGCAGGCCCTCCGCGCGTACCGGCATCACATCCTTCTGCCCTGGCGTCGCTCCCTGGATCGACGCAGTCAGAAGGCCGGCGTCACGTGGGCGAAGATGGACCGGCCCGCCGTCAAGACCCAAGGTAGGAGCCGTATGCCTTCATTGGGCACGTACGGATCTGTGCGAGGGGTGCCGGGCCACCGGCATCCCTACCGCGATCGCCAACACCAAGCGATCGGAGCGTGAGACATGGCGTCGCCGGAATCGACAATCAGAACTCTGCAGGCCGTGACGCCGGGACGATTTCTGGAGCCGTGCCGCGCAGCGCGGGCATGAAGCCCGCGAGCCCGAGCAGGGGACCGGGCAGGAGCAGCCAGGTCGCATGCAGGCCGAAGCGCAGCAGCGCCGAGGTGATGAGCGGGATGGCCACTACCGTGATGCCAAAGCCGATGGCGTTCTGCAGGGCCAGTGCGCTGCCCAGCAGGGTCTTCGGGCAGGCCAGAGCGGTCGCCGCGGAGAACTGTGGAGAGTCGGCGACGACCGTGGCCCCCCACGCCAGCAACAGGCCCAGCAGCAGGCCGCGATTGCCAGACGGCCAGGCCAGGGCAAAAGAGGCGCAGCAGCAGCCCGATGCAGCCAGGGCAGCGGCTGCGACGCGGTGGCTGCCGAAGCGGTGCGACAGCGCACCGCCGATCAGGCAGCCCACCGCGCCCATCGCGATGATGCCAGCCGCGATGAGCCAGACCCAGCGCGCTGGGGCGCCGCTTGCAATCCCCGAGCGCTGCACCAGGATCGGAACCGCCACCCAGAAGGCATACAGCTCCCACATATGACCGAAGTAGCCGAAGGCCGCCCGCCGAACCCCACGGATGCGAAAGGCTTGCAACCCTACCGTGAACCGCGCCCCCACACTCGCTCGCTCGCGGGGTGCACTGCGGCGTGGATCGAGAGCATGCGGACCATCCCCGAGCACGGTCATCGTGCAGGCGGCTGCCAGGGCGAGCCACGAAGCAGCTTCAAGAACCCAGCGCCAGGAGATTCCCGCCCCCAGCACATGCAACACCAGCGGCATGGCCGTTCCGAGTGTCAGCATGGCCACAAGCTGCGCAAGCGCCGAGCCGGCTCGATCAGGCTCCCAGGTGACCATCAGTTTCATGCCCAGCGGGTAGATTCCGGCCAGACAGATGCCCAGCAGACCGCGGTTGATCAAACCGGTGGCAAGGCTTCCCGGCAACAGCGCAAGCCAGGCATTGATGGTCGCGCCCGCCACCGCGCCGAGCACGAACATCGAGCTCGCCGCAAAGCGATCGGCCAGCCCGCCGAGAGACAGCACCAGGGTGCCGACGATGAAGCCCAGCTGCACGGCGCTGCTCATCCAGCCGGCTGCCTGCGCGGGCGCATGCCAGAGCTGAATCAGCCTGGCGGCCTCGCTGTTCGCGCTGAACCACAGCGAAGTCGCGAGCAGCTGCGCGGCGGCAATCGTCGCGACCGCGCCCGGCGTTCGCACGAGCCGTCGACGCAAGGCGCAGCGCAGACGGCTCAGGCGATGCGCAAGGCTGCTGGATGTCACGTTGCGATCGGTGCCAGCAGCGCGGGCAACTCGGCCAGGTTGCGAATCACATGATCGGGTGCTCCGGGCAGCTGCTCGGGGCGCTGGCCGTAGCGGTTGCACCAGACCACGCGCATGCCGAAAGCCGACGCAGCGTAGGCGTCCCAGCCGTTGGAGGACTGGAAGGAGACCTGCCCGGCAGGCAGGCCCAGCTGCTGCAGTGCGTACGCATAGACCTTCGGGTGGGTCTTGAACACACGCACGGACTCGACCGAAAGCACCGCGTCGAACAACCCCTGCAGTCCGGATGCGCGGATCGCCGCATCGAGCATCGCCGGCGTGCCGTTGGACAGGATCGCCGTCCTGAAGCCTGCGGCGCGCAGCTGGCGCAGCGTGTCGGCCACTTCGGGGAAGGCCTGCAGGGTCTGATAGAGCTGCAGCAATTGCTCGCGCAGCGCTGCATCGCGAAGATCCAAGCTCTCGAGCGCGAAATCGAGAGCCTCGGCGGTGACCTGCCAGAAATCGACGTAGCGGTCCTGCAGCGATCGCAGCCAGGTGTACTGCAGCTGCTTGTCCCGCCACAGCGTCGTCAGCGCGACACGCTTGTGCTCGGGGATGCCCGGGCAGCGCGTAGCCGCCGAGGCAAAGTCGAACAGGGTGCCGTAGGCGTCGAACACGCAGGCACGAATTCCGGAGAGAGCAGTCATCGACGCGTTCCACGGATGGGATACTGGTTTTGGATGACGAATCGCAGACCGCCCAGCAGGCGATCCAGATCCGGGCGCAGGAAAGGCGCGTTGGCCACGTCGACCAGATGAAGCGCACCCTCCGGGTTGACCACGAACAGCGCCGGCTCCGGGAACACGTGGTCCGTCTCCTGCGCCGAGCGCGGTTGCGACACATACAAGCCGAGCGTGCGCATGGTGGCTTCGTCCATGCCGTAGAGCATGGGAAAGCCAGGCTGGGCGGGCTGCGCCAGTGCACGGGTCTGGGCTTGGCTGTCGGCCGACACGGCGGCCAGCGAGACGCCCAGTTCGGCGAAGGCCGCGCGGCGCTGCTCGATCTCGCCCAGGTAGGACTTGCAGATGGGACAGTGCTGGCCGCGCAGCACGAACAATGCCTGCCAGGAGCCGGCGGCGCCGAACTCGAAATCCTCACCGTCCAGACGCTTGAAGCGCACAGGGACGAAGGGCTGGCCAGGGTGAAGCTTGGAAGTCGTCTGCATGATCATCCACTCCAGGTTGAGGTCTTTCGCCAAGCCGGGGTTGTGCTGCGTACGGCCTCGGCGCAGAATAATGGAACGATCAGTCTAAAACAATGCACGGCATTGTGCCGACTCCGTCCATCGCAAGGAGATCTCTCATGCAAGAACCTCATCTCGTCTACATCGCCGACCCCATGTGTTCGTGGTGCTGGGGTTTCTCACCGGTCGTGCAGGCCATCGAGCAGCGATTCGGCGCGGCCCTTCCCATTCGCCTGGTGCTTGGAGGGCTGCGCCCGTGGACCCGCGAGGCCATGGACCCGGCCGACCGCGCAGACGTGCGCAGCCACTGGGAGCATGTCCGGGAGGCATCCGGCCAGCCCTTCGACTTTCGGTTTTTCGAGCGCGAGCACTTCGTCTACGACACGGAACCGGCCAGCCGGGCCATCGTCGTGTTGCGCCGCCGCGGCATGTCGACCGCTCTGGACGCGTTGCGGCGTGTCCAGCGCGCCTTCTACGCCGACAACCGCGATGTCACCGACCCCGAAGTCCTGGCCGCGCTCAGCGCGGAACTCGGCTTCGATGCGGCGGACTTCCGCGCCGAGTTCAACAGCGCGCAGGCGCATGACGAGACGCGGGGCGACTTCGCGCTGGCCCAGTCCGCCGGCATTCGCGGCTTCCCCACCCTGATCGCCGGGCACGGCGGCGATCAGCCCTACACGCTGATCACCCACGGATTCCAGCCCGCTGAGCGCGTCCTGGCCACGGTGCAGGCCTGGCTGGATGCGGCCAGTCCGGGCCCCTCGGCCGACGCCGGCCACGCCTGCGCGCTCCACTGAGGCGTGGGCGTGGGCGAAGCCTGCGAATATTCTGTACTATTCAGTCCATAAAAATCCTTCGACACCATGTCCAGACCCCGCTCCTTCGATTCGCAAGCCGTCGTGGATGCCGCGATGCAGGCGTTCTGGATCGGCGGGGTTGGCAGCACCAGCGTGGATGATCTGTTGAAGGCCACGGGCTTGTCGCGCTCGTCCCTGTACAACAGCTTCGGCAACCGCGAAGGTCTGGTGCAGGCGGCCACCGAGCGCTACGCGCAGCAGCAGTCGGCAGCCATCCAGCGCCTGTTCCAGGGCCGCTCGCTGGAGCACGCGCTGAGCGCGCTGCTGATGGAGGCCGCGACGGCCAATTACGACGGTCGCGGCTGTCTGCTGGTGAACGCGGTGGCAGAACTGCACGAGACCTGTGGCCAGGGGCTCGACGCCGTGCGCAAGGCATTGGCGCAGGTGGCCGAGACCCTGGAGAGCGCGATACGCAGCGCCGCGCCGCAACGCAACGACTGCGCGCAGTTGTGCGTGGCGACGATGGCGGCCATCGCCGGGCTGCGCACGCTGCAGCGCGCCGAGCTGCCGCTGGCGCTGCGCCAGCAGGCGGCGCAGCGCCTGGCGCAGGGTCTGCTCGGGAGTTGAAATTTTTTTGTCCATTCTGGACCGGTCATTCCATTTGCGCATCTTGCGCGCGCCCGCGCCCCACGGCGCATCACTCTGAAGGAGAAGTTCATGAGCTCAGCCATCGCCCGTCTCGATCTGCCCGCGCAGACTCCCGCATCCACCAGCGGCAAGGCCCGCGACATGCTGGAGACCTCGCAGCGCAACCTCGGCTTCGTACCCAACATGTACGCCAACATGGCGAACTCGCCCGGCCTGCTGCAGACCTACCTGCTGGGCTACGAGCTGTTCCGCAACGAGGGCGGCTTCAGCCCGGTCGAACAGGAAGTCGTGTTCCTGGCCATCAGCCGCTACAACGGCTGCACCTACTGCACCGCCGCCCACAGCATGATCGCCGACAAGATGTCGGGCGTCCCCGCCGACGTGCTGGCCGCGCTGCGCGACGGCAAGCCGCTGACCGACGCCAAGCTGCAGGCGCTTGCGACCTTCTCCACGATCATGGTGGACAGCCGCGGCACGCCCACCCCCGAGCAGCTTGCCGCCTTCAAGGCCGCCGGCTACAACGACCGCCACGCCCTCGAGATCGTTCTGGCGATCGCTGTGAAGACCCTGAGCAACTACACCAACCACCTGTTCCACACCCAGACCGACGCCGCGTTCCAGAGCTACGCCTGGCAACCGCAGGCCTGAGTCCGCCTGCCGTCGGGGGGCCGCGAAGCCTTGGCTCCCTGCCCCCGTCGATCTTCCTCCATCCCGTCCGAAGTCCGCGATGCCCGCCGTTCGCATGTACACCACCGCCGTCTGCCCCTACTGCCTGCGCGCCAAGGCCCTTCTGCGCCAGCGCGGAGTCGAGCACATCGAGGAAATCCTCATCGATGCCGACGCCGCGGCAGCCGCCGACATGGGGCTGCGCGCCGGGCGGCGCACGGTGCCCCGGATTTTCATCGGAGAACGGCATGTCGGCGGAGGCGACGAGCTCTATGCACTGGACGCCTCAGGCGGACTGCGCGGCCTGCTTGATGCCTGAGCGGCCGCTCGCGCCTGCCCGGCTATAGAGCGCTGGGCTTCAGCACGCGGTGGAAAGACGGGCTGCAGCGATAGCCAACCGAGACCAAGCCTCTGCGGGCTGCGCATCTTGACGGACTGCCTTCTGTGACCCTGCGATAGGCGGTGGTCGAAGCCGTGAAGGCGATCCCGGCGGGCAAGGATCCCGCCTGGGACGGGGTGAGCGAGCATGAGTGCCCGGCCACGGCGGCCGAGCCCGGCGCAAACGCCCCCTGAACGCCGGGCTGACCTCCGTTCAACACCCCACGGGCCAGAATAGGGCGGCGCTGCGATGAACCCGACCCGCGGGATCGCCATCCGCGCGAGATCCCCCATCGCCCCGATTCCGGTATCCAGGTGCCCCCCTCGAAGTCCGCGCGAAGCGCGACACGTGAACGAGGTCTGCTGCTGCTCCTCGCGGGGCTGTTCCTGCTGGAGAAATGGGTCTGCTCCTGGTGGTTCATCGGGGGCACGTCCACGCTGCAGGACTTGCAGTTCGGCTTCGGAGCCTACGTGCAATCCCTGCTCGCGCACGGCAATTTCGCCGCCTGCGTGGGCGCGCGCTGCAACCACGCCAGCCGCATGCCGGTGATCAAGCACGCATCCATGATCAGCTACGAGGAGGGCTTCATCCTGGAACCCCTGCTGGTCTGGATGGCCTGTGTCGTGATCTCGGCGCAACTTCTGGGCTCGCGCGCCCCGGCCGAGGCGG
>JAKBBK010000094.1 GCA_021808525.1 Pseudomonadota bacterium
GCCCTCGAAGGGCATGATGCGCTCGCGGATGAAACTGCGTACGCGCAGTTGCAGCTCCCGCAGTTCGGGGCTCAGCGCAAAATCCATGGGTATCTCCTGAACACGCGGCGCCGCCGCGTCGACACCGAGTATTTCAACACCGCGGCGGCCCGAAGGCCACCGATGACTCATGCCATGCGGCAGATCGACCGTGAAGAGCTCCAGTCGATCAGGGGCTGGGAAAGATCGATGCCGCGCTGCACGGCGGTCATCTCGGCGACGATGCTCATGGCGATCTCCGGCGGAGTCAGGCCGCCCAGGCGCAACCCCACCGGGCCGCGCAGGCGCGCCGCCTGCTCGGGCGTGACCTCGAACTCCAGCAGGCGCTCGCGACGCCTGTCGTTGTTGTGCCGCGAGCCCAGCGCGCCAACATAGAAGGCGGGGCTGCGCAGCGCTTCCATCAGCGCCAGATCGTCGAGCTTGGGGTCATGGGTCAGCGCCACCACCGCGGTGCTGTCGTCGGGCTGCATGGCCAGCACCTCGTCGTCGGGCATGCGGGTCGACAGGCTCAGCCCCGGTACCGCGTCCCACCCTTCGTGGTATTCAGTGCGCGGCTCGCAGACCGTGACCCGGTAGTCGAGCATGACCGCCATCGAGGCCAGGTAGCGCGAAAGCTGGCCTCCGCCGATGATCAGCAGGCGCAGCTGCGGGCCGTGCACGGTGCGCAGCTGCCGGCCGTCGAACCAGACCTGCTCGCGGCGCCCGGCAGGTGCCAGGCGCACCGCGCCGCTGTGCATGTCCAGGCTGCGCTGCACGCGCTGCGAGGATTCGATGTTGCGCAGCAGTTCCTCCAGGCCGCTGGCGTCGCCCAGCGGCTCCAGCACGACCTGCACGCTGCCCCCGCAGGGCAGTCCGAAGCGCCGCACCTCCTCGGCGGTCTGCCCGTAGATGGTGGCCTCGGGCCGGTGCAGCGCCAGTTCCCCGGCCGCGACGCGACGGATCAGGTCGTCCTCGATGCAGCCGCCCGACACCGAGCCCGCGACCTGGCCGTCGTCGCGGATGACCATCATGGAACCCGGCGGACGCGGAGCCGAGCCCCAGGTCCGCACGACGGTGCCGAGCACGACCCGGTGGCCTCGCCCCAGCCAGCCCAGCGCGGTTTGGATGACTTCGATGTCGATACTGTTCATGGTCTGCGAGCCCGCGGGCCCTTGAGCGTCGGAGGAGTTCAGGCGGCGGCGTAGGCGCGCAGGCGGTCCCCGCCCTGCGCCGCATGCACGCTGGCATTGAAGGACACGATGATGCGATCGCGCTCGCCCCGGTACGCCATCGCCTGATGCGCCAGCCAGGACGGAAACACGATCAGTTGCCCTGGCAGCGGCGCGATGTCCAGGTGCGCGGACTGCAGGTAGGCGTTGCCGAGGTCGGCATGCGCCCCACCCAGGAGGGGAAAGTACGGTCCGTAGAAACGCGTCACCCCATTGCGCTCGCCCAGTACCGGATCGGCGACGCGCCGCTCGGGAGCGTCGACCTGCACGCAGTACACCCCCGACCAGGAACAGTTTCCGTGGGTGTGCACGTCATGGCTGGCGCCCTGATTGGCGACCTGGAACCACATGCCGCGCAGATGCACCTGCAAGGCGGGCGTCTGCCGCGGCCAGGCTCCCTGATTGGCCTGTGCCACGGTGGCGTGCAGGGAATCCACGACAAAGCGCACGAATTCCTGCCATTCGGGCAGCCGGATGCGTTCGAGCAGATCGTCCTCGCTGGCGAAGAACGGCGCGCCCTGCGACTGCGACACGGCGCGCAGGCTTCCCAGCACCCGGACGAGCAGGGGATTGATCTCCTGCGCGCTTGCCCAGTGGTGCACGCCCAGCGGCGTCGGCCACAAGGGCACCAGGGGCCGCGCGGAGGGCGCGGAGGGCGCGGACGGCGCGGAATCGGCGCTGCTCATGCTCACGGCTGCATCGCGGGGTGCGCAAGGTCGGGCGGCCAACGCAGCTGGTGCCCGGTGCGCTGCGCCAGCGCCTCGATGTCCTGCTCGGTGTCGATGTCCACCGCGTAGCGCCGATTCGAGCTCGGCCAGCGCAGCACCTGCGAGGCGTGGCGCTCCTGCCAGCGGCGGCAGGCGACGTCGGCGGGGCCGGCCAGAATCTGTTCCCGCACCGCG
Organism: Pseudomonadota bacterium; assembly: GCA_021808525.1. Classification (GTDB taxonomy): domain Bacteria; phylum Pseudomonadota; class Gammaproteobacteria; order Burkholderiales; family Burkholderiaceae_C; genus Thiomonas_A. Next base: position 2,150 of record JAKBBK010000094.1, read on the forward strand.
GCGCTGAACACCAGCGGATTGCCGGGTTGACCGTCGACCAAGGGCTGCACCAGCTCGATGCCCTCCCCGCGCTGCTTGTAGGCCTTGATCAACTCACTCACGTCCTGGGCGTGCAGTAGAGGCTGGTCGGCCAGCGCGACGAGCACGCAGTCGACCGCCGGCAGGGCCTGCAGGCCGACGCGGGTCGACGAGGCCTGCCCCTGCTCCGGCGCCGGGTTGTGCACGACACTGACCGGGAACTCCGACACCACGGGCTCGATGCGTGCGGCATGGTGCCCGAGCACGACCACCAGCTCATCGACCCCTCCACCCGACAGGGCGATCAACTGGCGCCGCAGCAGCGGCACGCCGCCAAGTTCCAGCAGGCATTTGGGCCGGCCGCCCAGGCGCGAGCCCGCGCCGGCCGCCAGCAGCACGGCCCCCACGCGCAATCGGCTGTACAGGCCGCCGCCGCCCTTCAAAATGCATCCCATGGCGTTCAGTGCCCGCAGCAGGAGTGGCCGCCGGCGGAAGCCGTCACGGGCGGCTCGGCGGCCTCGGTGGCACGCGCTGCGCGGTGGCCGCAGCAGGAAACCGCCTCGGGCGCCGCCGGCTCGGCCGCCGGCTCGAGCGCGGGCGCGCCGTGGCCGCAGCACACCCCCTCCGCGGGGGCCGTGGAGGCGGGCGGCTCGATGGCCTCCACGCTGGCCCCCGGCGCCGCCGCGACCAGCGGCACGCCAGCGCGGCGCGCCGCGACCACCGCCGCCAGCACCGACAGTGCGATCTCGGGCGGGGTGTGGGCACGGATCGGGGTGCCCGCCGGCGACACGATGGCCCGCACCGCGGAAGCCTCGGCGCCCGAAGCGATCAGGCTTTCGCGCAACACGGCGGCCTTGCGCGCGCTGGCCACGAACCAGACGCCGCCTGCGCGCAAGCCCAGCGCCGCGCGCAGGCCCTGCAGGTCGCGCTGGCCCTGCGTGGCCACGACCACGTAGGCGCAGTCGCCGAGCTCTCGCCGCAGCAGCTCGGGGTCGTCGCCGGCCAGGCATTGCACTCCGTCGAGTTCGCTCGCCTGCAGCCCGACTCCCGCCCAGGCCACGCGCAGTCCCAGCTGGGGGGCCAGCGACACCAGGGAACGCGCCACCGGGGTGTTGCCGATGACCACGAGCAGCGGGTCGGCCAACACCGGATCGACGAACAACTCGAGGGTGCCGCCCGAGTGGCAGGCCATGCCGAATTCGAGAACGTCGCCAAGATCGCGCTCGCTGCCCTGCGCCGATGGCGTGATGCGCACGCTGCGCGCGCGCCCGTCCTGCAAGGCCTGGCGCACCGTGCGAAGTACCGCCGGCTGCGCGCAGCCGCCTCCGATCCAGCCATGGATGGTGCCGTCGGCCAGCACCAGCGCCTTGTCGCCGGGGCGCGCGGAGGCCGGCGCCTGCACGCGCAACACGCTGACCAGGGCGAAGGCGCGGCCCTGCTCGCGCAGTCGCGCGGCCTGGGTGATCCAATCGAATGAGGACATCTCGGAACTCCTGTCAGTGCAGCGACCTGCGCGCGGCCGCCAGGTCGGCGATCGACGCAAGGGGAACGAAGCTGTCGATGCAGTCGCGCGCCCGCTGCAGCGCGGCGGCCTGCGGAACAGCCCGCGTCGGGTGGAACCAGCTGATGCGGGCGCCACGCCCTCGAAGCGCGCGCAGCGCGTCGCCCAGCAGCTCCGGGGCATCGGTGTCGAATCCATCCGAGAACACCCACACGCGCGAGCCGCGCACCATCTGGTGGCGCGCCGCGCCACGGGCGAAGGCCTGCATGCAGGCGCCGATGCGCGTGCCGGCGCCGAAGCCCGCGGTGACGGCGTTGACCTGCTCCTGCGTGGCGGCGCTGTCGCGACTGAGCAGCGCGGTGATCTCGGCCAGGCGCACGTGGAACACGAACACCCGGGCATCGCATTGCTGCGCGAAGGCACGCGCCACGCGCAGGAAGAAGGCGCCGTGCGCCTCCATCGATCGGCTGACGTCGGCGAGGATAAAGAGACGCGGCGCCTCCACGCGAGGCAGTCGCCACGCCGCCTGCAGGGGCTCGCCGCCCCAGGCCACGCTGCGCCGCAGGGTGGCGCGCAGGTCCAGGCGCGCCGAGGCCCGCGCCGGCGCTCCGCGCCAGCGCCGGGTCGGCCGAGGCCTCAGGCGCTTGCCAATGTCGGCGGCCAGGCGCTGCAGCGCCGCCAGATCCTGCGGCAACCACATCTGGTGCTCGCGTTCGTGCAGCGCCTCGGTGCGGCTGGCGCCGCCTTGCGCGCGCACAGGCCCTGGGGTCGTCGCCGCGTCGGCCGAGGCCTGGTCGGCACTGCCCCGCGCGTCGGGCGTGCGCGGTGCTTGATTTCCGGCGGCCGCGGCATCCAGATGCTGCCTCAGTTCCTGCACGGCCTGCCGCAGGTCCCGCGAACGCCGTGTCTGCTGGCTCACGCGCACCTGGCCACGCAATCGCTGCGGCCACCAGAATCGCTCGAAAATCTCCCGCCAGCGCCGCCAGTCACGCTGGTCGCTGCAGGCGATCGCGCGCCAAGCCGACTCGACCGCGGAAGCCTCCGCCGCGCCGAGCTGCTGCGCCACGCGCAGCATGCAGCGCTGCTCGTCGACGCCGACACGAAAGCCGTGGTCGCGCAGCAGCGCGGCGAACTCGCCGATGCGCTGCAGCGGGGAGACGGCCGTCTCGAGTGGCATCGCGGGCTCTCGTGGCGCGTCAGCGCATGCCCGCGGCGACGCCCGCGTCGCCGCGCCGCTCGAGGAGTTGCAACACGCGTTCACCCCGCATCGCGAAGCGGTCTTCCTGGGTCTTGAGCAGGCAGCCCAGGGTTGCCAGCAGGAGCTCCACCTGCTCGGGCAGCGCATGCTGGCCCAGCCCATGCAGGGCGCGAACCCAATCCAGGGTCTCCGCCACCCCCGGGGTCTTCGCCAGGTCCTGGCGCCTCAGCTCGTGCACGAAGGCCACGGACTGCTCGACCAGGCGCGATTCGACCTGCGGCAGCGAAAGGCGCACGATGGCGATCTCGCGTGCGAGCTCGGGATAGTCCAGGTAGTGGTAGAGGCAGCGCCGCCGCAGCGCGTCCGACAGCTCGCGCGTGCCGTTGCTGGTCAGGATCACCTGCGGGATGGTGCTGGCGCGCAGGGTGCCGATCTCGGGAACCGTGATCTGGTATTCGGCCAGCACCTCGAGCAGGAAGGCCTCGAAGGCCTCGTCGGCGCGATCGATCTCGTCGATCAGCAGCACACAGGGGCGGCGGGAACTGATGGCCCGCAGCAGCGGACGCTCGAGCAGGTATTCGCGGCCGAACAGATCCTGCTCGCGCAGGCCCTGCCCGCTGGCCTCGTGCAGGCGAATGGCCATCAGCTGGCGCCCGTAATTCCATTCATAGGCGGCCTGCGAAAGGTCCAGCCCCTCGAAGCACTGCAGGCGAACCAGTTCGGCATCATGCACCCTCGCCAGTGCAGAAGCCAGCGCCGTCTTGCCCACGCCGGCGTCGCCCTCGACCAGCAGCGGGCGCTGCAGCTCGCGCGCCAGCCAGCACGACGTGGCCAGCGCCTCGTCGGCGACGTAGCCCGCCTCGTGCAAGGCCTGGCGCAGCGCCCGCGGCGCTGCCATGGTCGCGTCCGGCGCTTGCGAATCCATCACGCGCGCCCGGCGAACAGGCCGCCGAACCAGCCCTTGATCAGGGCCCACAGCAAGGCCAGCCCGTTGATCTCGCGCGCCGCCTGGCGCGGCGCGGCGGCGGTCGCCACCGGCTGTGCCGGCTCGCCCGTCTCGGCGGGAGCGCCCGCCGTTGCGGCGGGCGCCTGCTGCGCCGCCAGCTCCCGTGCGGCGACGCGGAAGTTGTCGACGAACTGACCCAGCATCATCTCCGACACCTGGGTCATCATGCGCCCGCCGAACTGGGCGAACTTGCCGTTGACCACCACGGTGGCCTGCCCGTGCAGCATCGAACCCGCGGCGCCGTCGGCAGCCGGCTCGATGACCGCGGTCAGCTCCATGGACGCCGAGGATCCACTCCTGTCGGCGCCCTTCCCGCGCATGACCATACGGCGCTGTGAGGGCGCGCATTCGATCACGTCGACGGTGCCGCCGAACTGCGCCAGCGCGGGACCGACCTTGACCTTGACGGCGCCCTTGTACGAGTTCGCCTCGATCTGTTCGGTGATCTCGGCTCCAGGCATGCAGCCGGCGACCCCGCGCACGTCGCTGAGCAGGGCCCACGCGGCGGCCGCGTCGACGTCGAGCTCGTAGGTCTTTTCGAGTTTGACTTCCATGGTGTGGGTTCAGGGATTCGGAAAAGGCCGGGGCCGCCACGATGCCGGCCCCGGCGAGTCACAGTGCCATGCCGTGCTTGCGCAGTTCCTTCCAGACGCGGAAGGAGTTGTGCGGCATGTCCATGTGGGTGACGCCCAGATGGGCGAAGGCATCGACCACCGCCGAGGTGAAGGTGGGGATCGAGCCCACGTGCGGCGACTCGGCCACGCCCTTGGCGCCCAGCGGATGGTGCGGCGAAGGCGTCACCGTGTAATCGGTCTCCCACTTGGGCGCTTCGACGGCGGTGGGCAGGAAGTAGTCCATCAACGTGTTGCCCAGAAGATTGCCCTGCGCGTCGAAGGGCATCTGCTGGCCCATGGCGACGGCGAAACCCTCGGTCAGGCCGCCATGGATCTGCCCCTCGATGATCATCGGGTTGATGCGCGTTCCGCAATCGTCCAGGGCGTAGAAGCGACGTACCTTGGTCTCGCCCGTGGCGCGGTCGATATCGACCACGCACAGGTAGATGCCGAAGGGATAGGTAAAGTTCGGCGGGTCGTAATAGTGCACCGCCTCCAGTCCCGGCTCCATGCCGTCGGGCGGCTGGTGGTAGGCGGCCCAGGCGATGTCGCCCATGGTCTTGTAGCGCGCGTCGTCGCCCTTGACCTTGAAGCGGTCGACCTCCCAGTCCAGGTCCTGTTCGTTGACCTCGAGCAGATGCGCCGCGATCTTGCGCGCCTTGGCGTGAATCTTGCGCGCTGCCAGCGCGATGGCCGCGCCGGCCACGGGCGTGGACCGGCTGCCATAGGTTCCCAGCCCGTAGGGCGCGGTGGAGGTATCGCCCTCCTCCACCTGGATCACCTCGCTGGGGATGCCGAGCTCGGTGGCGATGATCTGGGCGTAGGTGGTCTGGTGCCCCTGCCCCTGCGTGATGGTGCCCATGCGGGCGATCGCGCTGCCGGTCGGGTGCACGCGGATCTCGCAGGAGTCGAACATGCCGACGCCGAGGATGTCGCACATCTTGCTGGGACCGGCACCGACGACCTCCGTGAAGGTGACCAGGCCGATGCCCATCAGGGTCGGACTGTCCGGGTCGGCGCGCCGCGCGGCCTGCTCGGCCCGCAACTGCGAATAGCCCACCGCGTCGAGGCCCTTCTGCAGGGCGGTGTGGTAGTCGCCGGAGTCGTATTCGAAGCCGAAGGCGCTGCGATAGGGGAACTGTTCCTTGCGGATGAAGTTCCTGGCGCGGATCTCGGCCTTGTCCATGCCCAGTTTCTGGGCCAGCACGTCGACCATGCGCTCGATCAGGTAGACCGCCTCGGTCACGCGGAAGGAACAGCGATAGGCGACGCCTCCCGGCGCCTTGTTCGTGTAGACGCCCTTGACGCTGGCGTGGGCGGCCGGAATGTCGTACGAGCCGGAGCAGATGTGGAACAGGCCGGCCGGGAATTTGGTGGGGTCGGCGCAGGCGTCGAAGGCGCCATGGTCGGCCACCACGTTCACGCGCAACCCGGTGATGCGCCCGTCGGCCGTCGCGGCCAGTTCGCCATCCATGTGGTAGTCGCGGGCGAAGGCCGTGGTCGAGATGTTTTCGATGCGGTCCTCGACCCACTTGACCGGGCGCCCGAGCACGATCGACGCCACGATCGCGCACACGTAGCCCGGGTAGATGCCCACCTTGTTGCCGAAGCCTCCGCCGATGTCGGGGCTGACGATGCGCACCTTCGATTCGGGGATGCCCGACAGCATGGACACCACGGTGCGCACGACATGCGGGGCCTGCGAGGTGATCCAGGTGGTGAGTTCGCCACGCACCGGGTCGAAGCTGGCGACACAGCCGCAGGTCTCCAGCGGGCAGGGATGCACGCGCGGGTAGTACATATGCTGCGCGACCGTGACCTCGGCACCGGCGAAGGCGGCGTCCGCCGCGGCCTTGTCCCCGGCTTCCCAGGTGAAGATATGGTTGGGGTGCTCGCGCGGCCCGTGCGCGCCCTCGGTCTTGCCGGCCAGATCCTCGCGCAGCACGGGGGCATCCGGGGACAGCGCCGCGTAGGGATCGATGACCACCGGCAGTTCGTCGTACTCGACCTCCACCGCCTCGACGGCGTCGGCCGCGATGTAACGGTCGTCCGCGACCACGATGGCCACTTCCTGCATCTGGAAGTGCACCTTTTCGTCGGCCAGCACGGCAGCGACGTCGCCCGCCAGCGTGGGCATCCAGTGCAGCTTCAGGGGCTTGAGGTCCTCGGCGGTGAGCACCGCGTGCACCCCGGGCATCGCCAGCGCGGCTTCCTTGTTGATGCGCTTGATGCGCCCGTGGGCGATGGGTGATCGCACGATGTCCATGTGCAGCATCGAGGGCAACTTGATGTCGTCGACGTAGTTGCCCTTGCCCTGGATGAAGC
>JAKBBK010000026.1 GCA_021808525.1 Pseudomonadota bacterium
TGGTCAATCCGGCCGCGCGCACCGATCCCAAATCCCCCATCGCCGGCATGCCCATCCTGGACGCCTACAAGGCCAAGACGGTCATCGTCAACAAGCGTTCCATGGCCACCGGCTATGCCGGACTGGACAATGATCTGTTCTACCTGGATAAAACCATGATGGTGTTCGGGGATGCCAAGAAAGTGATCGAGGACATCGCCAAGGCCATCGAATAACCCAGGCAGACGGGGGGCGGTGCGTGCGCGGGGCCGGCCCGCGCACGCGCCGCGTCTGCCCAGGTCGAGGCACCACGCAAGGCGCGGCGCCGCGGGGGATTCGCGCTCAGGCGAATCCGAACAGCGCCGCGGCGCTGTCATGCATCAGCTGCTGGCGCTCCGACGCGGAGAACATGCGCTCCCAGCGCCGCAGCATCGGACCGAAGTCCAGGCGGAACGGCGCCTTCAGGTAGGGCCAGTCGGAGGCCCACATGCAGCGCTCGGGGCCGAAGGCCCGCACCAGGGCCTCGATGTAGGGCTGCACATCGTCGAAGGGAAACGGCGACTCGGCGAACTTGGCCTCCCCCGAGAGCTTCACCGCGGCGCGGCCCTCGCGCCCCAGCGCCAGCAGGGCCTGGAAACCCGGCTGCCGCAGACCGCGGGAGATGACCGGGCGTCCGCAGTGGTCGAACATCAGGCGCAGGTCGGCGATGCCCTCGAGCAGCGGCAGGAGTTCCACGAGCTGGTCGCCCTCGACCTGGAACTGCGCCCACATGCCCAGCTCGGCCAGGCGCTGCAGCAGCGGGCGCAGGCCCGCATAGTGCGCGACTCCGTACATGGCGGGATTGAAGGCCACGCCCAGCACGCCCCGGGCCTGCAGCTGCGCCAGTGTCTGCAGCGAGGCGTCCTGGGGCAGCACGACGATGCCCTTGAAGCGGCCCTTGCCGGTGTCGAGCGCGTGCAGCAGGCAACGGTTGTCCACGTTGTAGCCCGAGTTCGGCCCGACCAGCAGGGCCTTGCGGACGTTGAAACAGTCCATCACCTGCTCGAAGTAGCCCTGCGCGCCGATCTCCTGCCCCTGGGGACGATAGGCCACGTCGGGGGCGTAGGGAAAATGCTGCGGATCGAGCAGATGGCAGTGGGTGTCGATCTTGACTTGGTCGAAAACATTCATGGGGTGTGGGCGCGCTGGAACGCTTCGGGTTCAGAAGGTGGCGGCGAGGGCCGCGCGCAAGGCGTCGCTGATGCGCGGCTGCACGCCGAACCACAGCTCGAAGCCGCGACGCGCCTGGTTGAGCAGCATGCCCAGGCCGTTGACCGTGGCGTTTCCCCGCGCTCGCGCGGCCGCCAGCAGGGGCGTCTCCAGCGGGATGTAGATCACGTCCGACACCAGGGCGCCGAGGGGCAGGCGATCGAGCCGCAGGTCCAGCGGGGGATGGCCGTGCATGCCCTGGTTGGTCGTGTTGACCAGCAGGGCCACGTCGGCCAGCGCCTCGTGGCGCTCGCTCCAGTCGTGCACCTCGACCTTGGCCCCGAACTCCGCGGCCAGGGCCTCGGCCTTCTCGCGCGTGCGGTTGATCAGGCGAATGCGCGGCGCGCCCTCGTCGAGCAGGCTCAGCACCACCGCGCGCGCCGCGCCGCCGGCGCCCAGCACGGTCACCGGTCCCGCCGCCGCGCTCCAGTCGGGCTTGGCGTCGCGCAGGCACTGGATGTAGCCGTAGCCGTCGAAGTTGTAGCCCGTCAGGGTGCCGTCGGAATCGGCGACCACCGTGTTGACCGCGCCCATCCTGCGCGCCAGCGGATCGATGCGATCCAGCAGGGGCATGATCGCGACCTTGTGCGGAATGGTCACGTTGCAGCCCGCGATGCCCAGGGCGCGCAGCCCGCGCACCGCGTCGGCCAGGGCCTCGGGCCGCACCGGGAACAGCCCGTAGGCCGCCTGCAACCCATGCTCGCGCACCCAGAAATTGTGGATCGTGGGCGAGCGCGAATGCGCGACCGGCCAGCCCATCACTCCTGCGAATCGGAAGCTCTTATCCATGGTCATCTCCGTGTTCTTGTTCACTGTGGATTCGTGTCGCCGCGCTCGGGCAGCTCCCGGCGCGGCGGGCCGGCGTAGCGGTAGTCGATCTCCTTGGGCATCGGCCCCTTGATGCGGCCGCCCTGCTGCTTCTGCTCCCAGGCATGCGCGAGGATGCCCACCGAGCGCGAAAGCACGAACAGGCCGCGACCGAGCTCGGGCTCGAAGCCCAGTTCGCAGAAGATCACCGCCGTGATGCCGTCGATGTTCATCGGAATGGGCCGGCTGCGGCTGCCGCGCAACGCCGACTCCACGGCCCGGCCGATGCGCGCGAAACGCCCCTCGACCACCCCGTCGGCCACCGCGCGGTCGACCAGCGCGAACAGCGGCTCGGTCCGCGGATCGATGGGATGGAATCTGTGGCCGAAACCCGGCACGATCTTGTCGCCGGCGGCGCGGTGGCGCTCGAGCACCCGCGCGGCGGCCCGCGGCAGATCCGCCTCGGCATCCGGCTCGGCCTCGATCTCGCGATACAGCTCCATGCACTGCTGGCCCGCCCCACCGTGCACGTCGTCGAGCACGTTGACCGCCGAGGCCATCGCGCCATTGACCGGCAGGCCGCAGCTCACCGCCATGCGCGAGATGGCGATGGATGGCGCATGGGGCCCATGGTCGACCCCCGGCACCAGCGCGGCCTCCAGCAGCGAGGACTGCGCGCGCGTGGGCAGTTCACCCCGCAGCATCAGCCAGATCATGTCGGCGAAGCCCACCTTGCCGATGAGTTGCTCGATGGGATAGCCACGAATGGCGATCTGCCCCGGGTGGATGTCGATGATCGAGGTGGTCCACCAGTCCGAGGCCTTGCGCAGCAGCTCGGCGTCTTCCGTCTTGCTCATGGTCTGTCCTCAAGCTTCCAGCGCGGGATCGTAGAACTCGCCGAACAACTCGGCGTCGGAGGGCCGGTCCTCGGCGATGGGCACCGACACCCAGGTGGTGTTGAGGTAGTGCTTCAGGTGCACGTTCTCGGAGACGATGTTGCCGCCCCAGGTGCCGCAGCCCAGGCTGGAGGTCATGGGCATGCCGTTGTTGAAGGCCCCGGCATTGGCCTTGGACTGCGGCTGGCGCACCATGATGCGGCTGACCGGGGCCGCCATGGCCAGGCGATGGATGTGGTCCTGGTCGAAGGAGTAGATGCCGCAGGAATGCCCCTTGCCTCCGACCTCGTACACCGCGCGCATCATGTCCAGGGCCTGGTCGAATCCTTCGTAGCGGTACACGGCGAGCAGGGTGGTCAGCTTTTCCCGCGAGAAGAAGTGCTGCTTGCCGATGCCGTCGCCGTGCACGATGATGAACTTGCGATCCTCGGGAATCGTGAACCCGGCGGCACGCGCCAGCGCCTGGGGCGCGATGGCCACGGTGCCCGGCAGGCGGTGCCCCTCGTCGTCCCACATCACGCGGCGCAGCGCCGCCTTCTGCTCCTCGCTGGCCAGGTAGCCCCCCTCGGCCTGCAGGGCGGCCAGCAGCCCGTCGAACACCGTGGAGTCGATGATCAGGTTGCCATCGGCCGAGCAGCCCGAGCCGAAGTCCGAGGTCTTGGACAGGCGCGTGTTGCGCGCCGCCTCGGCCAGGTCGGCGGTCTGGTCGATGATCATGGTCGAGTTGCCCGCCCCCACCCCGTAGGCGGGGGTGCCCGAGCTGTAGGCCGCCCGCACCATCGGCTGCCCGCCGGTGGCGATGACCAGGTCGGCGCGCGCCATCAGGGCCTGCGACATGGGAATGTTCACCCGGGTCAGGCACTGCAGCAGATCCGCCGGCGCGCCCTCGCGCTCCAGGGCCTCGCGCATCAGGCGCACGGTCTCGAAGGAGGTCTTCTTCGAGCGCGGATGCGGGGAGAAGATCACCGCGTCGCGCGCCTTGATCGCGTAGATGGCGTTGCCGGCGGGGGTCAGGTCGGGGTTGGTGGTGGGCACGATGCAGGCGATCACGCCCACCGGCTTGCCGTACTTGACGATGCCCTTCTCGGGGATCTGCTCGATGATGCCCACGCTCTTCTGGCGCAGGGCGTCGCGCAGCACGCCGCGGATTTTCATGCGCTTGCCCATGCGGCTGTCGGGGTCGCCCAGGCCGCTTTCCTCGATGCCCTCGGCGACCAGGCGGGTGAAGGTCCGCTTGTTGGCCACGGCCCAGGCGATGGCCTGACACAGCCGGTCGACCCGGGCCTGGTCGTAGGTCTCGACGATCGCCAGCGCCTTGCGGGCACGCTCGAAGGCCTGGTCGAGCTCGGCCTGCTGCTCCTCGGTGATCTCGCTCTTGCTTTGCACTTCAGCCATTTTCCTGCATCTCCATGGTGAATTCAGGGGCGGCGCCGTGGGACCTCAGCGGCGCACGAAGGGGTTGCTCACGTCCAGCCCGGGGGAGAGCCAGACGCACTTGGTCTCGAGGTACTCGTGGATGGCATCGACCCCGGACTCGCGGCCGATGCCCGATCGCTTGAAGCCGCCGAAGGGCGAGGTGTAGCTGGTCGCGCGGTAGTTGTTGACCCAGACCGTGCCCGCCTTCACGCGTTCCGTCACGTACAGCGCGCGCTGCAGGCTGCCGGTCCATACGCCCGCGGCCAGGCCGAACTGCACGTCGTTGGCGATGCGCACGGCCTGCTGCTCGTCGTCGAAGGCGATCACCGACAGCACGGGCCCGAACACCTCCTCCTGGGCGATGCGCATGCCGTTGTCGACGTCCACGAAAATGGTGGGCTCCACGAAACGGCCCGAGCCGATGTCCGGGCGGGCCCGCCCTCCGGCCACGCAGCGCGCGCCCTCGGCCTGGGCGATGGCGATGTAGCTCAGCACCTTGTCGAACTGGGCAGGCGTGGCGATGGGCCCGATCTGGGTCGACGGATCGGCCGGATCGCCCAGTCGGATGTCGCGCACGAAGTCCACCAGCCGGGCCACGAAGGCGTCGTGGATACTGCGCTGCACCAGCAGGCGCGATCCGGCCTGGCAGGTCTGTCCCGCGGCCGCGAAAATCCCGCTCACCACGCCCAGCAGGGCGCGATCCAGGTCGGCGTCGTCGAACACGATGTTCGGGGACTTGCCGCCCAGCTCCAGCGTCACGGTCTTCAGTCCGCGCGCCGCCGCTTCATAGATCTTCTGGCCCGCGATCTCGCCGCCGGTGAAGCCCACATGCGCGACTTCCGGATGCTCGACCAGCGGCGCGCCGACCTCGGCGCCGAATCCGGTCACCACGTTGACCACTCCGGGCGGGAAGCCGGCGAGGCTGAACAGCTCGGCGAATTCCAGCATCGACGCCGAGGTGAATTCCGAGGGCTTGATCACCACGGTGCAGCCCGCCGCCAGGGCCGGCGCCAGTTTCCAGCTGGTCAGGGTCAGGGGCGAATTCCACGGCGTGATGATCGCCACCACCCCCTTGGGCTCATGGCGCGTGTACGACAGCACCCCGGGCTTGTCGGTGGGGATCACGCTGCCCTGCACCTTGTCGGCCAGGCCCGCGTAATACTGGAAGTACTCGGACAGATAGTCGACCTGGGTGCGTACCTCGGCGGCCAGCTTGCCGTTGTCGCGGCGCTCGATCTGCGCCAGGCGCGGCGCATGCTCGCGGATCAGCTCGGCCAGCCGGCGCATCAGGGCGCCGCGCTGCGAGGCATTCAGCGCCGGCCAGGTGCCGGACTCGAAGGCACGCCGCGCCGCGCGCACCGCACGATCGACGTCCTGCGCGCAGCCGCGCGGGATCAGCGCCCAATCGCGCCCCGTGTAGGGGTCCTCGCTGGGGAAATAGCGCCCCGTCTCGGGCGCCACGCAGGCCCCATCGATGTACAGCTGGTAGCGCTGGAGGCCCTCGCCTCGGCCCATCACGGGGTCGGCACCGGAATCGTCGGACAGGGTCGGATCCATTTCGTGTAGGGAAATAGCGTTCTATTCGTAGGTCGCGCAAGCGCCAGCCCGCGCTCGACCGCCGGGTCAACGCGCGGCCAGGGATTTCTGCAGCACGCCCAGCACGCTACGCAGTTCCTCGATGGGAATCTGGCCCGGCGCCGAAGCGCTGGCGCCCACCGCGAAACTCACCGTGGAGCCGAACATCCAGCCGATCAGCCGGGTCAGGGCGCCGTAGGGCCCCATGGACATGGTGATCAGGGGCATGGACACGCGACGCGAGGCATCCAGCGTGGCCTGCAGCAGCCCGAGCACGTCGTCGAGTTCGCGCGGCATCACGGCCACTTTCGCCAGGTCGGCGCCGAGCTGCTGCGCCTTGTCGAAGCGTTCGGCCAGCTCGGCCGCGGCCGGCGTGCGCTGGAAATCGTGAAAGGAAGCGATGAGCAGGGCCCCGCAGGATCCGGCCGCCTGCTGGGCGCGCCGGAAATGCTCGGGCTCGCTGCTGAGCTCGCAATCCACGAAATCCACCAGCCCCTCGGCGCACACCGCCTCGATGCCGCGGCTGACGGTGTCCTCGGAGGCGCGGATGGGCTGTCCGCCCTCGCGGATCGAGCGCCTCGTATAGATCAGGGGAATGTCCGCGGCGATGCGCCGCAGTTCCCGCGCCGCCTCGACCATGCGCGCCACGTCGTCGAGTGCCTCGAAAAAGTCGACCCGCCATTCGAGCAGGTCGGGGCCCTTGGACAGCACCGCCGAGGTTTCGGCGCGCAGCCCCTCCAGGTCGCGCGCCACCAGCGGCGCGCACACCAGGGGTTCGGAGCCGCCGCCGACCACGCGGCCGCGCAACAGGATGGTCTTGCTCATGTTCATGGCATTGCCCTTGGAGGCCGGGGCGTCCCGCCCCGCGAAGCGGGACGCCTTCAGGCTTCAGACTTCAGACTTCGAACTTCGAACCGCGGGGATCAGAACTTGTACATGAAACCGACCTGCACCCCGGTGATGCGCTTGCCCTTGAGGTCGGAGGTGGAAAAAGCCTTGGTCAGCGGCGCCGAACCCGACTCGTCGAAGGCGGCGTTGGAGTCGTTGCTCAGGCTGTCCACCAAAGCGTACAGGGTGGTGTTCTTGATGCCCGTGTAGTAGCTGCCCACGGCCATCCCCTTGGCACCGTTGTTGGAATTGTTGCTGTCCTTGATCTGCCCGTACAGCGCGCCCACGCGCAGTGCGCTGGTCAGGTCATAGTCCGCCGAGATCTGGTAGATGTTGTAGTAGTCGTTGATCGCGGAGCTGGTTCCCGTCAGCGGAACCCCGCCCGGATAGGCGCCGCCGATGCCGCTGAAGCCGCTGCCCGGACCGACGTTCGAGCGCACATAGGTCAGATACACCTTGCCGTGGCCATAGTTGTAGTCGGCGTAGGCGTTCTGGTACTCGCCCTTGGTGCTGTAGGTGGCATTGGCCGGGGCGTTGGCCCACAGGCCGTTGTAGCCCACGTCGAAGGGTCCGTTGACGTATTCGGCGCCGAGCTGGTAGACGGCGCCGTTGCTGCCCACTGTGCTGCCGTTGGCCGAGCTCAGCGCGTAATGGGCCTGCAGCTGCAGGCCGTCGAACACCGGCGAGCTGTACGACAGGTCGTTGTCGAAGCGCGCCGGCACGCCGAAGGCGTTGACCACCGAGCCCAGGGTACGCGAGGTGAAGTCGACCAGGCCGCCGTGGAAGAACGCGATGGTCTCCTGGCGACCCACGCGGAAGTCGCCGTAGGGGGTCTGCACGCCGGCCCAGGCCTGGCGATCGAACAGTCGCCCGGCGCCGGGCTGGCTGCCGTTGGTGAAGTCCAGGCTCTGCTCGACGTCGAAGTGCATGGCATAGCCCGGCGACACGGTGTGCTGCCCGGTCATGCCCAGGCGACTGCGCAGCAGCGCGCCGTCCTCGATGGCCGTGAGATTGCGCCCCGAGCTGCTGTGCATGTAGTTGCCGTACTGGTCGATGTCGCCGTAGATCGTGACCGAGTTGTCCTTGCCGCCGAACTGCAGCGGATTGGCGTTGGCCTCGACCTTGGCCGGCGCGGCGGCCTGGGTGGCCACCACCTTCTGGGTTGCGGCCGCCTGGGCAGCCGTGTGGGCCTGCTCGGCCTTGAGCTGCTGGACTTCCTGGGTGAGCTTTTGCAACTGGGCCTGCAGATCCGAGAGCTGATCGGCACGGGCCGGCAAGGCCACCGAGAATGCGCCGATCGACAACAGGGCCGCGGGGATGAGTTTCAGACGATGCATGGTTGGTCTCCTCGTTGTGGATGATCTTGTTGTCCGCAAGAAACGGACGGGCTGAGAAAGCGTCAAGACGACGCGGCAAAAAAATCAATCGGTGCTGACATGCGAGACCCCGCCCTGCGGGGAATAGATGTCCAGGATGTTCCAGTGGCCCGAGGTGGGCACGGGGTTGTTGCGCATGGCCACGTCGACCACGAAGGGCCGCCCGGACGCCAGGGCGCGCTGCATGACCTGCTTGAATTCGGCCGCCGATTCCACCTTGGCGCCCTCGGCGCCGTAGGCTCGCGCGACCGCCGCGAAATCGGCCTGGTAGGGCTTGCCGTCCTTCTCGAACACGGTGCCCAGGGTGGTGCCGAAATGGGCCTTCTGCAGCCCCGCGATGGTGCCGAAGGCGAAGTTGTTCATCACCACCCACACCACCGGGATGTTCTCCTCGACCGCCGTGGCCAGCATGGCCGGGTTCTGGCCGAAGCCCCCGTCGCCCACCAGGGACACGACCACGCGCTCGGGGCAGGCCAGCTTGGCGCCCAGCGCGGCCGGCGCGCCGAAGCCCATGGTGGCGTAGCCGCCGGGGGTCAGGATGGAGCCCGGCGTGTACACCGGGAACTGCTGGCCCACGCCGTTCTTGTTCCAGCCCACGTCGGTGGTGATGATGGCGTCGCGCGGCAACACCTCGCGCACCACCGAGAGAATGCGCTCGGGCATCATCGGGAAGCCCTCGTCCTCGATGAAGCCCTGGTTGGAGGCGGCGAACTCCTGGCGATGCCGCGCGATGGCGGCGCGCAGCGCCTCGTCGCGCCGACCTTCGGGCAGCATCTCGCGCGCCACCCGGTTGAGCACCGCCAGGGCCTGGCGCAGGTCCGCGACCACGCCGATCTCCGCCGGGTAGTTGCGCCCGATCTCCGAGGGGTCCACGTCGATGTGGATCAGGCGCGTCGAGCCCGGGATGTCGAAGGTGTACTGGCTTTCCCAGGAACTGCAGTCGGCCTCGCAGAAACGAGTCCCCAGGCCCAGCACCCAGTCGGCCGTGCGGCAGCGATCATTGACGAATTGCGTGCCCCAGAAGCCCGTCATGCCCAGGGTCAGATCGTGGTCGTCGGGCAGCACGCCCTTGCCCATCAGCGAATGGGCCACCGGCAGGCTCAGGTGGTCGACCAGCTTGCGCAACTCCTCGGCGGCGTCGGCCAGGATCACCCCGCCGCCGGCATAGATCACCGGGCTGCGCGCGCCGATCAGGGCTTCGAGAATGCGCCGCGCGGTGGGATCGTCGATCGAGGGCCTGGCCAGCTTGCGCGTGTGGCGGCCGACCCGGGCGAACAGCGAGTCGTCGATTTCCACCGAGAACAGGTCCATGGGCACCGACACCAGCACCGGGCCGGGGCGCCCGCTCTCGGCGAGCTGGAAGGCCTTGTCGATGATCTCGGGAAACAGCTCCGCCCGATCCACGCGCCATGCGCGCTTGACGAAAGGCCGGTAGATCTCCCACTGCGCCGCGTCGGCGTGCAGGTTGACCTCCTGGTGCGGGTGCTTGCCGTGGTAGTAGCTCGGCACGTCGCCGGCGATCACCACCATGGGAATCGAGTCCAGCGATGCGTTGGCCACGCCGGTGGCCGCGTTGGTCAGCCCGGGCCCGAGGTGGCTGAGCACCACGGCGGTCTGGTTGCGCGCGCGCGCATAGCCGTCGGCCGCGTGCGCGGCGATCTGCTCGTGACGGGTGTTGATGAAACGGATGGAGCTGTTCTCCAGCGCGGTGAGCACCGCGATGTTGGTATGGCCGCACAGACCGAAGATGTGCTTGACGCCTCGTCCTTCCAGGTAGCGCACCAGCTGGTGCGAGATCAATTCCTTCATCGTCGTCTCCTGAGGTTGGGAATCGCCGCGGCGCTGCCGCGGCGCAAGTTGTCCATGGATGTCAGATCACCGCCCGCGCGCGCATGTCCGCGATCTCCTGCGCCGAATAACCCAGCGAGGCGAGGATCTGCTCGCTGTGCTCGCCCAGGCGCGGAGGCGGCGTCGCCACGTCGGGCCTGCCGCTGTCCATGCGAAAGCCCGCGCGCACCACGTCGAAGCCGCGCTCGATGCCCGCGGCCCCGTCGAAGTGCGCGAGCAGCTCGCGCTGGCGTACCTGCGGGTGATCCAGCGCCTCGGGCACGCTCAGCACGCGGCCCGCCGGCACGCCCTGCCCGGCCAGAAGGGCTTCCCATTCCCGGGCCGGCTTGGCGGCCAGCGCCTGCTCGATCAGGACCTTGAGCTCGGCGCGGTGGCGCTTGCGGGCCTCGCGTTCGGCGAAGCGCGGATCCTGCGCCAGTTCGGGGCGCCCGATCAGGCGCGCCAGCGCCACGAACTGCTCCTGCCGGTTGGCGGCGATGTTGAGCAGTCCCTCGCCGGTGGCGAAGGTCCCGGAGGGCGCCGCGGTGAAGTTCTCGTTGCCCATGGCCTGCGGCTCGCGCCCGGCGATGAGAAAGTTGGACACCACCCAGCCCATGGTCACCAGCGTGGCGTCGAGCATGGACACGTCGATGAAATCGCCGCGCCCGCTGCTCGCACGCCCGGCCAGGGCGCTGGTGATGGCGAAGGCCGCGGTCAGCCCGCCCAGGGTGTCGCAGACCGGATAGCCCACGCGCAACGGAGCGCTGTGCTCGTCGCCGGTGATGCTCATGACCCCCGACAGACCCTGCACGATCTGGTCGTAGGCGGGGGCCTTGCTCAACGGACCCTCCTGCCCGAAGCCCGAGATGGCGCACACGATCAGGCGAGGATTTCGCTGCCGCAGCAGCTCCTGGCCCAACCCCAGGCGCCGCATCACGCCGGGGCGGAAGTTCTCGATCAGCACGTCGGCGCTGTCGGCCAGGCGCAGCATCGCCTCGCGGCCGGCCTCGGTCTTCAGGTCCAGCGCGAGGGATTGCTTGCCGGCGTTCTGCGCCACGAAGGACGCTCCCATGAACTCGGCATTGAGATGGGGGTCCGCGCCCAGTTGACGCGCGAGGTCGCCGCGCCGCGGCTCCTCCACCTTGATCACCTCGGCTCCCAGCAGCGCGAGCTGGTAGGCGCAGAAGGGGCCCGCCAGAACATTGGTCAGATCGAGCACGCGCACGCCGGCCAGGCACTGCGCCCTGTTCGTCCCCTGCCCGCTTCCCGCGGACTGCCCAGCCTTCATCGCGCCCTGGTCTCGAAGCTGTTCCACCATGTCGTCTCCACCCTGCATCGGCTCTGTCCGCGACTTCATGCCAGCCCGGCCGGAACCGGCACGCCCGGCGCCTTGCGCCCCAGCGTGGCCACCAGTCCGCCCGTGACCACCAGGCCGATGCCCAGCAGGGTCCAGCCCTTCGGCACGTTGCCGAAGGCCCACGCGCCCAGCGCAATGACCCAGGCCACCTGCACATAGGCCAGCGGCGCGAGACGCGAGGCCGGGGAGGATTCGAGGGCGTGGATCATGCAGAAGTGCCCGCTACCCGAGAGCAGGCCGGCGCAGACCAGCAGCGAGGCTCCGCGCAGGTCCGTGCGCCCGTGCGCGAAGGGCAGCGAGGCCGCGGTGGCCACGGCGCCGACCAGCATCACCAGGAACAGGGAATTGACGGCCGAATCGCTGGCCGTCACGTGGCGCGTCAGCGCCTGGTAGGCGGCGTAGCAAAGCGCCATGGCCAGGGGCAGCAAGGCCGCAGGCGTGGCATAGCCCCCGCCGGGACGCACGATGAGCAGAACGCCGGCGAAACCCACGGCCACGGCGACCCACGCGGAGGCATGCACCCGCTCGTGCAGGAACAGCACGGCGATCAGCGTGAGCAGCAAGGGATGCACGAAACTGATGGCCTGGGCCTCGGCGATGGGCATCAGACGCATCGCCAGCACGATGCTCAGCGTCGCCCCCGTGAGCAGCAGGCCCCGCAACACCTGCAGCCCGGGCTGGCGCGTGGCCAGCAGGCCACGGCCGCGCCTGGGGCCGTACACGATGGCCAGCAGGACCATGGGCACGCTGTAACGCGCGAAGGCGACCTGGTTCACCGGGTAGCGGCTGGCGAGAAACTTGGACAGCGTGTCGGCGCAGGCGAACATCAGGGTCGCGGCAACGGCCAGCAGCATGCCGCGCCGGTTGCGGTGACGATGGGCGGCAGCGCTCATCGCCCCGGCCTCGCCCGGAAGGAACCCCGAGCCCGGCACGGTCGTTGCGCTCAGGCGAAGCATCCGATCTCCTGCGCGTGGTGCTCCACGTAGTTCTTCGCCGATTCCAGGCAGCGGAAGGCGTGTTCGGCGTAGCCGAACTCGCGTGCGCGCTTGAGGTGGGGCAGCTCGATCGAATACACGGATACCGGCAGGTGACGCAGGATGGAGGCCACGTCGATCCCGCCCTCGCCCACGTACAGGCGCTCCTCGCGCAGGATGCGGGTCATCTCGGCGCGGTCGGCGGGGATCTCCGCGCAGGCATCGCAGAGATGGGCGAAGTGGAACCACTCGCGTGGCAGCTCGTCGAGCTCCTCCGGTTTGTCGTGCGCGCGGTGGAAGTGGTGCATGTCGACCATCAGTCCGGCATTGGGCTGGCGCACGGCGCGCAGCACGGCCGTGGCGGCCCGCAGCGTGTTCACGCTGGAGATGGGGACGTACTCGAGGTCCACGCTCAACCCGAAGGGGGCGGCGAGTTCGCAGATGCGCGCGAATTTTTCCGTGGCATAGGCGATGTCGGCGGTCCAGATGCTCGACAGCACGGCCTTCGCGCCGAGTTCCGCGGCTACCTCCATGGCCGGCAGGTACTTGGTCGGATGCATGTCGTCGTGCACGCGCGCCAGCTCGATGTCGTGCACCTTCATGCCGGTCTCGGCCAGCGCGCGCCGGGTCTGGCGCATCATCTCGGGGTTGTCCGCGAGCGAATAGTTGGGCTCGCTGGGAAGGCCCATGTAGATGAGCCGCGGGCTCACGTAGTCATAGCCTGCCCGGGCGGCTACGTACACCATCTCCGGCGTGGGACATCCGAGGACGGTCAGGTGGGCGAGGGAATAGCGAATGGTCATCGGCAACTCGTCGGCAGGGAAGTCCGGCGTTGCGAAACACCGGTCCGTTCACGAGTTGCTGATGCTAGAAATGCGGCAACGGGCCAACAATCTGGCCCAGGGGGTTACTGCGCGCAATGCGCGCACATGGCATCAAGGAGCGCGCACTTTGCCGCCATGCACCGGCTCGCGAGCCCGGCAGCGCGACGGGAGTGATCACGCATGGAATCACCCCCTCGCGAATGGAATCACCCGGCGGGCCCGCCTTCGCGCCGAGGCGCACGGGCGCCGGACTCAGAGCAGCGACAGCAGCGAATGCTCGGCCTGGCGCAGCAGCGGCAGCACCCGCGCCAGCGCGGACTTGGAGCTCTCGCCGCTGATGGGCAGGCTCACGCTGATGGCGCCGACCACGGCGCCGGTGCGCGACTGCACGGGCACGGCGATGCCGCGCCGGTCGCGCTCCATCTGCTGCTCCAGGATCACGAATCCGTCCTGGCGCGCGCGGTCGATGACCGCGCGCACCTCGTCGGGGCGCGTGAGGGTCATCGAGGTGTAGGCGATGAACTTCTGGCGCGCAAGCCAGGCATCGACCTCGGCCGGGCCCTGGCAGGAAAGCAGCGCGATTCCAGCCGCCGCCAGGTTCGCCGGCACGCGGGCGCCCAGCATGAAGCTCAGGGTCTGGAAGGTGCTGGAGACGTTGCGCGCGATGAACACGAGGTCGCCGTCGTCGAGCACCCCGAAGGAGGCCGTGACCCCGCCGAGCTCGCGGCTGATCTGCTGCAGGAAGGGCTGCACGGTGCGCGGCAGCCGCGCCGAATCGAAATAGGACCATCCCAGGCGCAACACCCTGGGCGTGAGCCAGAACATGGTGCCGTCGCTTTCCAGGAAACCCATGCGCCGCAGGGTCAACAGATAGCGGCGCGCCGCGGTACGGCTCAGGCCGGTGCGCTTGGCCGCCGTCGACGCGCTCAGGCGCGGATGCGAATCGGCGAAGGCCTCGATCACGCGCAGGCCCTTCTCGATCCCCGCCACGCCGTCGCGCTTCGAGTTCTCTTCTTCCACCACGCTGCTCTCCCGGTGCCAAAGTGCGCGAATAGCGCACACTGTGGGGCGATTTTCGCGCGCCCCCTCCAAAACCGCAATAGATTGCCGCCTTGCCCGTGACTAGGATGCTCGGACACAAGAACACACAGAGCCCGGCGCGGCGCCGGTCTCCCACGAGCGAGACATACCTTGATCATTACTGGAACCACCCAGGTCTATGCGATCGCGGCCGACCCCGTAGCACAGGTGCGCGCGCCCGAGGTCTTCAACCACATCTTCAACCGCCACGGCATCGACGCCGTCATGATTCCCATGCAGGTGGGGGCCTCCGAGGTGGTCGAGTGGACCCGCGAATTCTTTCGCGCGCGCAACGCCGGCGGGCTCATTCTCTCCATCCCGAACAAGTCCGCGGTGCTGCGGACCCTGGCGCGCTGCGACCCCCTCGGCAGCACCATGGGCGCGGTCAACGTGATCCGCCGCCTTCCCGACGGCAGCCTGGAAGGCGCGCTGTTCGACGGCGAGGGCTTCGTGCTGGGCATGGAGGCCGACGGCCTGGTCTACAAGGCCCGGCACGCGCTGATCCTGGGCGCCGGCGGCGCGGGCTCGGCCATCTCGGCCTCGCTGGCACGCCGGGGCGTGGCGTCGATCACGCTGTACGATCCGGTGCCGGGCAAGGCCGCGGAAGTGGCCTCCCGCGTGCAGGAGGCCTTCGGCGTGCCCTGCTCGGCCGCGGCGAACAACTCGCCCAAGGGCTTCGGGCTGGTGATCAACGCCTCGCCGCTGGGGCTCGGTCCGCGGGACGCCTTTCCGTTCGATCCGGCGCAACTCAGCCCGGGCGCGACGGTGTGCGACATCCTGATGAAAAACCAGCCGACCTCGCTGCTGCGCACGGTGCGTGCGCTCGGCGGCGCGGCGCAACCCGGCTTCGAGATGCTGATCCAGCAGATTCCCCTGCACCTGGACTTCTTCGGCCACGTGGAGCCGGCGCGCCGCGTGCAGCAGGAACTCGGCCTGCTGCGCGAGCTGCTGTATCCGAAGGCGCTGCGCGAATCCTGGGCCCAGGCATGAACCACCGCATCCCGGACGCGGAACGGCCCGCCGGCCGCTGATCCTTCCGGAACGACGAGGACCTTCCCATATGTTCACCTTTCTCCAACTGGTTGTCTCGGGGCTGGCCACCGGGGCCATCTACGCCCTCGTGGCGCTGGGTTTCACGCTGCTCTGGCAGGCCTCGGGCACCATCAACTTCGCCCAGGGCGAGTTCGTCATGCTGCCGGCGTTCTCGATGCTGTTCTGCCTGGACACCCTGCACCTGCCCATCTGGATCGCCTTCCTGATCACCTGCGTGCTGGCGATGCTCGTGCTGGGCCAGGGTTTCAACCGCATCATCGTCGCGCCGCTGCGACGTCACGGAGTGATCCCCCTGGTGATCGCGACCCTGGGCCTGTCCACCGGCCTGCAGTCCACCGCCAAGGCCGTGTTCGGGGCGCAACCCCTGCCCTTTCCCAGCATCTTTCCCTCGTCCCTGATCCACCTGGGGCCGCTGACCCTGTCGTGGTCCGACCTGGGCACCCTGGCCGTGGCGGGGCTCATGGTGTTCGGCATGCAGCTGCTGCTGGACCGCACCCTCACCGGACGCGCCATGCAGGCGGTGGCCCAGAACACCGAGGGCGCGCAGATCCTGGGCATCAACGTCAAGCGCATGGTGCTGCTGACCTTCCTGGTCAACGCCCTGCTGGGGGTGGTGGCCGCGCTGCTGGTCACGCCCACCTACCTGGCGCAATTCGACATGGGCAACACCCTGAGCCTGAAGGCCTTCTACGCCGCCATCATCGGCGGCTTCAATGAAACCCGCGGCGCCCTGCTCGGAGGCCTGCTGATCGGGGTGATGGAAAACCTGGTCGGCAGCTACATCTCGCCGAACTACAAGGACGGCGTCGCGCTGATGCTGTTCCTGGTCGTGATCATGTTCCGTCCGCAAGGCTTGCTGGGCAAGGTCGAAGAGCGAAAAGTATGAACCTCCAATCTCCACGACGCATCGCGCTGGTGCTGGGCATCCTCGCATTGGTGCTCCTTCCCTTCGGACTGAAGGGCTACGGCATCTATCTGCTTTCGCTGTGGTGCGTCTACACCATGGCCAACTTCGGACTCAATCTGGTGGTCGGCTACGCCGGACTGATGTCGCTGTGCCAGGCCGGATTCCTGGGCGTGGGCGCCTACACGGCGGGCATCCTGATCAACATGGGCGTGTCCTTCTGGTTCGTGCTGCCCCTGGCGGCGCTGAACTGCTTCCTGCTGGGCCTGCTCATCGGATTCCCGGCCCTGCGGGTCCAGCACCATTACCTGGCCTTCGCGACCCTGGGCTTCAATGTGCTGATCTTCCTGTTCATGCGCAACGAGCAGTGGTTGACCGGCGGGCCCATGGGCATTCCCAACGTTCCGCGCCCCTCGCTGTTGGGCTACTCGCTCAACCCCGCGATCCCCTTCTATTACCTGGTGCTGGTGTTCACCCTGCTGTTGGCCGGGGTCATGGCCTGGCTGCTGCGCTCGCCCTGGGGACGCGCCTTCACGGCCCTGCGCGACAACCCCATCCGCGCCGAGAGCCTGGGGGTCAACATCACCCTGTACACCCTGCTGGCCTTCGCCATCGGCGCGGCCTTCGCCGGCATCGCCGGGGTGTTCTACGCCACCCTGGTGGAGTTCATCGACCCGAATCCCTTCACCTACTCGGCCTCGCTCATGCTGCTGCTGGCGGTGATCGCGGGCGGCGCCGGCCGCTTCTACGGCCCGGTGGTGGGCGCGGCGATCATCGTGCTGCTGCCGGAATGGCTGCGCTTCGCGCAAAGCTGGTACCTGGTGATTTTCGGATTCGCCATCGTCGCGCTGATGATCTGGCTGCCCGGCGGCGTGCTGGCCCTGCCGGAGCGCCTGGGATTCGGAGAAAAGTCATGAGCGCCACGCACCCGTCCTTCCTCGCCGTGCGCGAACTGCGCAAGCATTACGGGTCGATCAAGGCCGTCGACGGCATCAGCTTCGACGTCGGCCCCAGCGAGATCGTCGGCGTGATCGGCCCCAACGGCTGCGGCAAGACCACGCTGTTCAATTCCATCCTCGGTCAGATCGAACCCACCTCGGGCACGGTGAGCTTCTGCGAGGAGTCGATCACCGGAAAATCCCCGCTGGACCTGTCGCGCCGCGGCATCGGCCGCACCTTCCAGAGCCTGCAGGTGTTCGGCAAGCTGTCGGTGCGCGACAACCTGCTCATCGCGGGGCAGGAGTTCGTCGGCACCATGGGCCGGCGCCTGTGGATGCGCCCCGACGCGGGCCTGGGAGAGCGCGCCGACGAACTGCTCGAACTCTTCCACCTGAAGAAGGTCGCGAACAAGGAAGCGGGCTGCCTGGCCTACGGACAGCAAAAGCTCATCGACGTGGCCATGGCCTTCATGCCCGCGCCCAGGCTGGTGCTGCTCGACGAACCCTGCGCGGGGATCAACGCCAGCATGGTGGACGAACTGCGCGAGATCCTGGTGACCCTGAACTCCACGCATGGCGGCAGCTACGTCGTCATCGAGCACAACATGGAATTCATCATGAAGCTTTGCCCGCACATCATCTGCATGCTGGAGGGCCGGCTGCTGGCCGAGGGCACGCCTGAGCAGATCCGGGCCGACAAGCATGTGCTGGAGGCCTACCTTGGGAACTGAAGCGCTGATCGAGTTCGATCAGGTCGAGGCCGGCTACGGCAACCTGACCATCCTGCACAAGGCCAGCTTCCAGGTGCGCGAGGGCCTGATCACCCTGCTCACGGGAGCCAACGGCGCCGGCAAGTCCACCGCCATGAAGACCCTGTTCGGGGTCATCCGACCCGGCGGCGGGGACATCCGCCTGCGAGGCCAGTCCATCGTCGGGCGCACGCCGCGCGACATGCTCGAGCTGGGCATGGCCTACGTGCCCCAGGATCGCAGCCTGTTCCCGAGCCTGAGCGTCTACCACAACCTGGAGCTGGGCGGCATCATGCTGCCGCGCAAGCAGCTGCGCCCGCGCATCGAGGAAGTGCTGGAGCGCTTCCCGCGCCTGCGCGAGCGGGTGCACAGCCAGGCCTCGACGCTTTCCGGGGGCGAGCGCAAGCAGCTGGAGATCGCCCGCGCGCTGCTGCTGCGCCCGGAGATCCTGCTGGTCGACGAGCCCTCCATCGGGCTGTCCCCGAAAATCGTGGGCGAGGTGTTCGAACTGCTCGGCCGCCTGGCCTCCGACGGCAAGACCATTCTCGTGGTCGAGCAGAACGTGCGCAGCGCGCTGAAGGTGGCGCACCACGCCTACGGCATGGAACTGGGACGCATCGTGCTGGACCTGCCGGCCGAGAGCATCCTGGACAATCCCGAATTCAACCGCCTGTTGCTGGGCGGCCATGTCGCCGACGCCGCCTGACCGGCCCGCGCGGCCGGATGGAGATCGACGGCTAGCCGCGATTCGCCGTCAGCGGGCCAAAGACGGTGGCGTCGCCGCCGAAGGCTGCCGTCAGCTCGGCGGCGTTCTCGGCCAGCGAGGCCACCACCGCCTCGCGCGCGAGGGTCTCGATGCGATAGCGCGGCCCGGACAGGCTGATGCACCCCACCAGCGCCCCGGACTGGCCGAACACCGGGCAGGCGTAGGCCGCGGTCTCCGGATCGCGTTCGCCGAAGGAGGCCGCGAACAGCTCCCGGCGGATCTGGTCATAGCGGGTTCCGCGCTCGCCGCCGAAGGCCAGCAGCACGCGCCCGGCCGCGCCGAGATGCAGGTCCAGGGTGTCGCCCTCGCGCACCGTGTCGGTCACCGAGCGACGGCCCTGCACGCGGAAGGTGCAGATGCGCCGGTCGCCCTCGCGCACATAGAACGAGGCGCTTTCATTCCATTCATCCACGAGTTTGCGCAGCACCGGAAGCACATGATCGCTGCTGCGGAACTGGCCCTGGTAGAGACTGGCGAGGAACAGGGGCTTGTAGCCGATCTGGTACAGCCCGTCGCTGCTTCGCTTGAGGAAGCCGAATTTCTCCAGGGATTCGGCCAGGCGCAGGATGGTGCTCTTGTAGTAGCCGGTGCGACGGGCGATCTCGGCCAGCGTGAGGCCGCGGTCGTCGGCACGGAAGGCCTCGAGAATGCGCAATGCGCGATCGACGGCCGCAACTCCGAGAGTGGTCATGTCGGGTGTTTCACGGATGCATGGATGGCGCCGCGGCCGGCCCTCGCCGGCTTGCGCTCGCCTGTGGTCAACACTTTGCTCGAACCTTGCGGGAACATGAAATGTCAGAAACGACGCAACCCAGGATCAGCGGCCAGGGCAACAGCTTGGGCATGAACGGCCTGGAATTCGTGGAGTTCGCGACGGCGAATCCCGAATCCTTCGGCGCGGTGCTCGAGAAACTGGGCTTCGTGCGCGTGGCCCGGCATCGCTCCAGACGCGTGTTCCTGTACCGCCAGGGCCCCATGAACGTGGTCGTGGACGCCGATCCCCAGGCCCTGGCCAGCAGCACCATCGGCCCCGACAGTGTTTCGCTGGACGCACTGGCGTTCCGCGTAGCAGACGCCCGCAAAGCATACCAATATCTGATGGAATGCGGGGCCTGGCCCATTCCCAGCCGCGCCGAGGCCATGGAGCTGAACATTCCCGGAGTGCACGGGGTGGGCGATTCCATCCTCTACCTGGTGGATCGCTACCACGACATCTCGATCTACGACGTGGACTTCGACTTCGAGCCCGGCGTGGACCCGAACCCTCCGTCGCGCCACGGGCTGCAGTTCCACTCGGTGGTGCAGACCATCGAGACCTGGCGCACCGACGTGTGGACCGACTTCTACGGCCAGTTGTTCGGGTTCACGCCCCGCGCGGGCGGCGAGGAGATCGACCCCGACTGCGTGCTGCTCGCCAGTCCCTGCGGAAAATTCGGGGTCGATCTCCTGGAGCTGCCCGAGGACCTGGCCCGCGACCAGCATTGGGACGAGGGTTTCGCGCGCCTGAAGTTCAGCACCAGCGATCTGGCGGCCACCGTGGCCTCGCTGCGCGAGCAGGGCGTGGACATCGACCCGCGCAGCACCCCGGTCGAGGCCCTGACCCGCAACGTGGCCAGGGGCGTGCAGTTCGGATTCGTGCAGCGACCGGGGAAAGCGTGATGCAGGGCTACGTCAACCTCGATCCGGTGGCCCTTCCGGGGCCCCTGGAAGCCAAGCTGCAGCACGCGCGCGCGGCGGGATTTACCCAGGTCATGCTCTGGGGCAGCGACCTGGCCAACCACCCGGGTGGTTTCGAGCAGGCCGTGCGTCTGGTGCGCGCCAGCGGGCTGAAGGTGGCCGGGCTGCAGCTGCTTCGCGACTATGAAGGGCGCAGTCCCGCGCGCCACAGCTACAAGGTCGACATCGCCAAGGAATGCCTGCGCATGTGCAAGGCCGTAGGCGCCCCCCTGCTCATCGTGACCTCCAGCACCGAGGCGCGCGCGCCCGAGGGGCGCGACGAGATCCAGGATCTGCGCAAGCTGGCCAACCTCGCCGTGCCCCTGAACGTGCGCATCGGCTACAAGGCCGTGCCCTGGGCCCAGCGGGTGCGCACCGCGGCCGATGCCTGGGCCACCGTCAGCGCCGTGGAGCACGCGAACTTCCACCTGGTGCTCGACACCCTGCACATCCTGATGACCGGGTCCGACCTCGAGTTCCTCGAGGACGTGGACCCCGAGCGCATCGCCCTGGTCCAGCTGGCCGATTTCAGCGAGGCCACCATCGGCTCCGACCCCGACCGCCGTGCCGCGGCCAACCACGGCCGGGTGTTCCCAGGCGACGGCGGCCACAGCGCCAGGCTCATCGAGATGATCCGGGGCATCGATCGCACCGGTTACCGCGGCGCATACAGCCTGCTGGTGATGAACGACGACTATCGCCAGCTGCCGGCCCCGGTGGTCGCCGAACACGCCCGGCGCTCCGTGAACTGGCTCAGCAACCAGGTGCTGCGCCGCGCCCTGCAACCCCGCCTCACGGCTCTCGCGCGTCCGACATGAACCCATCCCGACTCGAAGCCCTGCGCTGGGGAGACGGCCCTTGCCGGGTCGAGCTTTTCCTCGAACCCACCTGCCCGTTTTCCGCCAGGGCCTACGCGAAAATCGATGAGCTGCTGGGCCTGGACGGCTCGCACCGGCTCAGCATCCACCTGCGCCTGCTGTCCCAGCCCTGGCACCAATTCTCCCCGCTGGTCACGCGGGCCATCCTGGCCGCATCGGCCGGGCCCGGGGGCCGGCAAGCGGCCCGCCAGGTCCTGTCCGCGGTATTCGCCCACCGGGAGGAATTCGTGCTCGTCGATCACTGCGCGGGCCCGCTGCTCGACCGCAGCCCGCGCCAGACCCTGGCGCGCATCGAGCAGCTCACGGGCCTCGACCTCGCCGAAGGCTTCGCCGACCCGCGGGTCACCTCGGAGATGAAGTGGCAGGCCCGCTACGCGCGACAGAACGGCATCCACGTCACGCCCACCGTGATGGTGGACGGCCTGGTCGCGGCGGAGATGAGCAGCAAGGATTCCGCGCAGACCTGGATGGCGCAGATCGCCGAACGCGCCGCCGCCTGAGCGGCTCAGGCCGGCTCGAGCCCCTGCGCCCGCTTGGCCTGCGCCGTCTCGGGCGAGGCCAGGTAGGCGATCAGCGCCCTCGCCTCGGGCTGGCGGGTCGACGCGCTGCACACCCCGGCGGTGAAGCGGGTGACGATTTCACAGCCGGCGGGAAGCTCCCCGAGCACGCGCACCCCCGCCAGGCCCACCAGTTCGCTGGTCTGCTGAAAGCCCAGGCTGGCCTTGCCCTCGGCCAGCAGGCGCCCCACGGGGACGCCGGCCGGCGCCTGCACCAGGCGTGCGCGAACCGCGTCCAGCACGCCCCAGCGCTGCAGCAGCGCCAGCACGGCCGTGCCGCTGGGTCCGGTGGAATGGCCGATGGCCGCTGCGTCGAGCACCGCCTGGCGCAGGGCCTGCTCGGTGCCCACGTCGACCTGGGCAGCGCCCTCGGGCACGGCCACCACGGTCTTCGACACCACCAGGTCCACGCGGCTGTCGGCCAGCACGCTTCCGGAGGCGATGAGCTTGTCGATCGCGTCGCCCGCCAGCACGACCAGGTCGAAGGCCTCGCCCTGGGCCACGCGGCGCGCGGCGTCGACCCCGCCCACCGACTCGAAGTGCACGTCCATGCCGCGATCCCGGCGGCAGCTGTCGGCCAGCTGGGCGAGCAGCGCCCGCGTGGCCATCGAGGAAATCCCTTGCAGGGCTTGGGTTGTTGAGTTCACGAGAGCGTCCATGCGGGCATCGGATGCCGAGGCATGATAAGGGCGCCGGGCATGCCGCCTCAGACGTCGGCGCGCCCGAGCTTGGAGGCGAAGTGCCTGACCCAGGAGATCAGCTCGGTGGTCGCCGGGGTCAGGGGGATGTCATCGCGCCGCAGGATGGCGATCTGGGGCGCGGGAAGGCGTTCGCGGATCGGCACGATGGCCAGTTCCTGGCGCCAGCGCGTGTCGTCGAGCACGGCACGCGGCAAGGTGCCGAGCATGTCGCTCAGCGCCAGCACCCCCGGCAGGGCCATGAAGGACTCGCACACCAAGCCCACCTTCAGGCCGTGCAATCCCGCGGCCTGGAAGGCCTGCTGGATCAGGGCGCCGGCGCCGCCGGCTCCCGTCGAGATGACCCATTCGCAATCGGCCAGCTCCATCAGCGACTGCGCCTTGCGCAAGGGGTGGTCGCGCCGGCACACGATCACCACGTCGGCGGGCAGCAGCAACTCAGCCACGAAGGGCGGATCGAGCTGCTCCACCGCGCAGGGGCTGATCGCGAAATCCAGGTGACCATCGCGCAAGCCGCCCAGCACGGCCGGGTACAGCCCGTCCACGCAGCGCACCCGGATGCCCGGGAAGCGCTCCCGGAAGGCCTTGATCACGGAGGGAACGATGCTGATGCCGATCGCCGGCGAGGTGGCGAAGGACACCGTGCCCTCCCAGTGCCCGCGCAGTTGCGCGATCTCCTCCCGCGCCTTGCGGCTTTCGCGCTCGATGGCGCGCGCGCGATCGAGAAATGCCCTGCCGAACTGCGTGGGGGTTACCCCACGCCTGGAGCGGTGCAGCAGCGGCGCGCCCAGTTCCTCCTCGAGCTGCTGCAACGCAGCAGTCATCGCGGACTGCGAGACGTGCACGGTATTTGTTGCGGCGCGAAATCCGCCCGCCTCGACGACCGCAATGAAGTAGCGGATGGCCTGGAGTTTCATGAAAGGGTGATCGCGAACAACGATCAAAGCATCGAAATTCGATTATTCGTCGATCCATTGTGCCCCTTAGCATCGATCCAGATCAATGAGCACCCGACGCGGACATGCAAGGGCAGCCGCACAGGGTCCCACATCGAGGAGACAGCCCATGTTGCACTTCAGATCCCGGTGGCTGCAGGCCGCCGCCCTCTGCCTGTCCTGCGCATGCGCGGGGCTCGCGGCGGCACCGGCGCAGGCCACGACGACCCTGGTCATCAACCAGCTGCTGCCCCCCGGCGACGCCTTCAATCAGCAGGTGCTGCGTCCCTGGGCCCAGGATGTGCAGAAGGTCACCCAGGGCCGCGTGCGCATCTCCCTGCCCGGCGCGCCCGTGGCGGCGCCCAACCAGCTGTGGAACGCGGTCACCGGCGGCATCGTGGACGGCGCCTATGTGTTCAACGGCCTGTTGCCGCACCAGCTGCCCCTGGAGCAGGTCGCCGCGCTGCCCTTCATCGGCGGCACGGCGGCGCAGACCTCGGTGGCCCTGTGGAAGACCCACGAGAAGTACTTCGCCAAGGCAGGCGAGTACCGCAATGTGAAGCTGCTGGCCTTGTTCTCCCTGCCCGCGGGCGAGATCTTCAGCCTGGGCAAGCCCATCGTGCAACCGGCGGATCTGGCCGGGCGGCGCCTGTGGGCCATGCCGGGCGTGCCGCAACAGGTGCTGGTGCACAGCCCGGCGGGGGTGGTGTCGACCCCAGCGGTCCAGCTCAGTGAACTGGTTGCCGGAGGGACCGTGGACTCCTTCGCCGGCATGGGCGACTACAACGCCAAGGCCTTCAAGGTCATCGGCTACGTCAAGTCCGAGACCCTGATTCCGGGCGGGCTTTCGGTTCCCAGCTTTTCCCTGGTGATCAACAAGACCCGCTGGGAATCCATCGCCCCGGCCGATCGCAAGGCCATCGAGGCCCTGTCGGGCCTGGCCTTCGCGCAGCGCATGAAGGTCATGACCCAGCTCAATGTGCAGTCCCGCGAACAGGCCGGCAAGAGCGGGGTTCGCGTGGTCGAGGCTTCGCCGGCGCTGATCCAGGAGCTCAAGGGCTACGCCCAGCCCCTGGTGCAGCAGTGGCTGGCCGCGGCGCACGCCAGGGGCGTCGACGGCGCGGCGGCCATGCAGTACTTCCAGGCCCAGGCCCAGGCCCGCTGAGCGTGACGGAGACTGCCATGCAGGCGCTGAACCCCCTCCCCGAGGCCCGCGGGCCCCGCCCCGTGATCCTGGCCCGCATGCTCCTGCGCGCCTGCGTGGCGATCACCATGCTGGGCATCATGGGCGTCACCGTGACCAACGTGATCATGCGTTATGTGTTCGTCCGCCCGATCAGCGGAAGCGACGAGATCGTGCAGTTCCTGCTGGCGCTGCTCATTTTCTCGGCCTTTCCCCTGGTGACGGTGGAACGGCGCCACTTCTCGGTCTCGCTGCTGGCACGCGGCGCGCGCGGCGCCCTCAAGTACTGGAGCCAGGCCCTGGAGCTCGCGGTGAGCACCCTGGGCTGCGCCATCGTGACCGTGGAGTTGTTCAACCAGGGCCGCCTGCTGGCCTCCGAGCAGATGAGCACCATGGTGTTGCAGTTGCCGCTGGCGCCCCTGAACTATGCGATGAGCGCGTTGTCCCTGCTGGCCCTGGTGGGCATCCTGGCGACCTTGCTGGCCCATCTGCGCGGCGGCCCCCGGGGAGCCAGGTCATGAGCGCCGCGCTGCTGGGCTTCGCCGCGGTGCTGGCCCTGGCCTTCCTGGGCGTGCCGCTGTGCTTCGCGATGCTCAGTGTGGGCGTCGGCCTGTTCGCGGCACTGCGGGGGCTGCACCCGGCGCTGATGATGGCGGGGCAGACCATTTCCGACCTCGCCACCAACGAAGGCCTGTCGGTGCTGCCCATGTTCATCCTCATGGGTGCCCTGATCTACAAGTCTGAACTGGCCGACGAGCTGTACGACGCGGCCTACGCGCTGGTGGGGCACAAGCGCGGCGGCCTGGCCTACGCGACCGTGCTGGCCAGCGCGGGCTTCGCCTCCATCTCGGGCAGTTCCATCGCGACCGCCGCCACCATGACCAAGGTGGCTATGCCCTCGATGCGGCGCCTGCGCTACGACGACAGCCTGGCCAGCGGCTGCGTGAGTTCGGCCGGAACCCTGGGAGCGCTGGTGCCGCCCAGCGTGCCGCTGCTGATCTACGGCATCGTCACCCAGCAGGACATCGCCAAGCTGTTCGTCGCCGGCATCCTGCCCGGCGTCCTCCTGGGCGCGCTGTTCATGCTGTCGATCTGGTGGACGGTGTCGCGCAACCCCTCGCTGGGACCGGCGGGCCCGCAACTGAGCTGGGCCGAGCGCCTGCGCCGCATCTCCAAGGTCTGGCCCATCGTGCTGCTGTTCCTCACCGTCATGGGCGGCCTGTACAGCGGCGTGTTCACCGCCAACGAGGCCGGAGGCGTCGGAGCGGCGGGAGCCACGCTGTTCACCGCCGCGCGCGGCAAGCTGCGCTGGTCCGTGCTGATGGACTCGCTGTGCGAGGCCGGACGCACCACGGCCATGATTTTCGCGGTGGCCTTCGGCGGCATGGTGTTCGCGAATTTCGTCACCATGTCCGGGCTGACCAGCGGGCTGGTCGCGCTGGTCGGCGGCCTGCACCTTCCGGTGACGGGGCTGATCCTGGTGATCATGCTGGTCTACGTGGTCCTGGGGTCGATGATGGAGGCCATCTCCATGATGCTGCTCACCGTGCCGGTGTTCGCCGCCGTGCTGGGGCCGCTGGGCGTGAGCATGCTGTGGTTCGGGGTGTTCGTCGCCATGATGATCGAGATCGGCATGATCCATCCGCCCATCGGCATGAACGTGTTCATGGTCAAGACCATGATGCCGGAATTGAGCACCCGCACCATCTTCGCCGGAACCATCCCCTTCCTGGTGGCCAATTTCGTGGCCCTGGGGCTGATCATCGCCTTCCCCATGCTGGCGACCTGGCTGCCCGGCTTCGCGCGCTGATCCCAGCGCGTATCCGCGGCCCGCGGGGGCCGCGCCCGACAACCCCATCCGAGGAGTAGTGAACCATGGAATTCGTACGCAACTGCTGGTACGTCGCGGGCTGGGACCACGAGGTCCGCGCCGACGGCCTGCTCAGCCGCAAGCTGCTGGGCGAGCCCATCGTGTTCTATCGCGGCCAGCGCGGCCAGGTGGTGGCGCTGGAAGATCGCTGCTGCCACCGGGCGGCGCCGCTGTCCCTGGGACGCCGCGAGGGCGACTGCCTGCGCTGCATGTACCACGGTCTCAAGTTCGACGCCGCGGGCGCCTGCGTCGAGGCGCCGGGCTGTGAGCGGGTGCCGCCCAAGCTGGCCGTGCGCAGCTATCCGGTGGTCGAGAAGGACCGCTTCGTATGGATCTGGATGGGCGATCCTGCGCTGGCCGATGCCTCCGCGATTCTCGACTTCCCCTGGCACGATTCGCCCGATTGGCGCATGAAGCCGGGGTACCTGCATTACAAGGCCAACTACCTGCTGATCGTCGACAACCTGCTCGACTTCTCGCACCTGGCCTTCGTGCACCCGACCACCCTGGGCACCTCGAGCAACGCCGAGGCCCGCCCCAGGATCGAACGCGACGCCCGGAGCCTGCGGATCCACTGGTGGTTCCTCAACGACCAGATCTCGCCCAACCACAAGCGCGTGGCCACCTTCGACGGCCCCGTGGATCGCTGGCAGCTCTACGAGTGGAATGCCCCCTCGTTCATGCGCATGGACTCGGGCTCGGCACCCGCCGGGAGCGGGGCCCCGGAGGGAAACAGGGTGCCGCAGGCCCTGCAGTTCCGCCACACCTCGGTGCAGACCCCGGAAACCGAGTCGACCACCCACTACTGGTTCTGCCAGGCGCACAACTTCCGGCTCGACGAAGAGGGGCTCACGGAGCGCATCTATGCCGACGTGGTGAAGGCCTTCGACGAGGATCGGGAGATGATCGAGGCCCAGCAACGCACCATCGACGCCACGCCCGCAAGGCCCATGCTGCCCATCCCGGCGGATGCCGCGCTCAACCAGGCCCGCTGGATGATCGAGCAGCGCCTGAAGGGCGAACGCGAGCACGCGCGCGCCGCCTGAACGCCATGTTCGAGCAACGGTCCATCGAGGTGGAGGTACGCGCCACCCGCGCCCTGGCCAGGGACGTGGTGGAGTTCGAGCTCGCGCGGGTCGACGGCGCGCCGCTGGAGCCGGCAGCGCCGGGGTCGCACGTGGACCTGCGGGTCGAGCCCCCCGGCGGCCTGGCGCAGCTGCGCCAGTACTCGATCACCAACGCCCTCGCGCGGGGCCGGCTGGACAGCTACCGCATCGCCGTGGCCAGGTCCGCGCAAGGCCGGGGAGGCTCGGCCTGGCTGCACGACACCATCCGCAAGGGCTCGCGCCTGCGCCTCGGTCAGCCCCGGCAGTTGTTCGCGCAGCACGAGGCCGCCGGCGCCGCCCTGTTCATCGCCGGAGGCATCGGCGTGACGCCCCTGCTGCCGATGGCCCGCGCGGCGGCCGCGGCGGGAGCCGACTGGCGCCTGGTGTACCTGGTGCGCAGCGAGGAGCGCGCGGCCTACCTGGACGAACTGCTCGAACTCGATGCGAGGCGCGTGCTCCTGCACGTCTCGGGTCCGCGGGACCGCCGCCTGGACCTGGCCTCCATATTGCGCCAGCTCGGGCAGGACACCCATGTGTACTGCTGCGGCCCCCAGGGCCTGATGCAGGCCGTGCGCGAACTCACGGCGGGGCGCGCGCCGGGCAGCGTGCACTTCGAGAGCTTCGGCGCTGGCGAGGCTGCTGGCGAGGCCGCTGGCGCGGCGGCCGGTGCCGATCACGGCTTCGAGCTGCGCCTGGCGCGCAGCGGACTGCGCGCGGCGGTGCCGCCGGGCAGCAGCGTGCTGGAGGTGATCGAGCAACTGGGCATTGCCCATCCCAGCTCCTGCCGCGAGGGCATCTGCGCGAGCTGCGAGGTGCGCGTGCTCGACGGCCGCTGCGAACACCGCGACCAGATCCTGGAGCCCCACGAACGCCAGCAGGACGAGCGTTTCTTTCCCTGCGTGTCGCGTTGTGCCGGCGACAGCCTGACCCTTGATCTCTGAGCAGGAATACAACCATGCAACTCCAACACAAATCCGCCCTGGTCACCGGGGCCGCCTCCGGATTCGGCCGCGCCATCGCGCAGCGCTTCGTGCGCGAGGGCGCCTCGGTGCTCATCGCCGATCTGGACGGCGACGGCGCGGAGTCCGCTGCCGCCGCCCTGCGTGCGCAGGGCGCGCAGGCGGTGGCGCTGCGATGCGACGTCTCCAGCAGCGAGGACT
This sequence comes from Pseudomonadota bacterium, assembly GCA_021808525.1. GTDB lineage: Bacteria > Pseudomonadota > Gammaproteobacteria > Burkholderiales > Burkholderiaceae_C > Thiomonas_A. The sequence goes on from JAKBBK010000026.1 coordinate 28,761, forward strand.
ACGCCGCGGCGGTGGCGCGGGCCGTGTCCGAGTTCGAGGGACTGGACATCGTGGTCAACAATGCCGGCACCACCCACGCCAACAAGCCGGCGCTGCAGGTCACGGAGGCTGAGTTCGACCGCGTGATGCGGGTCAACCTGAAGAGCCTGTACTGGTCCGCGCAACATGCGATCCCCGTGCTGCGCGAGCGTGGCGGGGTGATGATCAACGTGGCCTCGACCACCGGCGTTCGCCCTGGGCCGGGCCTGAGCTGGTACAGCGCGAGCAAGGCGGCGATGATCAACATCACCCGCGGACTCGCGCTGGAGTTCGCCCGCGAGGGCATCCGGGTCAATGCCATCAACCCCATGATCGGCGAGACCGCGCTGCTCGAACAGTTCATGGGCATGCCCGACACGGTCGAGAACCGCCAGCGCTTCCTGGCGCGCATTCCCCTGGGGCGCTTCACCCGCCCCGACGATGTCGCGGGCGCGGCGACCTTCCTGGCCTCCGACGACGCCGCCTTCCTTACCGGCAGCTGCATCGACGTGGACGGAGGCCGCAATCTATGAACCGGCCACCCTATCGCGCCCCGCGCCTGCTCATCGACGGGCAGTGGCGCCAGGGCGGCGGCATCGACACCTGGGCCGTGCGCAACCCGGCCACGGGCGAGGTGCTCGATCAGCTCGGCCTGGTCGACGAAACCGATGTGCACCGCGCGCTGCAGGCCGCGCGGCATGGCTTCGAGGCCTGGCGCGCGATTCCCGCGGCAAGGCGCTCGCAACTGCTGCTGCAGGGCGTGGGACAGATGCGCGCGAGGCGCCAGTCCATCGCCACGGCGCTGACCCTGGAACAGGGCAAGCCCCTGGCCGAGGCGCTGGCCGAGGTCGACATGGCCGCCGAGCTGATCCAGTGGTACGCCGAGGAGGCGCGCCGGGTGTACGGCCGTCTGCTTCCCTCTCGCCTGGCGGGGGCGGACATGCGCGTTTCGCGCCATCCGGTGGGGCCGGTGGCGGCCTTTTCGCCCTGGAACTTTCCGCTGGTGCTGTCCGCGCGCAAGATCGGCGGCGCGCTCTCGGCGGGCTGCTCCGTTCTGCTCAAGCCCGCCGAGGAAACTCCGGCCGCGGTCGCGGCGATGGTCGAATGCTTCCACGACCAGGAGCTCCCCGCCGGCGCGCTGCAGTTGCTGTTCGGGCAGCCGGCCGCGCTTTCCCGGCAGTTGCTCGAGTCTCCCGTGGTACGCAAGCTCAGCTTCACCGGCTCGGTCGAGGTGGGGCGCCTGCTGGCGCGCCAGGCCGCCGAAGGCTTCAAGCGCATGACCCTCGAGCTGGGCGGGCACGCCCCGGCCATCGTCTGGCGCGACGCCGACGTGCCGCGTGCCGCGCGCATGCTCGCCGCGCACAAGTTCCGCAACGCCGGCCAGGCCTGCCTGGCTCCCAGCCGTTTCATCGTCCATGAGGACGTGCTGGAGTCCTTCACGCGGGCCTTCGTCGAGTGTGCCTCGGGCCTGCGTGTGGGCGACGGCATGGACCCTGCCACGACCATGGGACCGCTGGCCAACCCCAGGCGGGTGCAGGCGGTGCGCGCCCTGGTGCTCGACGCGCGCCAGCGCGGCGCGCAGGTGATCGAGGCCGCGCCCGCCCCCGATTCGGGCGGGGGATACTACGCGGCGCCCGTCGTGCTGTGCGGGCTCGCGCCCGACGCGCGCGTGCTGAGCGAGGAACCCTTCGGCCCCGTCGCGCCCATCCTGCCGACCGACTCGCTGGAACATGCGCTGCGGCAGGCCAACGCCACCTCCTACGGCCTCGCGGCCTATCTGTTCACCGACAGCGCGTCGCTGGTGCATGCCTGCGAGTCAGGTCTCGAGGTGGGCGCCTTGGCGGTCAACAACGTGGCCGTGTCGGTTCCGGAGGCCCCCTTCGGAGGCGTGAAGGACAGCGGCCTGGGCAGCGAAAGCGGCATCGAGGGCATGGAGGCCTTCCTGGAATCGCGATTCGTGCACCAGGCTTACTGACCGACCCGACATGAGCTCCGTCCGCAATTTCCTGTTCATCATGTGCGACCAGCTGCGCGCGGACCACCTGTCCTGCTACGGCCATCCGCATCTGCAGACCCCCGCGGTGGATCAACTGGCCCGCAGAGGCGTGCTGTTCGAGCGTGCCTTCGTGCAGTCGGGCGTGTGCGGTCCTTCGCGCATGTCCTTCTACACGGGACGGTACGTGAGCAGCCACCGGGCGACCTGGAACCGGGTTCCCCTGCCCCTGGACGAATGGCTGCTCGGCGATTACCTGGACGGGCTGGATCACGAGCTCGTGCTGTTTGGCAAGACCCACTGGCTACCCGACGAACAGGGCCTGGCGCGCCTGGGAACGGCACAGGCTCCGGGACAGCCTGCACGGCAGGGGGGATTCGTGGAACTCGCGCGACACGACGGCCATCACGCGGAGCCGGACGGCCCCTACGCGCGCTGGCTGCGGGACCGGGGCTATGACAGCCCGGACCCCTGGAGCGAGTTCGCGATTTCCACCGTCGATGCATCCGGCCGGGTGCACAGCGGATGGCAGATGCGCAACGTGCATCTGCCCGCGCGCGTGCGGGAGGAGCACTCGGAGACGGCCTACACGGTGGGCCAGGCCATCGAGTACCTGCGGGCCCGCGGCTCCCGGCCCTGGTCGATGCATCTTTCCCTGGTCAAGCCGCACTGGCCCTATGTCGCCCCCAGCCCGTACCACGCCATGTACGGCGTCGAGCAATGCCTCGAGCCGGTGCGGGACGCCGGCGAGCGCAGCGATCCCCACCCCGCCTACGCGGCCTACATGGCCCATCCCGAATCCAGGAATTTCGCGCGCGAGGAGGTCTGGCGGCGGGTGCGCCCGGCCTACCAGGGCCTGGTACGCCAGGTGGACGACCATCTCGGACGCCTGTGGGAGGAACTGGATCGCCTGGGACGCTGGGAGGACACGCTCGTGGTGTTCACCTCCGACCATGGTGACTATCTGGGGGATCACTGGCTGGGAGAGAAGGAACTGTTCCACGACTGCGTGCAGCGGGTTCCCCTGATCGTCTACGACCCGAGTTCCCGGGCCGGGGCCACCCGCGGCACCCGCAGCCAGGCGCTGGTGGAGGCGATCGACGTGGTGCCCACCGCGCTGGAGGCGCTGGGAGCCGAGCTGCCCGAGCATCGGATCGAGGGGCGATCCCTGCTCGCGCACACGCGGGACGGCGCCGCGGCCCCGGCGCGCGACGCGGTGTTCTCGGAGCTGGACTTCAGCTTTCGCCAGGCTCGCCTGGATCTCGGCCTGGGCCCCGCCCAGTGCCAGGCCGCCATGGTGCGCGAGGAGCGCTGGAAATACGTCGACTGGCAGGGCCTGCCCCCGCAGCTGTTCGACCTGCAGGAGGATCCCGGGGAATTGCGCGACCTGGGGCGCGCCGCCGGCTATGAGCCGGTGCGCTCGCGCATGCGCGAGCGCCTGCATGCCTGGCGCCAGGATCTCAAGCGCCGCACCACCGTGTCCCTGGGCGAGGTCGAGCGCAAGACGGCCACCCATCGGCGCGCGGGGGTCCATTACGGCCTGTGGGACGAATCATGAATCCGATGGCCGAGCAAGAGGCCGGGCTGCGCCGCGACCTGCATCGCATACGCTGCTTCGTGCGGGTGGTGGAGACCGGCAGCATCAACCGCGCCGCGCGGCGCCTGGGCGTCGCACAGTCCGCGCTCAGCCGATGCATGCGGGAACTCGAGCTCAGCTTCGGCAAGCAGTTGCTGCGGCGAGGCGGCCGCGGATCCTCCCCGACCCTGGACGGTCACCGTGTGTACGAGGCGGGCCGGCGCATGGTCCAGGCCATGGAATGGGCCGAGAGCGAATACCGGCAACTGCTGGATCAGCCCGCGCAAGCCCCCTCGGAGCAGGCCAGACCCGGCTGAGGCCCGAGCCATGCCACCAGCGTTTCGGCAGGCGCCGGACGGGCGAAATGGTAGCCCTGCGCCTCGTCGCAGCCCAGTTCGCGCAGCATCCGGCCCACCTCGCCGGACTCGACGCCCTCGGCCACCACCCTGGCGCCGATGGCATGCGCCATGTCGATCACCGCTCGCACGATGGCGCGGTCCTCGTCCCTGCTGAGGATGGTCTGCACGAAGCTGCGGTCGATCTTGATCTTGGCGGGATGGAAATGCTTGAGGTACAGCAGGTTGGAGTAGCCGGTGCCGAAGTCGTCGATGGCCACTCCCACGCCGAGTTCGCGCAGGCGCTGGCTCATGCAGGCCAGATGCGCGCTGTCATGGATCAGGGCCGACTCGGTCACTTCCAGCTCCAGCATTCCGCTGGGCATGGCGTAGGCGTCCAGGATGCGCCGCAGGTCGTGCTCGAACTCCCCGCGTTGCAACTGGACCGCGGAGATGTTGACCGCGATGGGCCGGCTCGCGCCGTGGGCCTCGCGCCAGGCGGCCGACTGGCGGCAGGCCTGCTCGATGGTCCAGGCGCCCAGGGCTCCCATCAGCCCGGACTCCTCGGCCACGGGGATGAAACGGGCCGGGCTGACCTCGCCGAGTTGCTCGTCGTTCCAGCGCATGAGCGCCTCGAAGGCGCGCAGCTCGCCGCTTCGCAGGTCGACGATGGGCTGGTAATGCAGGGCCAGGCGCCCCTGCTCGAGCGCCCGGTACAGGCGTGTCTTGATGGCCTGGTGCTGCAGGCAGGGAATGGGATCGCGGGCCGCGAAATACCAGGTGTTGCGCCCCAGACGCTTGGCACGGCTCATGGCATGGCCGGCGCGCTGCATCAGCGCGTCGAAGCTGCCGCCCACGCAGTCGTGGGTGGCCACGCCGACGGAGGCGGTGACGATCAGGGTCTCGCCGCCGACTTCGATGGGCTCCTGGATGGCGCTCATCAACTGCGGCACCAGGTGGCGCATCTCCTCTTCGCTGCAGGCGCTTCGGCGAATGACCAGGAACTCGTCGCCGCCGCTCCGGCACACGCGGCCCAGGCCCTGGCCGCGCTGGCGCAGCCTGGCACCGATGCACCGCAGCACTTCCTCGGCCACGTCATGGCCGTAGCCTTCATTGATGCTGCGGAAGTTGTCCAGGTCGATGCACACCACGGAGACGGCCTCGCCCGCATGCGCCCCCATCTGCAGCGAGGCTTCCAGGAGTTCGCGCGCTCCGCGCCGATTGGGCAGGCCGGTGAGCGCATCGTGAAAGGACTCCGGAAGCTGGGAGTCGTTCAGCGAGGGCCGGGCCGCCAGGGGATGCAGGCGCAGGGAGAACCGACCGCTCTGCCCGGGCCCGCGGAGCCTGAACACCGCCAGGCTGGGCATCAGGCTGCCATCGGCCCGCAGCGCGGTCAGGGCATGTTCGCGGCTCGCGCCCGGGGGCGTGGACGGATGCGACCATTCCCGCCACAACGCCCGCAGTTGATCCCGCGAGGAAGTATCGAGACGATTGAGCAGGAGTTGCCCCTTCAGGGCGCCCACGCTCATCGCGAACAGGGATGCGGCGGATTCGCTGGCATCGTCGATCATGCCGCAGGCGGAGACCACCAGTTCGCAACTGCCCAGGAAGTTCATTCGTATCAACCGATGAGGCTGCCGTCATCGTCTTCCGGGACCCAGGCGCGAAGGGGCATCCATCCGCTGTGGCGGTCGAGCCCATGCACGAAAAGCGTCTCGGCGCGGCCGGATCGGGTGGATCCGCGCACCTGGAAGGGGGTAACTGCAGCGGGTGGAGCCCATGGGCCCCGGCCCTTCTCGGGCCGGAGCGGCTTGAGCTCGCGCCGCGGGCCTTCCTGAAAAGACCCACACCTCTCGTGGACACTGTCTGGTAAGACAGGGCAAGCTCGGATAGACTGGGATTTTCGCATATGTTTAGGCATACGCGTATCCTTTCCCGACTTGTTGTTAGGGTTATCACGGATCATGGAAGCGACGCCCCCCTCGCCCCCTGGCACGCCCTCGGTCCCGAGTCGGGTCCGCAGGGGCAACTCCGAGGACCACCGGCTCCTGCAGGCGGCCATCGTCGCGGCGGCGCTGGAGTTGTTCAAGCAGGGGGGCACGGAGGCCGTGACCATGCAGGCGCTGGCCTCGTCCCTGGGCCGCAGCGCCATGTCCCTGTATCGCTACTTCGACAGCAAGAACGCCGTGCTGCAGGAGCTGTGGCGGGTCGCCTACGCCGAATGCCTGCTCGCCATGCGCGCCCGGGTGGAGGCGCGCAGCACCCCCACCGAGCGCCACAGGGCCCTGCTGGAGTCCTTCCTGGAATTCTGGGAAAGCCGGCCCGACTACTACCAGCTGGTCTACCGCAGCGCCGGGGCGGGCAGCGGCATCGAACGCCCGCTGCCGGAGGCGCTGATGCCCTCCTACGGCGACATCATCTCCCTGGCCACCGCCATCACCACGGAACTGGCCGACGAGCTGGGCACCGGGCACGAGCATGTCACGGTGGCCACCGAGATGCGCCTGGCCTTTCTCATGGGATACCTGCAGTCGCGCTTCGCCAACCCCCGCTATCCCTGGCGCGACCTTGGCGTGCTGCGCGCCGCCTGCGTCGACGCCATCATGGCCAGCGTGGTGCTGTGCCTGGAGGGCAGGATCGGCGCGGCGCCCCGGGATCCGGCGGCTGGATGATCCTCGCCCTGGGCGGCCTTTCGGCGACACGGCGCTGCTGAACCGCGGCTTCGTGCCTACGGTCAGCTCATGCGGCTGATCATCGTGCGAGCCTGAGCGACATGGGCATGGAGTGCGACCGCGCATCCTTGCCAGTCCGCGGAAAAGTCCGGTGACCTGGATAAGCGTTCCAGGAAGTGCTCGGCAAGAGCGAGGGCCCGTCGCCATGCATCGGGGGAGACGCTCGAGTGCAGGCGTGGCGCCGGCAGCGCACCGGGCAGATGGCCGCCACGAGTCGGCGCGAAGCCCATGGGCAGCATGTCGTAGGCGGGCGCGAGGCTGTAGGGCCTGCCGTGCTCCGACACGAAGGAGATGTTGCCGTTGTGCATGTCGGAGTTGCCGATCAGCGTCCCGAATGCGTAGAGAGTCTCGGCCCCGGCCACGGCCTGCTCCGTGACGACCCCCGAGCGGGCCAGTCGGGCGGCCAGGACCGGCCAGGCAAGCGTGGCGTCGCCGACGAATTCAGCCTCCAACGCGCTCAGCGAATGCAGGGCTCGCCGGCCGTACAGGCCCACCCGATCGAATCGCTCGACCTCGAGGAAGCGCCGGCCATCCATGTCGAGGAGCCGAGACACGGATGCGGGAATCTCGGCGTTGCGCAGCACCTCCGCCGCGACATGCTCTGCCGCCAGCAGATCCCGCCAACGACGCGACACAGGATGGACATCCGACGATGTGAACTTGACGAGGACATGCCGACCCGTGAACGCCGTGAACTTCGGCTGCTCACCGCCGGCCGATGACCCGGGAAGGTCCCCTCGCTCGGCCGCGTCCGCGAGGGCTGCGTAGGCGGACCCCGGTTCGACCGCGACGGGAGGCGGCGACTCGAGGAAGCGAGCGCGCGCAGGGTCGCCGAGCAGAAGATTTCCGACGACGTCATCGCCGTGCGCCACGAGGGCGCGGAGCATGTCGATATCGGACCAGTCGCCGAGATTTGGCGACAAGCCCAGGACGGCCGCATGACGCCCTGCGTAAGCGCGCCCCAGAAAACCCTGTGGGCACATGTCGAGCGCCCACCAAGGCAGTCCTGCGCTGTGCAGCGTGAGCCCATCCTCCTGGCGCATCACGAAGCCCTCAGGGCGCAGGGGGATGAGCACGCCAAGCGCTCGCAGCCTGCCCTCGGCCGTCACCCGGTGGACAGGGATTTCGCCAAGCCCGCGGCTGGTGTCGCGAAGCGCGTATTGAATAGACCGGCCCGATCCGATACGAACGACCTCGTCGCCCAGCGACGTGAGCGTACGCGAGACGGTTGGTTGACTGATGCTCAACTTTTCAACAAGTTGGCGAGTGGTACACGGGCCTCGCGCAAGATGCAGCCGAAGCTGATCAACATGGGAGCTCATGCAGGCGCCACGAGCATGAATAGAAAACTGAATAGATTCATGAATAGTATTCTACGATACATCACACGGCCTCGTTGACCTCCCAGCTCGCCAGGGAAAGTTGCTGGTCGAAGCGGCATGCCTCGGCGCACGCGTTCCTCGCGATCGTCCCTGAGCAAACGCTCGCCGGTGGGGCCGCTATCGGCCAGAAGCCCCTCGAAGAAATAGCCGAGGATGTCTCGGCTCTTGTGGCGGGGTGCTTCCTCCAGCAGGTAGCGCACGGCCAACTGGGCCACCGTGACTTTCATGGACGTCCCGAAACCATACGTCACAGGACGCATTTGTTGGCCTGGCGATGCGCTCGTGAATTTTTGGGACAGATTTCGGGACGAATCCTCGTGCCCCGCCGAGGCATGATGACCCTGCCACAGCCCTCTACGCCAGGGGGCAATTGACAGCAGGCCTTCATGTTGCCAGACTTGCCAACATGAAGGCCTCACTGGTGCTGCGCTTTCGAGACGTCATGGCGGACGGTGGGCTGATCGAGATGGTGGTCTGGCGCCTCGCGCAGGAGGTCCCACCCAGCCGCCATTGCTTCAAATATCGCTTGGTCTACGTCGTCGACGGCGAACGCATCATTGGGTTTGACAATGAACGCGGCAAAGGCGACCACAAACATGTCGGCGCTCGTGTATTGCCTTATCAATTCGTCGGCGTGGATGGTTTGATCGACGACTTCCAATCGGAGGTGGAACGATGGAAAAGCGCACATTGACCGTCACGATCGAGCGGGATGGCTGGGCGGCCTTGCGCGAAGCTGCCCGGCGCGGATTCACAGCGCCCCGGTACTGCGGTGAGCGCCTCAACTTCGAGACGCCCGAGCTGTTTTTCGGGCGTCTGACCGAGCGGCGCTGGGCGATCGTGAGCGCGCTTCTGGGGCAGGGCGAACTCGGCCTGCGCGAACTCGCACGCCGCTTGGGCCGCGATGTCAGACGCGTTCACGAGGACGTCACGACCTTGACCGAACTCGGCTTGATCGAGCGCACGGACCGCGGCGGCGTCGTCTGCCCCTACGACGACATTCATGTGGACATGCACATCAGGCATGCGGCCTGATGCGCACCTGATGTGCACTGAGGGCCAATGCAAAAGGGCCCGGTCCGCGAGGACCGAGCCCTTTTCCTGAATTCCTGGTCGGGGTGAGAGGATTCGAACCTCCGGCCTCTACGTCCCGAATCCATGTGTCACAGGCCGCCTTTGTTGGCCTTGCGCCGCGCTCGCGAATTTTTGGGACAGATTTGGGGACAATCCCACCTCCCGGATTTGCGAGGACCCTTCACGCGCAGGGCGGCCACACCGGAACATCCCACTTGCGAACCATAGCACTTGGTGCTACATTTTAACGGTCAAGGAGACGGGCATGGCGGTTTACAAGACCCGGTGGTTCGACCGCTGGGCATGCAAAGAAGGATTGGCCACGTCCAGTCTTTGCGCCGCGGTGCACGAAATGGCGTGCGGCTTGGTTGATGCAGACCTCGGCGGTGGGCTGGTCAAGAAGCGGATCGGGCGGCCCGGGCAAGGGAAGAGTGGCGGCTATCGCACGTTGGTCGCCACCAACAAGGGCAGCCGCTGGGTGTTCGTGTTCGGCTTCCCAAAGAACGAGCGCAGCAACATCGACAAGGACGAAACCGAGGCCTTGAAGAAGTTGGCAGCGTACCTGTTGTCACTCAC
>JAKBBK010000027.1 GCA_021808525.1 Pseudomonadota bacterium
CCTTCGCCAACTCGGGGCAGATCTGCATGTCCACCGAGCGCATCATCGTCGACGCCTCGGTGGCCGACGAGTTCGCCGCGCGCCTGGCCGCGAAGGCCTCGGCGCTGCCCCTGGGCGACCCGCGCAAGGGCCCGGTGGTGCTGGGCTCGGTGGTGGACATGAGCACGGTGCAGCGCTGCAATGCGCTGATCGACGACGCGCTGGCCAAGGGCGCCAGGCTGCTGTGCGGGGGCAAGGCCGAATCCACGTTGATGCCGGCCACGCTGCTGGATCACGTCCGGCCCGACATGGCCATCTACCGCGAGGAATCCTTCGGCCCGGTCAAGCCCATCGTGCGCGTGCAGGGCCTGGAAGCCGCCGTGGCCTGCGCCAATGACAACGCCTACGGACTGTCGGCGGCCGTGTTCGGGCGCGACGCCGCGCGCGCGCTGGCCGTGGCCCAGCGCATCCAGTCGGGCATCTGCCATGTCAATGGACCCACCGTGCACGACGAGGCGCAGATGCCCTTCGGCGGGGTCAAGGACAGCGGCTGGGGCCGCTTTGGCGGCAAGGCCGGCATCGACGCCTTCACCGAGCTGCGCTGGGTCACTCTGCAGACCGGCGCACGGCACTATCCCTTCTGAGAGCCCCCAGGGCCGGGCCTTGCCCGGCCCGCCCCCCGTGGGGGTCAAGGAATCTTGGGGCGGCCCGGCGATTCCTTGAGAGAGCCCCCAGGGCCGGGCCTTGCCCGGCCCGCCCCCTGGCTGTCGCGCAGGCTGCGCGCGGCGGCCACCATGTTGGCCAGCGCGGGCAGCACTTCGGCCCACTGTCGGGTCTTGAGCCCGCAGTCGGGGTTCACCCACAGGCGCTCGGCCGGGATGCGCTGCGCGGCCTTGCGCAACAGCTGCACCATGTGCTCCTGGGTGGGGATGTTGGGGGAGTGGATGTCGTACACGCCGGGGCCGATCTGGTTCGGGTAGTCGAAGCGGTCGAAGGCCTCCAGCAGTTCCATGTCCGAACGCGAGGTCTCGATGGTGATCACATCGGCGTCCATGTCGGCGATGGAGCCGAGGATGTCGTTGAACTCCGAATAGCACATGTGGGTGTGGATCTGGGTTTCGTCGCGCACGCCGTTGGCGGCCAGGCGAAAGCTCTCCACGGCCCAGGCCAGGTACGCCGCCCACTGCGAACGGCGCAGGGGCAGGCCCTCGCGCAAGGCGGCCTCGTCGATCTGGATCACCCGCACGCCCGCGGCCTGCAGGTCCAGCACCTCCTCGCGAATGGCCAGGGCCAGTTGCCTGCAGCTGAGGCTGCGAGGCTGGTCGTCGCGCACGAAGGACCAGTTCAGCATGGTGACCGGGCCGGTCAGCATGCCTTTCAGGGGTTTGTCGGTCAGCGAAGCGGCGTAACGGATCCACTCCACGGTCATGGGTCGCGGGCGGCGAATATCCCCGTACAGGATCGGCGGCTTCACGCAGCGCGAGCCGTAGGACTGCACCCAGCCCTGCCGGCTGAGCGCATAGCCCTCCAGCTGTTCCCCGAAATATTCGACCATGTCGTTGCGCTCGGCCTCCCCGTGCACCAGCACGTCCAGCCCCAGCGCCTCCTGCTCGCGTACGCAGCCTTCGATCTCGGCCCGCATGGCCGCGCGGTAGGCGCCGGCGTCCATGCGCCCGGCCCTGCATTCGGCGCGTGCGTGGCGGATTCGCGCGGTCTGGGGGAAGGATCCGATGGTGGTGGTGGGAAAGAGTGGCAGCGCGAGCCATTCGGCCTGTCGGGCGGCGCGCAGCGCGTGCGGGCTGCGGCGCCGCGCCATCTCGGGCCGCAGGGCATCGAGCGCGGCACGCACCTCGGCCTTGTGCACGCGCGGCGAGGCGCGGCGCGAGGCCAGCGCCGCCTGGTGGGCCTGGAGGTCGTCGCGCACCGCCTCCCTGCCTTCGTCCAGCGCGCGCGCCAGCACCCGCAGCTCGGTCAGCTTCTGGCGCGCGAAGGCCAGCCATGCCCGGAGCTCGGCGTCGATGCCCTCCTCGCCGTCCAGGTCCATGGGCACGTGCAACAGCGAGCACGAGGGCGCCAGCCAGAGTCGCTCGCCCAGGCGCGCCGCCAGCGGCTCCAGCCAGTCCAGCAGGGCGGAGAGATCGCTTTTCCACACATTGCGTCCGTCGATCACGCCCAGCGAGAGCACCCTGTGCGCGGGCAGGAGGTTGAGCAGGGGCGCGAGGTCGTCCAGGCCGCGGCTGAGGTCCACGTGCAGGCCGTCGACGGGGAGCCCGGCCGCCAGGTACCGGTTGTCGAGCAGGGGGCCGAAGTAGGTGGTCAGCATCAGGCGGATGCCGGGCACGCGCAAGGCGTGGTAGGCGATGTTGAAGGCCTGCCGCCCATCCATGTCGAGCTCGGTGGCCAGGATGGGTTCCTCGATCTGCACCCAGGTGGCGCCCCGCGCGGCCAGGGCCCGCAGCAACTCCGCGTACACGGGCAACAGGCGGGGCAGCAGCGCCATTCGATCCGAGCCGTCCTTGGACTTGCCCAGCGCCAGGTAGCTCACCGGCCCCAGCAGCACCGGCTTGGCCCGCACGCCGGCCCGGCGCGCCTCCTCCAGTTGGCCGAGCAGACGCGAGGCGTCCAGCTCGAAGCGGGTGTGGGCGTGGAACTCGGGCACGAGATAGTGGTAGTTGGTGTCGAACCACTTGGTCATCTCGGCCGCGGCCACGCCCGCGCAGCAGCCGGCATGCTCGTGCGGGCCCTGGGCGGCGCGCCCGCGCGCGGCCCGGAAGTAGGTGTCCAGTGCGTCGCCACCCAGGGAGCGCACCCGCTCGGGCAGGTTCCCCAGGGTGAAACTCATGTCCAGCACGTGGTCATAGAGCGAGAAATCCCCCACGGGCACGTAATCGAGCCCGCCTTGATCCTCCCAATGGCGCAGGCGCAGGGCGGCCGCCTGCCCGAGCAGATCCTCGGCCGGGAGCTGTCCTTTCCAGTAGGACTCGAGGGCGAACTTGAGCTCCCGGCGCCTGCCGATGCGCGGATAGCCGAGGTTGTGCGTGGTGACCATGGACCCAAGACTCCTGGATGCGAAAGATCCCATGCTAGGCAGGCCTATCCATGACGTAAAATGGTCATTTCTCATGGATTCGTGAATTTCTGTCAAATATTGGCCCAGCCATGATCGAGCGCATCCATCTCGCCATCGTGCAGGAAGTCGCGCGCCTGGGCTCGCTGACGGCGGCCGCGCAGGCCCTGTGCCTGACGCCCTCGGCGCTGAGCCATTCGGTGGCCAGGCTGGAGGCCCAGGCCGGCACCGACATCTGGATCCGCGAGGGCCGCAACCTTCGGTTCACGCAGGCGGGGGAACATTTGCTGGCGCTGGCCAGGCGGGTGCTGCCGCAGCTGCAGCTGGCCGAGCAGCGCCTGGAGCAATTCGCGCAGGGCGAACGCGGCAGCCTGCGCATCGGCATGGAATGCCACCCCTGCTACCAGTGGTTGCTCAAGGTGGTCTCGCCCTACCTCGCGCAATGGCCCGACGTCGATGTCGACGTCAAGCAGAAGTTCCAGTTCGGCGGCATCGGCGCGCTGTTCGACCACGAGATCGACCTGCTGGTCACGCCCGACCCCCTGCGCAAGCCCGGGCTGCATTTCGAGCCGGTGTTCGACTACGAGCAGGTGCTGGTGGTGGCCCGCGACCATCCCTTCGCGCGCCAGGCCTGGGTGCGCGCGGAGCAGCTGAGCGAGGAGGTGCTGCTCAGCTACCCCGTGGGCATCGAGCGCCTGGACGTGTACAGCCTGTTCCTGAGCCCCGCGGGAGTCTCTCCGCGACGCCACAAGACCCTCGAGACCACCGAGATCATGCTGCAGATGGTGGCCAGCGGGCGAGGCGTGGCCTCGCTGCCGCGCTGGCTGGTGCAGGAGTACGCGGCCAGCTTCGACGTGGTGCCCGTGCGCATGGGGCCCCGGGGCGTGGCCAAGCAGATCTTCCTGGGTTGTCGCAAGGCGGAGCGGGCCACGGGGTACCTGCGCGCCTTCGTGGACATGGCGCGAGGCGGTTGCTGAACGGCCGCTGGCCTGACGCAGTGGAACTAGCTAGCGCGTTGCGGGCGGTCGCGCGCGCAGCGCGGACTCCACGGCGTCCAGGCTGCTCATCAGCCACTGCGCATAGCCCATGGCGGGCCCGACGAACTCCTCGACCCCCACCGTGGGAACCCCCGAGGCCCGGGCCACCTGCTCCATGCGGCTGGCCAGCGGGCTGCCGACCTGGCGGTTGTAGAACAGCAGGGCCACGCGCCGCTGGCGCAGTTGGTCCTCGTAGCGCGCCACCACCGCGGGCGCCGGCTCGGTATCGTTCATGACGTTGAACTGGAAGGTGTTGCCCAGGCTGACCCAGCCCAGGGCGCGCAGCATGTAGCCGTACACGGGCTCGGTGGCCGTGACCTTCAGCCCGGGGTAGCGTGCGCGCAACTGCGCCACCCGCGCATCGACCCGCTGCAGGCTGGAGCGCAAGGCGGCAAGGCGCCGCGCATAGTAGGGGGCGTGCGCCGGGTCGCGCCGCGCCAGCAGCGCCTCGATGCGCGCGGCCATGGCGCCGGCCACGCGGGTGTCGTAGAACAGGTGCGGATTGCCGTCCGGCAGCAGGCTTGCGCGGTCCAGTTCCGCGGCGACGATCACCTGCCGGGTGGCGGAGGGATTGGCCGCCAGCATGCGGCGCATCCAGTCGTCGTAGCCCATCCCGTTCATCAGCACGATGGAGGCGCGCGCGACCTCCCGCGCGGTGCGTGGCGAGGCCTCGAACTCATGCGGGTCCACGTTGGGATCGTGGATGACGCTGCGCACCTCCACGTAGGAGCCGCCCACGGCCTGCGCGATCACACCGTAGGTGCTCTCGGCGGCGACGATGGCCACGGGCACCGGCGCGGTGGCTCCCTCGGCCAGGCAAGGCGCCAGCGCCCAGGTGATGGCGGCTACGACAAGGACGAGGATTCGGATGGGCATGGCAGGGTCCGCCGGGGTTCACGGGAAGCATGGGCAGGACCACAGCCTAGGCCAGTCCGGCCCGTTCCGCAAATGACTTGCATAATTCCGGCGGGCCCGCCGGGCAGCCCGTCCCGGGCCCCAGCCCTATTCGAAGCCCACGTGCAGGCGCAGGGTGGCGACCAGTGCCGACGGCAAGGTGCCGTCCGGGTGGACCACGTACTGCAGGTCGGGCTGCAGGGCCAGATGGGGCGCCAGCACGATCTGGTAGGTCGCCTCGTAGCTGGTCTCGGTTCCCAGACCCCGGAACCGGGCGCGCGCGACACCCAGGCTGAGCTGGTCCTGCGCCCGCCCGGGCAGGGGCCCCGGCACCAGCACGCCGGCCTCGAAGTCGTAGCCCACGGCCCCCACCCGCCTCGGGCTCCAGCCGGCGCGCACGAAGGCGCTCGGTGGGTTGTCGCCGCCCTCCAGCGGCTGGTCGATGCTGAAGTAGGTACCCCAGTTCGCCTGCGGCAGCTGCGCGTCGGCGGGCCCGTCCGGGCGGTAGCTCCAGGCGCCCAGCTTGTAGGTGCCGCTGCCATGCCAGGCGCCCTCCTCCATCCACGTCGCACCGCGCCGCAGCGCGCTGGAGCGATCCTGCGGATCGGCCTGGAACACCCCGGTGCGGCTGGTCCAGGCACCCGAGTGCCAGGTGGCCATCGCCCCGATGCCCGACATCGGGAAAATGGGCGCCACGGTGTCGCCCGACCAGATCGGCTCGGCACCGAAACTGCCGTTGAGCAGCAGGCCGGCGCTGTCGAGCACGTCGAAGTGCGCGTCGGCGGCGATCAGGCCCGCGCGAAGTTCCCAGTGCGCGCCCACCGGCTGCCCGTACCAGAGTTCGTAGATGCGGCTGCGCGAGGCGGCCTCGATATTGGTCACGCTTTGCGCATCTCCGACCCGCGTGGCCGAAGGCTGCCCGCTCTGGGTGCGCTGCAGCGTGGCCTTGATGCGCGAGCCCTGCGGCAGACCCAGCGCGCCGGCGTCGAGCACGAAGCCCAGGCGAGCCAGGGTGTCGCCCACGCTTCCGGGCGCGATGCCGCCGCCGAGGTTGTCGACGACTTCCGAATCCAGGGACAAGGTCCAGTTGATGGGCGAGGCGGCGGGCGCCTGCTCGGCCGCGGCGGCCGGCGCCGTCAGCACGAGGGCCGCGAGGGTTGCGAGCACGAGGCCGCACTGCCGGCGCGAGGAAGGTTTCGAGCTTGCGTTTCGATCCATGCGTTCTCCGGCTTCCATTGTCGGCAAAAAATCGCAGGCCCATCGACGCCTGGGCTTGCCGGGCCGGACCGTCGGCGTTCCGGGCCTTGCTCGACCCAGTTTATTACGAATGCGTCGCATTTGCATACATATCTTCGACATCCGGCTCCGGCGCCAGCACGCCGCACGATGCCTGGGTATGCTTTGCCATCCCTGCCCCCCGAAAGGAAGCCTTGATGCGAGCCATTGCCTATCGCCAGCCCGGCCCTCTGGACGCCCCTGAATCCCTCAGCGACGTCACGCTGGACGATCCCCGGCCCGGCCCGCGCGACCTGCTGGTGCGCGTGCGGGCGGTCTCGGTCAACCCGGTGGACACCAAGGTGCGCAAGAACACCGCGCCACCCGCCGGAGCGTGGAAGGTGCTGGGCTGGGACGCCGCCGGCGTCGTGGAGGCCGTGGGCGAGGCCGTGCGCAATTTCCGCGTCGGCGACAAGGTCTTTTATGCGGGCGACCTGACCCGACAAGGCAGCAACGCCGAACTGCAGGCCGTGGACGAGCGCATCGTGGGCCACATGCCCGCCTCGCTGGACTTCGCGCAGGCGGCCGCGTTGCCACTGACGGCCATCACCGCCTGGGAGGCCTTGTTCGACCGCCTGGACGTGCGCCGCCCGGTCCCCGGGGGCGCGCAGGCGCTGCTGGTCATCGGCGGGGCCGGCGGCGTGGGCTCCATCGCCATCCAGCTGGCGCGCCAGCTCACCGACCTCCAGGTCATCGCCACCGCCTCACGCCCCGAGACGCGCGCCTGGGTGCAGCGCATGGGCGCGCACCACGTGATCGACCACCGCGAGGCGCTGGCGCCCCAGGTGCAGGCCCTGCAACTGGGGCAGCCGGCCTTCGTGTTCTCCACCACGCAGACCCATCGCCACCTGGCCGACGTGGCCGCGCTGATCGCCCCTCAGGGACGCTTCGCCCTGATCGACGACCCGCAGCAGCTCGACATCTCCCCATTCAAGCGCAAGAGCGTGTCGACCCACTGGGAGTTCATGTACACCCGCAGCATGTTCGCCACGCCCGACATCGACGAGCAGGGGCGGCTGCTGGACCAGGTCAGCCGCCTGGTGGATGCCGGCAAGCTGCACAGCACCCTGCACACCCGGCTTTCGCCCATCGACGCGGCCACGCTGCGCCAGGCGCATGCCATGACCGAGTCGGGCACCAATATCGGCAAGATCGCGATCGAGGGGTTCTGAGGAACCCCCAGGGCCGGGCCTTGCCCGGCCCGCGGCTGCCCGCCGCTACTGCACCTTGACCTCCAGCACCTTCGGCGCGGCCTCGGGGGCCTTGGGGATGCTCAGGCTGAGCACGCCCTCCTTGAACTCCGCCTTCGCGGCCTGTTCGTCCACGTTGCCCGGCAGGGAGAAACTGCGGCTGAAACTGCCGTAGTAGCGCTCCACGCGGTGGTACCGGGTGTCCTTCTGCTCGCTCTCCTGGCGTCGTTCCCCGGATAGGGTCACCAGCCCCTTGTCGATGGTGATCTTCACGTCTTCCTTCTTCACCTCGGGGATCTCGGCCTTGATCACGTAGGCAGTGGGAGTTTCCGAGATGTCCACGCGCGGCGACCAGTCCGCCACGGCCACCGACTCCGCGCCCTGGGCCCGGCGCCCCCAGGCGCCCATGCGCGACAGGCCGACCGCGCGCGTGTAGCGATCGAACAGGTCCTCGATCTCGTGCCAGGGATCCCATGGAACCATTGCCATGATGCTTTCTCCTTCGCGGGAGCCACGGATGGGGTCTCGCCGGCCGCCCCGCGCGCGACCGCGAGCCGCCGCACCGTGGCGCTCGCGCGCCCGCCACCCGCATGCGGCCGTCTCGAGGGGCCGCTCGCTGGCGGCGACTCCGGCCGGCAGGAACGCGATCAGTATGGTCTCGGGCCGCCCGCCGCGTCCCTGATGTGGGTCAAGCACGCCGGCGCCGCGCGGCCTTCGCTACGATCAGGCATCGTCCAGCCCCACCCCTCATGGCCCGTCCCGCCCGCGTTCCCGATCAGGTGCTCGAACTCCTGCGCCAGGGGGAGCGTCACGCATGGACCATGGAGCAGATCGCCAGCGGGCTGCAGGAGGCCGGCCACCAGGCCGATTTCTCCTCCGTGTACCGGGCGGTCGAACGCCTGCTGGGAGAGCACAGCCTGGAACGCGTGCCTCTGGGCGACGGCGCCACGCAGTACGAACTCGCCGGTCGGCACCACGACCACGTGCGTTGCGTGCGCTGCAAGGCCCTGGCGGCGCTGGATTGCGTACTGCACGAAAACGAACTGCGCGCGGCCGAGCGGGCCAGCGGGTGGACCATCCTGGAGCACCGGGTCGTGCTCGACGGCCTGTGCCCGCAGTGCCGCGCCGAGGGCCCCGAAGCACCCTGCGCGGTCTCGCTCAGCCCGAAGCCCCGGCCGCGGCGCCGCGGGGCGAGCCCAGGTTCGCGTCGATGAAGGCGGCGACGTCGCGCAGCGTCGGCGCGAGTCGGCGCAGCGGCGCGCCCAGTGCGGCCAGCACCAGCAGGTGCCCGATGCCCGGGTAGTAGCGCTCGACCACCGGGCTGCCCACGGCGCGCAGGCGCGCCGCCATGCGTGCCGAGTTGCCCGGATCCACCGTCCGGTCGCGCCGGCCGCTGGCCAGCAGCAGGGGCGGCTCGCCGCCGCGCACGCAATGCAAGGGCTGGCTGGCGCGCCGCGTCGCCTCGGGGAACACGCGCTCGAGCATCGGGTCGCGCAAGGGCAGGAAATCGTAGGGCCCCGCCAGCCCGATGGCGCCGGCCAGCACGCGCCCCGGCAACCCCAGCACGCGCAGGTAATCGGGGTCGGTGGCCAGCAGCACGGCGATGTGCGCGCCGGCCGAGTGGCCCATCAGGAACAGGCGTCGCGGATCCACGCCCAGGCTCGGTGCCTGCGCCTGCGCCCACGCCACGGCCGCCGCCGCGTCGTCCATGAAGCCGGGAAAGACAGCGTCAGGAAACACCCGGTAGTCGGGCACGACGGTGGCACAGCCCAGGGAGGCCAGCGCCTTGCCCACGAAACGGTAATCGCGACGATCGCCGTCCTGCCAGCTGCCGCCGTAGAAAAACACCACCAGGGCGCGCGGCGGGCCCGGCGGCAGATGCAGGTCGAGGTGCTGGCGCGGGTGCGCTCCATACGGGATGCCGCGGCGTGAACCCATGCCCGCCCGCGGGGTCAGCGCGTCGAGCCAGGCCACCGGCCGGCAGGCGGCGGCGGCGGCGTGCAGGACGCCCGCAGCACGGGCACGCAGTCCGGTCATGGCGTTCGCGGACCGTTCAGGTTGCGGCGCCTCGCGCCGGGCGCCGCCAGCGGCTGCGCGGCGGCTGGCCCGCCTTCCCCGCGCCCCCGGCCGCGCCCTCGCCCTCGGCGTGTGGACATGCTCAACGCCTCGAGTATTCGATCATCGCGCCGGGAATCTCGGCCAGGCCCAGCACGCGCTCGGCGCCGCCCATGCGGATGGCCTCGCGCGGCATGCCGAACACCACGCTGCTGGCTTCGTCCTGGGCGATGGTGCGGGCCCCGCCCTCTCGCATCTGCACCAGGCCGCGCGCGCCGTCGTCGCCCATGCCGGTCATCAGGATGCCCAGCGCGTTGCGCCCGGCGCATTGCGCGACCGAGCGAAACAGCACGTCCACCGAGGGGCGGTGACGATTCACCGGGGGGCCGTCGCGCACCTCGGCGTGGTACTGGGCGCCGCTGCGGCGCACCTGCAGGTGCCGCCCGCCCGGGGCGATGAGCACCGTGCCCGGCAGCAGCCGATCGCCGTCGCGCGCCTCGCGCACCTGCAGCGCGCACAGGCGATCCAGGCGCTCGGCGAAGGCGGCGGTGAACTTCTCGGGCATGTGCTGCACCACGGCGATGGCCGGCAGGGTGGCGGGAAGTTCCACCAGCACCCGCTCCAGCGCCGTGGTGCCTCCGGTGGACATGCCCATGGCGATGATCTTCTCCGTGCTCTCGTGCAGGGCGAGCAGGGCCGCCGCCGGTGCCGCGGCGGCGGGGGCGGGAGCTCCGGGCGCCGACGCCTTCGCCGCGCGCGCGCCGCGCGCCGACTGCGCCAGATGAGAGGTATTGGCGCGCGCCGCGGCACGGATGGTCTGCCCGAACTCGGCGGTGCTTTCCACCAGGAAGTCCTTGAGCCCGACGCGGGGCTTGGTGAGCACGCTGAAGGCTCCCGCCGCCAGTGCGTCCAGCGTGAGCTGCGCGCCCTTTTCGGTGAGGGTGGAGCAGATGATCACGGGCAGCGGGTGTTCCTGCATGACCTTGCGCAGGAAGGTGATGCCGTCCATGCGGGGCATTTCCACGTCCAGGATCAGCACGTCGGGCCAGCCTTCGCGCTGCATGCGCTGCAGCGCGAACAACGGGTCGGGCGCCACGCCCACGACCTGCACCCCGGGGTCGCGCGCCAGCACGGCCTGCAGCACCTGGCGAACCACGGCCGAGTCGTCGACGATGAACACGCGCACGGGCGCGCCGGACGCGCCGGACGCGCTGGATGCACCAGGAACAGGACTCATCCTCGAATCTCCATGGGGTTCTGCTCGGCGCCCTGGCCCCAGAAGCGCAGGTAGGCGTCGCCACTCCACAACTCGAACAGCAGGTTGCGATGCCCCTGCCCGCCCAGATGCTCGGCGCGCAGGCGCAAGCCGTGCTGCTGCACCAACGCCCGCGCCGCGACGATGTTGCGGTAGGGCACGTCTGCGGCCGCGCCCTCGCCGCCGAACATGCGCCCTCCGCCGAACAGCTTGGCGTCGAATTCCTGCGGCTTCGCCCCGGCCGCGTGCATGCTGCGCAGGAACAGGTACATGGCCTCGTCGGCGTAGCGCCCGTCGAGGTGTCCGCCGTGGCCGCCCTGGCCGTGGGGCGGGTGCCCGTGGCGGGCGTAGACATTGCGGGTCGGCAGCATGAAGTGGCACAGCCCTCCCACGCGCATGCCGGGATGCCACACGGCGATGGCCACGCAGGAACCGAGCAGGGTGCGCACACGGGTGTTGCCGGAGCCGAAATGCCAGTCTCCGGGCTGCAGGTAGATCTCCTCGGGCTGGGCCGGCGTGCCCGCCGGCGCGGCGCCGGCGACGCCGATGGCGGGCGCCGCCCTCCCCGGATGGGTGCGTGGCGGGCTCATCGCGCGGCGCGGCGGTAGATGGCGGGTTGCACCGGCTGCAGATCGCTGTCCAGGCCGCTGAGACTTTCCGAGTGGCCCACGAACAGATGGCCGCCGGGGCGCAGGGCCTGCGCCAGGCGGGCCACCAGCGCGCGCTTGGTCGGCGCGTCGAAATAGATCATGACATTGCGCAGCCAGATCAGGTCGAAGCCGCCCATGTCGGGCCAATGGCCGTTGAGATTGATGCATTCGAAGCGCACGCGCTCGCGCAGCGAGGCCTGCACCGCGAGCTTGCCCTCCTGGGCCCCGACTCCCCGCAGGCAGTAGGCCTTCAGGTAGGCCTGGGGAATGCGCTGCGCACGCTCCATGGCGTAGACCCCGGCGCGCGCCTGCTGCAGCACGCGCGTGCTGATGTCGGATGCGAGGATCTCCCAGGGCCGCGAGCCCATGCGCTCGGCCAGCACCATGGCCACGCTGTAGGGCTCCTCGCCGCTGGAACAGGCGGCGCTCCACACCCGGAAGGGGCGCGAGGCGTCGACCGTGGGCAGGATGCGCTCGGACAGGAAGCTGAAATGCTGGGGTTCGCGGAAAAAATAAGTCTCGTTGGTGGTCAGCAGGTCGACCGCGCGCTGGCGCTCCTCGGCGTCGCGCCGCAGCTGCTCCAGGTACTGCGCGAAGCTGTCGTGGCCCAGCACCTGCAGGCGCCGCCCCAGGCGGCTGCTCACCAGCGCCTTCTTGGACATGGGCAGCGAGATGCCGGCGGCCTCGAACATGAGCTTGCTGAATCCCTGCAATTCCTGGTCGGTGAGCGCTTGCATGGTTCCCGAAAGAGGTCGACGCGGGCGAAAAACCGCCGCGCGCACAGCGAGAGACTAGCATCCGACGCCATGCCCGTGAGCCCGCGCCGCCTTCGCCGATGAACACCTCCCCGCCCCGTGCCGCCAGCCCGACAGGCGCCGACAGCTTCGCCGAACTGGCGCGCCGCATCGCCGAGCGCGACCTGCCCTCCTTCGGGCTCACCCTGCGTGAACTGTTCCAGGCCACGGGCGACGCCAGCGCCTCGGGCCAGCGCATCGCCGGCATCGTGTTGCGCGACCCGGCGCTGACTTCGCGCCTGCTGCGCGCGGCCAATGCCGCCCACCTGGGCCTGGGGGGCCACGCCCGCGTGGTCACCGTCAGCCGCGCCGTGGTGGTGCTCGGGCTCAACCCGATCCGCTCGCTGTGCGTGTCCGCACTCACGGTGGAGGCCATGGCCGGCGGCACGCGCCAGACCCAGCGCGTGCAGCATGCGCTGGGCCGCGCCCTGCATGCGGCCGTGCAGGCGCGCGACATCGGGCTGCGCCTGCGCGCCTCGCGCGAGTCGGCCGAGCAGTTGTTCGTCGAGGCCTTGCTGGGCAGCATCGGCGAGCTGGCCTTCTGGTGTTTCGGGGGCAGTCATGCCCAGAGCCTGGACCAGGCCTTGCGCGAGGGTCAGCCCGCCGAGCAGGCCGAGGCCGCCGTGCTCGGCACCACGCTGCGCGCCTTCGGGCGCGAGCTGCTGCGCGCGTGGAACCTGGAAGCCCTGCTGCGCGACAGCCGCGAGGTCGCGCTGGCGCGGCGCCTGGGCCAGGCCGCGGGCGCGGGCACCGCGCCAGGGGGTGGCTGGGCGGGGCCGGCGATGCGCGAGGCCGTGCACGCCGTCGCCCAGCTGCTCGGCCAGAACGAGACCGACACCCTGGCGCGCCTGCGGGACAACGCCCGCGAGGCGCTCGAGCTGGCGCGCGCGCTGGGCGCGCACGATGCCGTCGCGAGCATTCCCGCCAGCGCCGGCGCGGTGCAAGACAGCCTGGAGCCGCCCGAGCCGCCCCAGGCGCCCTTTCCCGAGGCCGACCCGCAGGCCCAGTTGCGCGTGCTCACCGAGATGAGCCAGGCGGCCCGCTCGCGCAGGGAGCTGCCGCTGCTGCTGGAAACCTGCGTGGAGGGCCTGCATCGCGCCGTCGGCCTGGACCGGGCGGCCCTGTGCCTGCTCAACCCGGCGCGCAATCGCCTGAGCGCGCGCATCGCCATCGGCGTGGACGCCGCCGCGCTGCGCGACAAGCTGCACTGGGACTGGAGCCCCGACCTCGAATCCCGCTGGGCGCTGAACGCACCATTCTGGTGCAAAGGCGAGCCAGGCGAGCCGTCCGGCCTGCTGCGCGCCACCGGCGCCGCGCAGGCCTTTGTCGCCCCCTTCGCCGTCGACGGACAGTTGCTCGGCCTGTTCTACGCCGACCGCGAGGCCTCCGGGCGCCCCCTCGGGAACGAGCAATTCGAGAGTTTCCAGAGCTTCGTGGCCCTGGCCCAGGTCATCGTGCGCTCCCTGCCGCGCGCCTAGGCGCGCGGCCCGTAGCCGGGCGCCGCCGCACTGTTGTCCATGCACAACAGTTAACCCGTCACGTCCCTGCTATGGAATGGTTTGCCACAACTCTGCGCTTAGGATTGTCCTGTCTGGCATTGATCGTCCCCGCTTTCCTGAGGGCCGGACAAAGCAGTGGCCCGCCCCTCGAGGGAAAGGGCCCAGCACCAAAACGATCCGCGAGGATCACAACTCTGGAGATTTTCACGATGAAAAAATCCCTGATCGCGCTGGCTGTGTTCGGCGCTTTCTCCGGTGCCGCTCTGGCTGACGGCAGCAACGTGCAGCTGTACGGCCTGATCGACCTGGGCGTGACCCACTTCAGCGGCGGCGCTGGCGGCAACGTCACGCAGCTGAGCTCCGGCGTGCAGTCCGGCTCGCGCATCGGCGTGAAGGGCACCGAAGACCTGGGCGGCGGCCTGGCCACCATTTTCGACGTCGAAACCGGTTTCTGCGCCAGTGGCAGCACCAGCGCTCCGGCCACCCAGTCGGCCTACTGCACCGGCGGCCCCGGCGGCCCCGGCTTCATGGGCCGTCAAGCCTGGGTCGGCCTGAAGGGCGACTTCGGTACCGTCCAGGCTGGCCGTCAGTACACCCTGACGTTCGACGACCAGGCCAACATCGACCCGTTCGGCTATGGCCTGACCGGCTCGATCTCCAACATGGGTACCGTGGGCGTTCCGGCGCGTGCCAGCCAGGTCATCGGCTACACCTCGCCGAACCTGAGCGGCTTCACCGTCGCTGCCCAGTACATGTTCGGTGCCGGCATGCAATACGCCGCGGCCGACCAGTACAAGGCCACCGGTGGCTACAACCTGCAAGCCAGCTACGCCAACGGCCCGATCGGCGTGACCCTGAGCTACATCCGTGCCAACGACCCGAGCGGCAACGCCTTCGTGAAGGACACGGAAATCAGCGGCAGCTACAACTTCGGCGTGGCCAAGGTCGTGGGCTACTACACCGACAACAAGCCTGACACCAACGCCGTCAGCACCGCCAACCTGGACAACATCAAGGCCTACATGCTGGGCGTGACGGTTCCGGTCGGCCCGGGTGCCATCCTGGCGTCGTACACCCACCTGTCGAACGACACGGTGGCCAACGCCGGTGCCAAGCAGTACGCGGTGGGTTACACCTACTCGCTGTCCAAGCAGACCAACCTGTACGCGTCCTACGCGCACATCAGCAACGACACCGCCGCCAAGTACGCGGTGGGCGACTCGACCGACGGCGGCTTCGCGCCGACCGCCGGTGGTTCGTCGTCGGGCCTGGGCTTCGGCATCCGCCACCAGTTCTGATCGACGCAAGTCGAACGAGTTGGAACCGCGCCGCCTTCGGGCGGCCGGTCTTGGAAAACCGCCTTCGGGCGGTTTTTTTTCGCCCGTCGACCGCGCGCCGGGAGTCCCGCGGGGCCGCGAGGCCCGGCGCCGGGCGCCCGACGCCGAGGATGCGCGACAATATTCCCTTCCGATCGCCCCGGCTTGCATTCGCCATGACCACCTCGTTCCGCGGCCGCGACTCCCGCGACCGATCCCGCGCCTCGCTGCAGGACCGTCTGCTGGCGCTGGCCGACAACGCCTTGAAGACCCTGGCCGGAGGCCTGCATGCCTCGCGACCGACGCCCGAAGCCCCCCCGGGGGCCGCCGCGCGCCCGCTGGAGCCGGCCGAGCGCGAGCTCTCGGGGCGCCTGATGCGGGTCAACCACGTGGGTGAGATCTGCGCCCAGGCGCTGTACCAGGGCCAGGCCCTGGTGGCCCGCGACCCCGCGCTGCGCACGCATTTCGCGCAGGCGGCGCGCGAGGAATGCGACCACCTGGCCTGGTGCCGCGAGCGCCTGCAGCAACTCGACTCCCGCCCCAGCCTGCTGGACCCGCTGTGGTACGCGGGCGCGCTGGGCCTGGGGGTGGCGGCCGGCAGCTTCGGGGAACGACTCAGCCTGGGCTTCGTGGTGGAGACCGAGAACCAGGTCGAACAGCACCTGGCCTCGCACCTGCAACGCCTGCCGCAGGCGGACCTGGCCTCGCGCGCCGTGGTGGAAACGATGCGCGCCGACGAAGTGGCCCATGCGACGGCCGCCGAAAAACTCGGCGGCCTGCCGCTGCCGGCCCCGGTGCGCTGGGGCATGCGCGCGGCGGCCAGGGTCATGACCACCACCGCCCAGTGGATCTGAGGCGCCCGCCCCCGGCGGGCCGGGGCCTCAGCCCTCGACGATCTCGAAACTGGTGGTGATGGCCGCCGTCTTCGCCAGCATGGCGCTGGCGGAGCAGTATTTCTCGTGGGACAGGGTGATCGCCCGCTCGACCTTGGCGGCGTCGAGCCCGCGCCCGCTGACCACGAAGTGCATGTGGATCGCGGTGAACACCTTCGGGTCGCTGCCGGCGCGTTCGGCCCGCAGGCGCACGCTGCAGTCGCGCACGTCCTGGCGACCCTTGCGCAGGATGTAGACCACGTCGTAGGCGGTGCAGCCGCCGGTGCCGGCCAGCACCGTTTCCATGGGCCTGGGCGCCAGGTCGTGGCCCCCTGGCTCGCCTTCGCGCGCGGCCGGCGCTCCGTCCATGGTGATCATGTGCCCGCTGCCCGTGGTGGCGACGAAGGCCATGCCCTCCCCATCCAGCGGCTTGCTCCAGCGCACCGTGCATTCCATTGCCAGGCTCTCCCTTGCGGCCGATCGCGGCCCCTGGCTCTATTGTGCGTCATGCGCCTCCCCCTCGTTGCCCGCCCGCAACACCGCCGCGCCGCGTCCGCCCCGGCTCGGCGCCCGCCGACGCAACAAAGTCCCCGCATCGGCGCATCCGCAGGCCGCTGAATCAACCCGGAGCCGCAAGGGGTTTTGCCAAGTACTCGGGTTTGTCCTAAGATAGAGCCATGTCGACGATGTCTGGTCGACGCCTCTTGTCTCCTCCACCCTCCTCCATAGGTGGATTCAAACCCAGGCCCCAAGCCTGGGTTTTTTTTGTGCCGCGCGCGGCGGGCCCGGGGGCTGCCCTTGGATAAACTGGGGTCTTTGCCCGCCCTGGCCCCGCACGTGACCCGCAAGCCCATCGACTACCTCCAGCGCATCCTGACCGCGAACGTGTACGACGTCGCGCACGAGACGCCGCTGGACCTGGCGCACAACCTCAGCCGCAGGCTGCACAACACCGTGCTGCTCAAGCGCGAGGACCAGCAACCCGTGTTCAGCTTCAAGCTGCGCGGGGCCTACAACAAGATGTCGCGCCTGAGCGAGGACGAGCGCAAGCGCGGGGTGATCTGCGCCTCCGCCGGCAACCATGCCCAGGGCGTCGCGCTGTCGGCGCGCAAGCTGGGCTGCCGCGCCGTCATCGTGATGCCCTCGACCACCCCGAAGGTCAAGGTCGACGCGGTGCGTTCCTTCGGCGCCGGCGCCGTGGAGATCGTGCTCGAGGGCGAGAGCTACAGCGATGCCGCGGCGCATGCGGCGAAACTGCAGGGCGAGCGCGGGCTGAGTTTCGTGCACCCTTTCGACGACCCCGACGTGATCGCCGGCCAGGGCACCATCGGCATGGAAGTGCTGCGCCAGCATCCCGGCCCCATCCACGCCGTGTTCTGCGCCATCGGGGGCGGGGGCCTGATCTCCGGCGTGGCCTCCTACGTGAAGGCGGTGCGCCCCGAAGTGCGGGTGATCGGCGTGCAGACCACCGACTCGGACGCCATGCTGCGCAGCGTGCGCGCCGGGCGCCGCATCGAGCTGGCCGAGGTCGGGCTGTTCGCCGACGGCACCGCCGTCAAGCGCGTGGGCGAGGAGACCTTTCGCATCGCCCGGGAACTGGTGGACGACTACGTGGTGGTCGACACCGACGCGGTGTGCGCCGCCATCAAGGACGTGTTCGAGGACACCCGCAGCGTGCTCGAGCCCTCGGGGGCGATGGCGGTGGCCGCGCTCAAGCAGTATGCCGCGCAGCACAAGCTGAAATCGCAGACCCTGGTGGCCATCACCTGCGGCGCCAACATGAACTTCGACCGCCTGCGGTTCGTCGCCGAGCGGGCCGAGGTGGGCGAGGCCCGCGAAGCCTTGTTCGCGGTCAGCATCCCCGAACAACCGGGGAGTTTCCGCAAGCTGTGCGCGCTCATCGGGCAGCGCGCGGTCACCGAATTCAACTACCGGCTCGGCGATGCCGAGCGCGCCCAGGTGTTCGTGGGCATCGGCATCAGCAGCCGCGACGACGCCAGACGCATCGCGACCCACCTGGACCGCGCCGGATTCTCCACCCTGGATCTCAGCGAGGACGAACTCGCCAAGCAGCACGTGCGCCACCTGGCGGGCGGGCGCGCTCCGCACGCCGATGAAGCCGCGCCGCTGCACGAGCGCATCCTGCGCTTCGAGTTTCCCGAGCGTCCGGGCGCGCTGATGCGCTTTCTCGACCGGCTCAAGCCGGACTGGAACATCAGCCTGTTCCATTACCGCAACCAGGGCGGCGACAGCGGCCGCGTGCTGGTGGGCATCCAGGTGCCGCCGGCCGACCGCAAACGCTTCGCCGAATTCCTCGACTCGCTGGGCTATTCCCATGTCGAGGAAACCGCCAACCCCGCGGTGCGCCTGTTTCTCTGACGAGCTAGGGCTGCGCCGCCGCGCCCTGCCCCTGCTCGGGAACCCCGGGCCGCGCGGGCTGGCCCGGCTGTTCCACAACCAGCGGGCGCTGGAGCATGCCCGGGAAGACCTGCGCGGCGGGCAGGCCCGGCGCGGGCACGGCCGGCGCCGCAAGACTGGGCGAGCCGTCGCGCGACGGCTCGCTGCGCAGCACGCTGCGCAGACCCTGACGCTCGATCTGCACCTGCCCGAAGGCGGTCGACACCAGGCGCACTCCCGGCGCGATCTCGGAGCCCACGGGATAGGCCGCGGCGGGCCTGCCGTCCACGCCGATCAGGGCGGCCCCCGCATGCTCGCCCCCGCCGATCACCCCGAACAGGCGAAAGCGCCGCGGTGCGCGAGGCGCCTCGGGCGCCGCGCCGTACAGGCGCGGGGCCTGCCGCGCCAGCTGGCCCGGGCTGTCGGCGCCACCGGCCAGCGCATGCGCGGGCAATTCCAGGGGCCGCGCCAGCAGGCGCAGCAGGGCGTGGGTGCCCGCCTCGGCGCAGGCGAAGGCCAGCAGCAGGGACAAGGACCGGGCCAGCAGCCGGGACCTGAGCTCGAAGCCGCCCGCGTCGAGGCCGCCGCGCGCCGCGTCAATGACCTGCCTGGGGTGATGGGAAAAGAGTCGCATGGGCCTCGTATTATGGGCTCGGCCATGCGCGGCCCGGTTTTCCGGGGCGCATGGCGCGAAGTTCCCATTCCCACGAGCCCGAGCATGCAAGCCCCGCAACTCCTCACGAACAAGCCCCGCCGCGCAGGCGGCTTCACGCTCATCGAACTGATGGTCGTGCTGGTCATCATGGGCGTGCTGGCCGCGCTGATCGTGCCCAACATCATCGGTCGCACCGACGAAGCCCGGGTCACCGCGGCGAAAACCGATATCGGCACCATCATGCAGGCGTTAAAGCTCTACAAGCTCGACAACGGTGTCTATCCTTCGCAGGAACAAGGGCTGCAGGCGCTGGTGGTCAAGCCCTCGACCGCGCCGGTTCCGGGCAACTGGAAGCCCTACCTGGAAAAACTGCCCAACGACCCCTGGGGGCGTCCGTACCAGTACCTCAATCCCGGCGTGAAGGGCCCGGTGGACGTGTTCAGCTACGGGGCCGACGGCAAACCGGGCGGCGAGGGTTCGAATGCCGACATCGGCAGCTGGCAGTAGTTCGCGCCGCCGCCTCGCCAGAGCCTGCGCCGGCTTCACGCTGCTGGAGATCCTGGCGGCGGTGTTCATCATGGCGCTGCTGACCTCGCTGGCGGCGCTGGCACTGCCCGGGGGCAATGACGAACTGGCGCGCACCGAGGCCCAGCGCCTGGCCGCCCTGTTCGACACCGCGCGCGAACAGGCGGCCGCCTTGTCCATGCCGGTGGCCTGGGCGGCCGGACCCGATGGCTATGCCTTCCTGCGGCCTTCGGTCCGCGGCTGGGTGCCGCTGCAGCAGGCCCCCCTTTCGCCGCGGGCCTGGGGCTGGATGAACAGCCCGAGCCCGGGCTCGACCATCCCCCGAGCTCCCGCCTCGTCGTGGTACGCGGGCCCCGTGCGCATCCGGGTGCTGGGAGGGGGAGGCGCGCTGGGGGCCGCCCCCGGCTGGCTGGTGTTCGGTGCCGAGCCGGTGTCGCAGCCCATGCGCGTGGAACTGGACACGGGCAGCCTGCGACTGAGCGTGAGCAGCGACGGGGCGCAGCCCTTCGAGGTCCGCGAACAGCGCTGAGCGACCGGCCCATCGCCCCACCCCCATGACCCCGTTGCAGCCATCCTCCGGGCCCGCTCGCCTGCCGCGGCGATTCGACCCGCCGCGCCCGCGGAGCGCCGGTTTCACCCTGCTGGAGGTCCTGGTTGCGCTGGTGGTGGTCTCGCTGGCGCTGCTGGCGGCGCTGCGCGCCGGCGGCGGGCTGCAGGATGACGCCGAGCGCTACCGCGAGTCGGTGCTGGCCGAACAATGCGCCCAGAACTACCTGGTGGAGCAGAGGCTGCGCCAGAATTTCGTCGGCACGGGCGTGCACGTGCAGGCCTGCACCCAGGCCGACCGCTCCTTCACCCTGCGCACCGATGTGCAGCCCACCCCCAACCCCAATTTCCGGCGCGTCGACCTGAGCGTGCTCGACGCCTCGGGCTGGGCGGCGTGGAAAGTCGTGGCCATCGTCTGGAACCAGTGATGCGCCCCCTCCCGCACCCGTCGCACCCGTCGCGCCCGGCCGCGGCTCGCCAGCGCGGCTTCACGCTGCTGGAGATGCTGGTGGCCGCCTTCATCATGGCCATCGTCGCCGGCCTGGGCTGGCGCGGACTCGACAGCGTGGCACGTTCGCGCGACGACGCCGCGCAGCGCATGCGGGCGGGCACGCAACTGCAGCTGGCCATGCAGCAGATGAACGACGACCTGGCCGAGGCCAGCGACGGCGGAAACCTGCTCCCGGCCGTCAGCCAGTCCGGCAACGGCGACCTGCTGATCGTGCGCCGCGTGGGCGTCGCGCTGGGCTCGGACCTGCGCGCCTCGCCGCAGGCTCCGTCGGCGCTTTCGGGCGCGCTGCTGGTGGTGCGCTGGGGGGTGCGCGACGGGCGCCTGCTGCGCTGGGCCAGCCCGCCGCAGCTGGCGCGCGCCGGCCTGGTGCAGGCCATGCGCCAGCCCACCGGCAGCGCCGTCGTGCTGCTCGACGGCGTGGCGTCCATGCACATGCTGGTGTATCGCTTCGCCGGCAACGGGTTGCAGAGCCAGTCGGGTGCCTGGGTCAACCTGTACACCGCGGCCGATGGAGAGCAAAGCGGCAACAACCCGCTGCTGGCGCAATTGCGCACCCCTGGCGGGCTGCGCCTGAACCTGGACATGGTGGCCCCGCAGATGCATGGTCCGATCGAGCGCGAGTTCCTGCTGGAGAACCGGGGATGAGGGCGCGCCGCGAGCGCGCTGAGCGCCACGCCGCGCCGGGCTCCCGCCCCTCCCAGCGGGGCGCGGCGCTGATCACCGCGCTGCTGCTGGCGGCGCTGAGCGCCGTGATGGTCTCGGGCATGCTGTGGCGCGAATGGGGCGCGATCCAGCGCGAACAGGCCGCTCGCGAAAGCGAGCAGGCCCGCTGGCTGCTGCGCGGCGCGGTGGACTGGGCACGCCTGATTCTCAACGAGGCGGCGCGCAACTCGCCGGTGGTGGCGCTGGATCAGCCCTGGTCCGTGCCGCTGGCGGAGGCCGACCTGGGCAGTTTCCTGGCCGCCGGCCAGGGCAGCACGCTGGGGCATGTGTGGCTGGAAGGGCGCATCGAGGACGCGCAAAGCCGTTTCAATCTCAGCGACCTGGTGCAGTTCGGCAAGGCCTGGCCGGCCGGGGTCGAGGTGCTGCAACGCCTTTGCACGGGACTGGGCCTGTCCCCGGCGCTGGCCGGCCAGATCGCGCAGGCCATGGCCCAGGCGCAATCGGCGACCTCGGGAGCGCTGCCCATCCGCGAGTTGCAGGACCTGGCGCGCGTGTCGCCAGGCATCGCCGCCGCGCTGCCGCGCCTGGCCCCCTACGTGACGGTGCTGCCCAGCAGCACCCCGGTGAATGCCAACACCGCCAGCGCGCCGGTGCTGGCCGCCGTGATGGACCTCAGCGGCGAGCAGGCGGCGCGCCTGATCGCGGCGCGGGCCCATGGCCACTTCGCCGACTACAACGCCGTACTCGCGGCGCTGGGGTCGAAGGGGCCGCCCAGCGTCGACTACGCGTTGATGGGCGTGACCAGCAGCTATTTCGACGCGATTGCCCGTGTTCGGATCGGGGATTTTGAATACGCCGAGCGCGCGCTGATCCAGCGCGTGGGCACACTGAGCATGGTGCTGCGCATGCAGCGCGTGGCGCCATGGCTGGCCGATCCTCGCTCCTGAACCGGACGGCCCGATGCGCCACACCCCGCCACCGCGCAAGTCCTGCTCACACGCATTGCATGAAACTTTCATGAATCCTCGAGCTTTGTTGCGCCAATCCCCTGGGCGCCTTCGGGAAAGACACGGATACCCCGGGGCCGCTCCTTACAATCCACGCGCATGACCCGCCTTGTGCTTCAGCTTCCCGTCGGCCACCGGCCCGGCGTCGTGCCCTACGTGCGGCTCGACACCGGAGGTTCCGCGGGCGAGCACGGCGAAGCCCAGCCGGCGCTGTTGCCCAAGGCCGCGACCGTGGTCGGCGTGTGGCCCGCCGAGCAGCTCACGCTGCTCGGCCTGCAGCTGCCGGCGATGCCCTCGGCACGCCTGCAGGCCGCTTTGGCCGGTGCCCTCGAGGATCGCCTGCTCGGCGACGTGGCCCTGCAGCACCTGGCGGCCGCGCCGCGCGAGCCGGACGGCAGCCTGCGCTGGGCCGCCTGCTGCGAGCGCGAGGCCCTGCGCCAGTCGCTGGAGCTGCTGGAGCAGGCCGGCTGCGAGGTGGGGCGGGTGGTGCCCGAGCCCGCGCTGCTCGAACCCGGCTGGGCCTGCCTGCAGCGCCTGGACGACAGCCGCGTGCGTCTGTTGTGGCGTGACGCCGCCGGCGAGGCCGGTTGGCTGCACCTGGAGCAGCAGGAGCCCGGCGCGGCCTGTCCGCAGCTGCCGCTGGGCGTCCTGGTGGAACCGGGCCTGGAGCCGCTGGCTTCGCGCTGGTTCGGCGCGGCCGCCGCGCTGCATCCCTGCGAGCGCAGCCAGTGGCTGGCGCGCGCGGGCGATTCCGCCTGGGACCTGCGCCAGTTCGAACTCGCTCCGCGCGCCGCCGCGCAGCGCCTGTGGAACCTGCTGCGCGAGCAGGCGGCCACCCCGGCATGGCGCCGCGTGGCCTGGCTCGCCGGCACCCTGGCGGCGCTGGAACTCATCGGCCTGAACCTGCACGCGGCGCAGCTGCGCCGGCATCAGGCGGCGCTGGAACGCCAGTTGCAAGTCACCGTGGCCCAGGCCATTCCGGGCGCGCCCGCGGTGCTCGACCCCGGGCTGCAGATGCGCCGCGCCCTCGACCAGGCACGACTTCGCAGCGGCGCACCCACCAGCGACGGCCTGGAGGTGCTGATGGGTCGCGCCGCCCAGCTGCTGGCGGGCGCGCGCCCGCTGGCGCTGGACTTCCATCCCGGGCGCCTGAACCTGCGCCTGGCCCCCGGACAGGCGGCCGCCGCCTCGCAGCGCTGCCAGGAACAGGGCCTCGCCTGCAGCGTCGAGGGCGGCTCGCTGCGCGTCTCGGCATCGGATTGAACCCTAGGCGAAGCCCGGCCATGGCCCTGTCCCCCCGTCGCGGTACGCGTGCCCCGCTTGCCACCCTGAGCGCCGAGTTCGCCGGCCGCTGGCGCACCATGTCCGGGCGCGAGCGCCGGCTCGTGCTGGTGGCCGCGGGCCTGGTCGCGCTGGCGCTGGTCTGGCTGGTGTTGCTGCGTCCGGCCCTGCGCACCGAGGCGCGGGCACCGCAGCGCATCGCCCGACTGCAGGCCCAGCTCGCCCTTGCGCGCAGCCAGGCCGATGAACTCGCGCGCCTGGCCGCGCAGCCCCCCGTGCACGCGCAGGCGGCCGATCTGGGCGACGCCGCCACCCGCTGGTTGCGCGCCCACGGCGCGCAGGCGCAGGCTGCGTCGCTGCCGGGCAGCGTGACCCTGCAGGTGCAGCACCTGCCGGCCAGCGATCTGGCCGATTTCGCGCGCACCGCCCGCCAGGACTGGGCGGCCCAGGTCGCCTCGGCCAAGCTGCGGCTCGACGGCGGCGCCCAGGGCTCCAGCCTGTCGGGCAGCCTGGAGCTGCAGTCCCAGCAGGCGGCCTCGGGAACCGGCGCCGACACCGCGTCGGGGCAGGCGCCATGAGCTCGCGACGCTGGCCCTACGTCGCCGCGCTGCTGCTGGGCTGCGCGTGGGCGCTGCTGGCCCACGCGCCGGCCAGCTGGGTGGCGGGCGCCGTCGCACGCGCTTCGGGGCGGCATGTGCTGCTGGGCAACGCCCAGGGCTCCTGGCACGATGGCACGGCGCTGGTGGTGCTGAGCTCCGGGCCGCAGGGGCGCGACGCCAACACCCTGCCCGGCCTGCTGTCCTGGAACATCGGCTTCGGCTCCTTGTGGCGCGGCGCCATCGAATTGCGCCTGCGCTGGCCGCCGCTGGCCGCCGGCGCCCTGCGCGCCCGGCTGGAGCCGGGCTTCGGCGGCTGGACCCTCGCGCAACAGGGGGCGCCGTGGCTGGCCGTGTTCCCCGCCTCGCTGCTCGAGGGCCTGGGCACGCCGTGGAACACCCTGGCTCCACAGGGCCTGGTGCACCTGCGCCTGCAGGGCCTGCGCCTGCACTCGGCGGCCGGGCGCATGGAACTCGGCGGCAGCCTGCGCGCGGATCTGCTGGACATGAGCTCGCGCCTGAGCACGGTGTCGCCCCTGGGCAGCTACCGGGTGGACGTCGACGGGCGCGGCGCCAGCGCCGAGTTGCACCTGAGCACGCTGTCGGGAGCCCTGATCCTCGCCGGCGACGGCGTCTGGAACGGCCAGCGCATGCAGTTCTCGGGCACCGCCCGCGCGGCCCCTCAGCGCGAGCAGGCACTGGCCACGTTGCTGGGCCTGCTGGGGCGCCGGGAAGGCGACCATGTACGCATCGGACTGTGACGGCGTCGGGTGATGAAGGCATTGAGCAGCGAAGGCATCGAGCGGTGAACCATAGGGACCCACTTTCATGAGCGCATATTCCATCCCCAGGGCGACTCGTCCGGCGCTGCGCCGAGGCCGCGCAGCCACGGCATGGCTGCTTTGCACGGCCCTGGGCCTGGCGCCGCTGGCCCCCGCCGGGGCCGCGCCCCGCACGGCCCCCCGCCATGCGCGGGAGGCCGAGGCCCGGCCGCCCATGACCATCGACCTGGTCAACGCCGAGATCTCCAGCGCGGTGCAGGCCGTGGCCGCCGCCACGGGGCGCAATTTCATCGTCGACCCGCGGGTCAAGGGCCATATCTCGCTGCAGTTCAAGACCCCCGTGCCGCCGCAGCAGGTCTACCTGGCCCTGCTCACGCAGCTGCGCCTGGCCGGCTACGCGGTGGTCGAGCACGACGGGGTGTTCAAGGTCGTGCCCGAGGCCGACGCGCGCCTGCAGACCACGCCGGTGGGCGTGGGCAACCAGCTCGCTCGCATCCCCGGGCGCGGCGACCAGGTGGTCACGCAGGTGTTCGAGCTGCGCAACCAGGCCGCCAGCAACCTGCTGCCGGTGCTGCGCCCGCTGATCTCGCCCAACAACACCATCAACGTCGACCCCGGCAGCAACGCGCTGGTGATCACCGACTACGCCGACAACCTGCGGCGCCTGGCGCGCATCATCGCCGGCCTGGACATCCCCACCGGCAGCGAGGTCGACGTGGTGCCGCTGCACTACGCGGTGGCCTCCGAGCTCGCCTCGACCCTGGACAAGCTGATCTCCCTGCAAGGCTCCTCGGACAACACCCGCGGCCTTCCGGCGCGCGCGCCGGCGCAGAACACCGGCGGGGTATCGACCTCCTCGGGCATGCGCGCGGTGGTGCTCCCCGACACCAGCAGCAACTCGCTGATCGTGCGCGCCAGCAACGGCGTGCAGCTCATGCAGATCGAGCAGATGATCCACAAGCTCGATCGTCCGGCCGCCGACGACGGCGACGACATCCACGTGGTCTACCTGCACAACGCCTCGGCCGCCTCGCTGGCCAAGGTGCTGCAGGGCGTGCTGGCCGTCAACGCGGCCGCCGGTGGCGCCGGCGAGGGCTCGCTGCAGCAGGCCGCGCGCCAGGCCCTGGGCTCGGCGGCGGCGGGCGGGCGCTCCGACTACTCCGGCGGCGGCATGGGCTCCAGCGGCTACTCCTCAGGCTCCGGGTCGGGCGCCTCGGGCCAGGGCAGCGGAGGCCTGGGCCACGCCCCCGACTTCGGGCCCGGCGACGAGAACCAGACGGTGGCGCTGCCGCAGGGCGGCTCGGTGTACGCGGACGTGGCGATGAACGCGCTGGTGATCAACGCGCCGCCGCCGGTGTTCCGCCAGCTCAAGGCCGTGATCAACAAGCTGGACGTGCGCCGCGCGGAGGTCTACGTCGAGGCGCTGATCGTCGAGGTCAGCGCCACCAAGGCGGCGCAGCTCGGCGTGCAGTGGGAATCGGCCCTGGGCAGCGCCACCGGCAACAACGGCATCGTCGGAGGCACCAACTTCAGCAACCTGGCCAACGGCAGCGCCAGCAACATCATCGCGCTGCAGACGGCCCTGTCCAGCGGCCAGGGGGCGGCCGCGCTGGCCAGCGGGGCCATCGCGCCCGAGCAGGGCCTGAACATCGGCATCCTGCACAACATCGCCGGCATCACCACCCTGGGGCTGCTGGCGAACTTCATGCGCAACAACCTGGACGCCAACATCCTGTCCCAGCCGAACCTGATGACCCTGGACAACGACACGGCCAAGATCATCGTCGGTCAGAACCTGCCTTTCCTCACCGGCTCCTACGCCCAGACGGGCTCCACCACCAACAGCGTCACGCCCTTCCAGACCTACGACCGCCAGGACGTGGGCCTGACCCTGAAGATCCGCCCCCAGATCACCGCCGGCAACGTGATCAAGCTGGACGTCTACAGCGAGAACTCCACCGTCGCCAACCCTACGGTGACCAACGGCCAGTACATCACCGACAAGCGCTCGCTGCAGACCACGGTGCTGGTGGACAGCGGCCAGACCATCGTGCTGGGCGGGCTGATGCAGAACCAGCTCACCTACAGCCACAACAAGATCCCCGGCCTGGGCGACATTCCGGTGCTGGGCCTGCTGTTCGGCTCCAAGGCGCGCACCCTGACCAAGACCAACCTGATGGTGTTCCTGCGCCCGATCATCGTGCGCAGCCAGGCCGAGGGCACCGAGGTCAGCCGCCAGCGCTACGACTACATGCAGCGGCTGGAGCGCGGCACCCAGGCCCTGCCCTCCTTCGGCCTGCCCGAGCTGCCGGGTCCGATCCTGCCCGACCTCGGTCCGGCCGGGAATCCGGCGCCGGCGCCCGCCCCCGCGCCGCTGCCGGCGCCGGCGCCCGCGCCCTCGACCAAGCCCTGAGCCCCGGAGCCGGCGATGTCCGCACGCTACCCGCTGCCCTACGCCTTCTGCCGCGACCAGGCACTGCTGGCCGAGCGCGAGGGCGAGGACCTGATGCTGTGGATCAGCGAGTCCACGCGCGCCGCAGGCATGGCCGAGGTGCAGCGCCAGCATCGCGTGCGCGAGGTGCAGCGCATCGCGCAGGACGAGCTGCTCGAGCGCATCGGCGCCGCCTACGCGCAACGCGACGGCAGCGCCGCCGAGGTGGTCAGCGAGGTCGAGGGCG
This sequence comes from Pseudomonadota bacterium, assembly GCA_021808525.1. Classification (GTDB taxonomy): domain Bacteria; phylum Pseudomonadota; class Gammaproteobacteria; order Burkholderiales; family Burkholderiaceae_C; genus Thiomonas_A. The sequence continues at coordinate 27,525 of JAKBBK010000027.1, forward strand.
ACGTCGACCTCTCGCGCCTGCTGCAGGACCTGCCCGCGGTGGAGGACCTGCTGGAGACGGCCGACGACGCGCCGATCATCCGCATGCTCAACGCGCTGTTCACCCAGGCCGCGCGCGACGGCGCCAGCGACATCCACGTCGAGCCCTTCGAGACCTTCTCGGTGGTGCGCTTCCGCGTCGACGGCACGCTGCACGACGTGGTGCGGCCGAACAAGGCGCTGCACGCGGCGCTGATCTCCCGCGTGAAGATCCTGGCCCAGCTGGACATCGCCGAGAAGCGCCTGCCGCAGGACGGACGCATCTCCCTGCGCATCGGCGGGCGCGCGCTGGACGTTCGCGTGTCCACGCTGCCCTGCGCGCATGGCGAACGCGCGGTGCTTCGCCTGCTGGACAAATCGGCCGCGCGCCTGGACCTGCGCGCGGTGGGCATGTCGGCCCCCATGCTCGAGCGCTTCGACGCGCTGGTGCGCCACCCCCACGGCCTGCTGCTGGTGACCGGCCCGACCGGCAGCGGCAAGACCACCACGCTGTACTCGACCCTGGCGCGCCTGGACTCGGCCGAGCTCAACATCATGACCGTCGAGGACCCGGTGGAATACGACCTCCCCGGCATCGGGCAGACCCAGGTCAACCCGCGCATCGACCTGAGTTTCGCGCGGGCGCTGCGCGCCATCCTGCGCCAGGACCCGGACATCGTGATGATCGGCGAGATCCGCGACTTCGAGACCGCGCAGATCGCCATCCAGGCCTCGCTGACCGGGCACCTGGTGCTGGCCACCCTGCACACCAATGATTCGCCCTCGGCCGTCACGCGCCTGATCGACATGGGGGTCGAGCCCTTCCTGCTCGCCTCCTCCCTGCTGGGCGTGCTGGCCCAGCGCCTGGTGCGCATGCTGTGCGCGCAATGCCGCAAGCCCTCGCCCGAGGGCACCGGCTTCGTCGCAGACGGCTGTCCGGCCTGCAACCACACCGGCTACCGCGGCCGCACGGGCGTGTTCGAGCTGCTCGAGGCCGACGATGCGCTGCGCGCCGCGGTGCACGAGCAGGCGGCCGAGGCCGAGCTGCGCCGCCTGGCCACCGCCGCCGGCATGCGCAACATGCGCGAGGACGGCATGCGCTGGGTGGAGTCGGGCCAGACCTCGCTGGCTGAACTGATGCGCGTGACCCGCGAATAACCCGGAGCACGCCGCCATGCCCGCCTACCGTTTCGTCGCGCTGGACGCGGCCGCCGCCGAACAGCGCGGCGTGCTGGAAGCCGACAGCGCGCGCGGCGCCCGCTCGCTGCTGCGTTCGCGCGGTCTGATTCCCCTGCAGGTGGACGCCATCGCCGCCGAGGGCGCGCCGGTGGGGGCGCGGCGCTTCGCGCGCCGGCGCATGAACGCGCAGGAGCTGGCGCTGCTGACCCGCCAGCTCTCGGGGCTGCTGGTGTCCGGTCTGCCCCTGGAGCGCGCGCTGGGGGCGCTGGCCGAGGATGCCGACCGCGCCGACCTGGCCGACCTGCTGCAGGCGGTGAAAAGCGAGGTCGGCGGCGGGCACAGCCTCAGCGCGGCGCTGTCGCGCCATCCGCGCGAGTTCTCCGACGTGTACCGGGCGCTGGTGTCGGCCGGCGAGGACAGCGGCGACCTGGGCGCGGTGCTGGGCAGCCTGGCCGATTACCTGGAGAGCAGCCAGCAGCTGCGCTCCAAGCTGCTGCAGGCGGTGGCCTATCCGGTGATCGTCGTGCTGGTGGCCATCGCCGTGGTCACGCTGCTGCTCACCTACGTGGTGCCGCAGGTGGTGGGGGTGTTCCAGGGCGCGCACCAGAAACTCCCCCTGCTGACGGTGATGCTCATCGCCCTCAGCGGTTTCATCCGCCACTGGGGCTGGCTGCTGGCGCTGGTGCTGGCCGGCGCGGCGCTGTTGCTGCGCCAGGCGCTGCGCGTGCCCGGGCCGCGCGCGGCGGTGCACGCGGCGCTGCTGCGGGTCCCGCAGCTGGGCCGCCTGGTGCGCGGGCTGAACACGGCGCGCTTCGCCTCCACGCTGGCCATTCTCAGCGGCGCCGGGGTGCCCATCCTGCGCGCGCTGCAGGCGGCCATCGACACCGTATCGAACAGCGTGCTCAAGGCCGATGCGCAGGAGGCGCTTGCACTGGTGCGCGAGGGTTCCTCGCTGGCCTCGGCGTTGAGCCTGCACCGGCGCTACCCGCCGGTGCTCATCACCTTCATCCGCCTGGGAGAGCAGACGGGCACGCTGCCCGAGATGCTGCAGCGCGCGGCCGCGCAGCACGCGCAGGAAGTCCAGCGCCGCGCCTTCACCCTGGTCACCATCCTCGAGCCGCTGCTGATCCTGGGCATGGGCCTGATGGTCATGACCATCGTGCTGGCGGTGATGCTGCCCATCATCCAGATGAACAACCTGGTGAAGTAGACGCGCCATGGCCATGACTCCAGCTTCCATGCCCGGCCGCAGGCACCTGGATCGGGCGCGCCTGGCGGCCGTGCTGGCCGCCAACCTGCTGGCCCTGGCCTGCGCCAGCGTGGCCGTGCACTGGGGCCTGCGCATCTGGCGCGCCGCCCGGGAGACTCCGTCCGCGCCGCTGGCGATGCCCGACTGGAACGCCCTGGCGGCCCGGGCCGCGGGCCTGTACCCGGCGCCGCATGTCGTCGCGGCTTCCACGCGCTTTCGGCTGTGGGGCGTGATCGGCGGCGGGGCCAAGGCCGGCGCGGCGCTGATCGGCATCGACGGCAGGGCGCCGCAAGCCTACCCGGCGGGGGCCCTGGTGATCGACGGCGTGCGCCTCGTGGACACCGGCTTCGGCCAGGCCGTGCTGCTGCGCAACGGCGTGCGCGAGGTGCTGCGCACCAGCCCGGACGCGGCCCCGCTCGCGGTGCCGCAGGCCTCGCCGGCCGGCGAGGCCTGGCCGGCGGAGGGGCGCTCGGTGCAATACGGCGGGGACTCGCCGGCCGCCGAAGCCGCCGCGTTGCGCCGATCCCTGCAACGCCCGGACTGAGTCCGGGGCCTGAGCGCAGGCTCCCGCCGCGGCCGGCCTCCCCCGCGGTCGAGGGGTACGGGCCCTCCAGGCCGGCCGTGTCATCAAATCGTCTCGCGGACATCCTACAAAGCGTGTCTGGCGCAACTCCTTGCAACAAGCGCCATCGCTTTGCCACCCCTTTTCCGAGGACGACCATGAACCGCAAGACCCTCGCCGCGCTCGTCGGCGCCTGTTTCCTGGCCTGCGCCACCGCGCAAGCCGACCAGGGCCCCGTGCCCGCCGGCGTTCCCCACCTGGACCATGTCTGGGTGATCATGATGGAAAACCAGCCCATGAACGCCGAGGTGGGCAACCCCGACGTTCCCTACATCAACCAGCTGTACCGCAGCGCCAACGTCGCCACCAACTACTACGGGGTCGGCCACCCCAGCCTGACCAATTACCTGGAAGTCGTCGGCGGCTCCAACTTCGGCGTGCGCAGCGACAACATGCCCGACTGGCACAACGCCGGCTGCTCGCCCAACATCGCCACCGGCGTGCCCAACCTCGACGTGGCGGCGCCTGCGGGCCAGCCCACGGTGATCTGCCCCATCCAGGGTTCCGGTGTCGACGCGGCGACCCCGGCCATCGACTATGTCAACGAGGTCTACCCCGTGGGCTCCGGCGTGCCCGGCAATCCCGCCACCGGCTCCTGGGACCTGGACGGCAAGGTCGGCTACGCCGCCGCCCCGACGGTGGGCAAGACCATCGCCGAACAGCTCATGCAGGCCGGCAAGTCCTGGAAGAGCTACCAGGAAGACCTGCCGCTGGCCGGCGCCGACAACGTCAATTACAGCGACGGCGTGTTCGTCAACGGCAACGACAGCGGCTCGCTGCTGAGCCAGCCCACCCCGGGCGGCAGCATGGTGCAGCTGTACGCGGCCAAGCATGATCCCTTCGTGTATTTCCGCGACATCCAGGAAAGCCCGGCGCTGCGCAACAACATCGTCGGCTTCGACGGGCCCCGCGGCCTGTACGCCGACTTGCGCAGCGGCCAGGTGCCGAACTTCTCCTTCATCGCCCCCAATCAGTGCAATGACCAGCACGGCCGCGGCAACGCGGGTGCGGATTGCACCGGACCGGCCTTGATGTACCGCGGCGACGCGATGCTGCGCAAGCTGGTGCAGTCCATCCAGGCCTCGCCGGCCTGGGAGCATGGCCACAACGCCATCGTTGTGACCTGGGACGAGAACGATTACGGCGTCAACGAGCCCAACAAGGTGCTGACCCTGGTGATCAACAACCACCGCGCCCCGCGCGTGGTCGACAACACCTTCTACAGCCACTTCTCGCTGCTGCGCACCCTGGAAGGCGGCATGGGCCTGCCCTGCCTGAACCACGCCTGCGATGCCGGCACGGCGGTGATGAGCCCGCTGTTCGCCGGTGGCGAGCGCGATCGCGACCACGATCGGCGCTGAGCTCGATGCGGCCGGCCCCCGCGGCCGCGTCGACTCGCCGGGCCGGCGCCGCCGCGCCAGCCCGGCCATGCCCTGAGCCGCGGCACCCCGCCGCGGCCGCCCAGGCCGAGCCCGGGCGGGCGATCCGTTAAGCTCGACGCCACTTGCCCGAACCAGGTGCGCCGCCATGAGCCAGCCCGACCCGCCCGCAGCCGAAGCCCCCGCGCCACCGGAGAAACTGGTGGTGGCCATCTCCTCGCGCGCGCTGTTCGATTTCGAGGAGGAAAACCTGGTGTTCGAGACGGCCGACGACACGGCCTACATGCAGTTGCAACTCGAGCGCCTGGACGTTCCGGCCTCGCCTGGCGTGGCCCTGCAACTGGTGCGCAAGCTGCTGGCCTTCAACACCAGCGACGCCGACCGCGACCGCGTGGAGGTGGTGCTGCTGTCGCGCAACGACCCGGTGTCGGGGTTGCGGGTGTTCCGCTCCGCCCGTCACCACGCCACCGCCATCGAGCGCGGGGTGTTCACCCGCGGGCGCCCGCCCTACCACTACCTGCACGCACTGGGGGCCAAGCTGTTCCTGTCGGCCAACACCGATGACGTGCGCGCGGCGCTCGCCGCCGGCTTTCCCGCAGCCCAGGTGTACCCGCAGTCGGTGCGTGCCGGCGAGGCGCACCCGCAGGAGGTGCGTATCGCCTTCGACGGCGACGCCGTGCTGTTCTCCGACGAGGCCGAGCGCGTGTACCAGCGCGAGGGCCTGCCCGGCTTCACGCGCCACGAGACGCGCAAGGCCTCGCTGCCGCTGCCGCCCGGCCCCTTCAAGCCGCTGCTGGAGGCACTGCACAGGCTGCAGCACGCCGCCAGCAGCGGCGCCACCTCCATGCGCCTGCGCACCGCGCTGGTCACCGCGCGCAGTTCCCCCGCGCACGAGCGCGCGGTGCGCACCCTGATGGCCTGGAACATCGCCATCGACGAGGCCATGTTCCTCGGCGGCCTGGACAAGGGCCCCTTCCTGCGCGAGTTCCAGCCGGACTTCTTTTTCGACGACCAGACCCGCCACGTCGAGTCCGCGGCGCGCCACGTCCCCGCCGGCCGGGTGCATTCCGGGGTGCACGACCAGGCGGCCGGCCGGAAGTTGCGATAATCACGCTCATGCAAGCTTGGCTCCCGCTCCCGCACGCTCCCGCGCAGCCCGCGTGGCGCAGCGCCGTGGGGGAGGCCTGGCCCTGGCGCAAGCCAGCCGCCTGAACGAATCCCCCTCCCCCGCCTTGCCGCCCGCACCGGGCGGCCCCTCGGCGCGCGCCGGCCGCGACATCGCGTGCGGCGCCGCGCGGCGCAGACTCCGGAGTGTCACGCCATGCTGCTGATGATCGACAACTACGACAGTTTCACCTTCAACCTGGTGCAGTACCTGGGCGAACTCGGCCAGGACGTGCGCACCGTGCGCAACGACGAACTCACGACGGCCGACATCGAGCGCCTGGCCCCCGAGCGCATCGTCATTTCCCCGGGCCCCTGTTCGCCGGCCGAGGCCGGCATCAGCGTGGAGGTGCTGCGCCACTTCGCCGGGCGCCTGCCCATCCTGGGCGTATGCCTGGGCCACCAGGCCATCGCCGCCGCCTTCGGCGGGCGCGTGGTGCGCGCGCGCACCATCATGCACGGCAAGACCAGCCCCATCGAGCACGACGGGCGCGGCGTGTTCGCCGGGCTGCCCAGCCCCTACACCGTGGTGCGCTACCACTCGCTGGCCATCGAAGAGGCGAGCCTGCCCGGCTTCCTGGAGGTCTCGGCCCGCACGGCCGATGGCGAGATCATGGGCGTGCGTCATCGCGAACATGCGATCGAGGGCGTGCAGTTCCACCCCGAATCCATCGAGAGCGAGCACGGCCATCGCCTGCTGCGCAATTTCCTCGACATGCCGAATCGCTGAACAGGGGCGCCCCACCATGACCATCACCAACCAGGACGCGCTGGTGCGCGTCATCGAGCACCGCGAGATCTTCCACGACGAGATGCTGGCGTTGATGCGGCGCATCATGACGGGGGAGATGTCCCCGGTCATGATCGCCGCGCTGATCACCGGGCTGCGGGTGAAAAAGGAGACCGTGGGCGAGATCACCGCCGCCGCCATGGTCATGCGCGAATTCGCCACCAAGGTTCCTCTGCACGATACCGACCGACTGGTCGACATCGTGGGCACCGGGGGCGACAGCGCGCACACCTTCAACATTTCCACCACCAGCATGTTCGTGGCGGCGGCCGCCGGCGCGCGGGTGGCCAAGCATGGCGGGCGCAGCGTGAGTTCCTCCTCGGGCTCGGCCGACGCCATCGAGGCCCTGGGCGGGGCCCTGAGCCTGTCGCCCGAGCAGGTGGCGCAATGCCTGCAGCGCACCGGCATCGGCTTCATGTTCGCCCCCAACCACCACAGCGCGATGAAGCATGCCGCGCCCGTGCGCAAGGAACTGGGAGTGCGCACCCTGTTCAACATCCTGGGACCGCTGACCAATCCGGCCGGCGCGCCCAACCAGCTGCTCGGCGTGTTCCACCCGGACCTGGTCGGCATCCTGGTGCGCGTGCTGCAGCGCCTGGGCAGTCGCCACGTGCTGGTGGTGCACGGCACGGACGGGCTGGACGAGGTCTCGCTGTGCGCCCCCACGCTGGTGGGTGAGTTGCGCGACGGGCAGGTGCGCGAGTATTCGGTGCATCCGGCCGACTTCGGCATGCGCATCTGCGATCTGCGCGAATTGCAGGTGGCCTCGCCGAGCGAATCGGTGCGGCGCATGCGCGAGGTCCTGGACGACCAGCCCGGCCCGGCGCGCGACGTGGTGCTGCTCAACGCAGGCTTCGCCCTGTACGCCGCCGACGTGGCGCCCGGCGTGGGCGAAGGCATCGAGCTGGCGCGCAAGGCGCTGGCCAGCGGCGCCGCGCGCCAGGGCATGCAGGCCTTCGTGGCCTGCACCCGCGAGCTCGCCGGCCTGTCCTGATCCCTTCGCCCCGCGCGGGCCCGCCTCCATGAACGACATCCTGCAACGCATCCTGGCCACCAAGGCCCGAGAAGTCGAGGCCGCGCGCGCCGCGCTGCCGCTGACCGAGCTCCAGGCGCGCGCCCGCGCACGCACCGAGGCGCCGAGGGGCTTCGCCGCGGCCATGCGCCGCCGCGTGGAGGCCAGATACCCCGCGGTGATCGCCGAGGTCAAGAAGGCCAGCCCCTCCAAGGGCCTGCTGCGCGCCGACTTCCGTCCGGCCGAGATCGCCGCCGCCTACGCCGCCCACGGCGCCGCCTGCCTGTCGGTGCTGACCGATCGCGAGTATTTCCAGGGCTCGCCCGATTTCCTGCGGGCCGCGCGCGCGGCCTGTGCGCTGCCGGTGCTGCGCAAGGACTTCCTGGTCGACGCCTACCAGGTGTTCGAGGCCGCCGCGATGGGCGCCGATTGCGTGCTGCTGATCGCCGCCGCGCTGGACGACGCGCGCATGGCCGAACTCGAGGACTGCGCCGGCAGCCTGGGCCTGGACGTGCTGGTGGAAGTGCACGACGCCGCGGAACTGGAGCGCGCCCTGCGCCTGCGCACCCCCCTGCTGGGCATCAACAACCGCGATCTGCGCAGTTTCGAGACCCGGCTCGAGGTCACGCTGGACCTGCTGCCGCGCATTCCCCCCGACCGCCTGGTGGTGACCGAGAGCGGCATTTCCACCCGGGCGGACGTCGCGCGCATGCGCGGGCAGGGGGTGCACGCCTTCCTCGTGGGAGAGGCCTTCATGCGCCGGGACGATCCGGGCGCGGCGCTGGAGGAGCTTTTCGGCCCTGCCCCCGCTGACGCACTGCAGCAGGGGAGTTGACAAATTCTTCCGATGCCTTGAGAATTTTAGGTTCGCCTCGGAGGGGTGCCCGAGTGGCTAAAGGGGGCAGACTGTAAATCTGTTGGCTTACGCCTACGTTGGTTCGAATCCAACCTCCTCCACCAGAACAACGCAGTACGGTTTTACGGTTTCACGGTTTTCGCAAGGCTTCGGGGGTCACGGGCCCACGGAACAGCGCGTCGCGGAAGATCGCAGAGGAACGAGCGAGCAGCACGAGCAGGTAGCAGCACGAGCAGGCAGCAGCGATACGAAAAGACCACGCCGGCAGGCGCGGTCCGCGCGAGCGGATTGCAGTCGCGGGAGTAGTTCAATGGTAGAACCTCAGCCTTCCAAGCTGATGGCGCGGGTTCGATTCCCGTCTCCCGCTCCATGCTCCTTCGCGCCACGTCCTGCCACCCGCCGTCCGTTCGGCTCGTCTCCCGCCTGATCGCCCGCCCCGGCTCGCATTTCCGGCGCGGTCTTCCGAAGCAGGCGCAAACCGGCAGGAACACGCCCATGTGGCTCAGTGGTAGAGCACTCCCTTGGTAAGGGAGAGGTCGCGGGTCCGATTCCCGCCATGGGCACCATTGATTGGTAGTTGATTTGCGGCATCCGTTTTCCAGGTCACGCCGTTTTCGAGTCGCACGTTTCACCCTCACGGTTTTCAGGAGCATTCATCATGGCGAAGAGCAAATTCGAGCGGACCAAGCCCCATGTGAACGTGGGGACGATCGGGCACGTGGACCACGGCAAGACGACGCTGACGGCGGCGATCACGACGGTGCTGTCGAACAAGTTCGG